>NZ_JANIID010000066.1:0-15160 GCF_024519335.1 Streptomyces telluris
GGGTCACTTCTTGCGACGACGGCCGCCGCTGTTCTTCTGCGCCTTGCGGCGCTCGGCGCGGGTCATGCCGTCCGCCGCCGAACGGAACTCGCCCGTGTCGTCACTGGCGTAGTCGGTCTCGATCGTGCCGCCCGCACCGTCGACCGTCGGGGCCGAGAAGTGCAGCCGGTCCGGCCGCTGCGGCTGCGCGAGGCCCTTCGCACGGATCTCGGGACGGGCCGCGGGGATGGTGTCCTGGACCTTGTCCAGGGACGGCGCGGCCTCCTCGACCGGGACCTCCTCCAGCTGCTGGTCGACCTGGACCTCCAGGTTGAACAGGTAGCCGACGGACTCCTCCTTGATGCCCTCCATCATGGCCTGGAACATGTCGAAGCCCTCGCGCTGGTACTCCACCAGGGGGTCCTTCTGGGCCATGGCCCGCAGGCCGATGCCCTCCTGGAGGTAGTCCATCTCGTAGAGGTGCTCACGCCACTTGCGGTCCAGCACCGAGAGCACCACGCGACGCTCCAGCTCGCGCATGATGTCCGAGCCCAGCTGCTCCTCGCGCGCCGCGTACTGCTCGTTGATGTCGTCCTTGATGGACTCGGCGATGAACTCGGCCGTGATGCCCGCGCGGTCGCCCGCCGCCTCCTCCAGCTCCTCGATGGTGACCTTCACCGGGTAGAGCTGCTTGAAGGCGCCCCACAGGCGCTCCAGGTCCCATTCCTCGGCGAAGCCCTCGACGGTCTCCTGGCGGATGTAGTCGTCGATGGTGTCGTCCATGAAGTGCCGGATCTGCTCCTGCAGGTCCTCGCCCTCCAGGACGCGGCGGCGCTCGCCGTAGATGACCTCGCGCTGGCGGTTGAGCACCTCGTCGTACTTCAGGACGTTCTTGCGCGTCTCGAAGTTCTGCTGCTCGACCTGGGACTGCGCGGAGGCGATGGCCCGGGTGACCATCTTGTTCTCGATCGGCACGTCGTCGGGCACGTTGGCCATGGCCATCACGCGCTCGACCATCTGGGCCTTGAACAGGCGCATCAGGTCGTCGCCCAGGGACAGGTAGAAGCGGGACTCGCCCGGGTCGCCCTGACGGCCGGAACGGCCGCGCAGCTGGTTGTCGATGCGGCGCGACTCGTGGCGCTCCGTGCCGAGCACGTAGAGGCCGCCGAGGTCCTTGACCTCTTCGAACTCGGCCTTGACCGCGGCCTCGGCACGCTCCAGGGCGCCGGGCAGCGCGGCCGCCCACTCCTCGACGTGCTCCACCGGGTCGAGGCCCATCTGGCGCAGCTCCGCCTCGGCGAGGTCGTCCGGGTTGCCGCCGAGCTTGATGTCGGTGCCGCGGCCGGCCATGTTCGTGGCGACGGTGACGGCGCCCTTGCGGCCGGCCTGCGCGACGATCGAGGCCTCGCGCTCGTGGTGCTTGGCGTTGAGCACCTCGTGCTGGATGCCGCGCTTGGAGAGCTGCTGGGAGAGGTACTCCGACTTCTCCACGGAGGTGGTGCCGACCAGGATCGGCTGCCCCTTCTCGTGCTTCTCGGCGATGTCCTTCACCACGGCGTCGAACTTGGCGACCTCGGTGCGGTAGATGAGGTCGGACTGGTCCATGCGGACCATCGGCCGGTTGGTCGGGATCGGCACCACGCCGAGCTTGTAGATCTGGTGGAACTCGGCGGCCTCGGTCATGGCCGTACCGGTCATGCCGGACAGCTTGCTGTAGAGGCGGAAGAAGTTCTGGAGGGTGATCGTGGCGAGGGTCTGGTTCTCGTCCTTGATCTCCACCCCTTCCTTCGCCTCGATGGCCTGGTGCATGCCCTCGTTGTAGCGGCGGCCCGCGAGGATACGGCCGGTGTGCTCGTCGACGATCATGACTTCGCCGTCCATGACGACGTAGTCCTTGTCCCGCTTGAAGAGCTCCTTCGCCTTGATGGCGTTGTTGAGGTAGCCCACCAGCGGGGTGTTGACCGACTCGTAGAGGTTGTCGATGCCCAGCCAGTCCTCGACCTTGGCGACGCCGGCCTCGTGGATGGCGACCGTGCGCTTCTTCTCGTCGACCTCGTAGTCGCCGGTCTCCTCGACGCCCTTCTGCGGGTTGGCCGGCTCGCCCTTCTTCAGGCGGGTGACCAGCTTGGCGAAGTCGCCGTACCACTTGGTGGCCTGGTCGGCCGGGCCGGAGATGATCAGCGGCGTACGGGCCTCGTCGACCAGGATCGAGTCGACCTCGTCGACCACGGCGAAGTTGTGCCCGCGCTGGACCAGCTCGTCCTGCGACCACGCCATGTTGTCGCGCAGGTAGTCGAAGCCGAACTCGTTGTTCGTGCCGTACGTGATGTCGCAGCCGTACTGCTCGCGGCGCTGCGCCGGCGTCATGTTCGCCAGGATGCAGCCGACCGACAGGCCCAGGAACTTGTGCACCCGGCCCATCAGCTCGGAGTCGCGCTCGGCCAGGTAGTCGTTGACCGTGATCAGGTGGACGCCCTTGCCCGACAAGGCGTTCAGGTACGCGGGCAGCGTGCCGACCAGGGTCTTGCCCTCACCGGTCTTCATCTCCGCCACGTAGCCCAGGTGCAGGGCGGCGCCGCCCATGAGCTGGACGTCGTAGTGACGCTGGCCGAGGACGCGCTTGGCACCCTCGCGGACGGTCGCGAAGGCCTCGGGGAGCAGGTCGTCCAGGCTCTCCCCGTCGGCGTAGCGCTGCTTGTACTCGTCGGTCAGGGCGCGCAGCTCGGCGTCGGAGAGGTTGATGAAGTCCTCTTCGATGGAATTGACCTGGTCCGCGATGCGGTGCAGCTTGCGCAGGATCTTGCCTTCTCCTGCACGCATGATCTTGCCGAAGACGGACACGTAGGCTAGCTCCTTGCCGGTCGGGCCTGGCACCGGTTCTCCCCCGCCGTGGGCAGGGGGCGGGTACGCGGGCACGACGGGACAGTCCCCGCCGCAACGGCCATCGTAAGCGAGGACCCCGCCGCGCCGGGAGGTCCGTCATCACCCGGGCCGGGTGTCACCCGCGGTGTCACCCGGTTATGGAACGAGCGAATAATCCCGAAGGTGCCGGGCTGAGGGTCTTTACACTCCGCCCATGGACCCCATAGAGCTCACGACCGATCGTCTGCTGCTGCGTCCCTTCGCCCCCGCCGACGCGGACGCGGTGCACACGGCCTGCCAGGACCCGGACATCCCCCGGTACACGAGCGTGCCCTCTCCGTACACGCCCGAGGACGCCCGGACCTTCATCGAGGAGACCTGCCCGGCCGGCTGGCGCGACGACACCATCTACACGTGGGGCGTCTTCACCCGGGAGGACGGCCGGCTCGCCGGCTCCATGTGCCTGGTGCGGCTCGCACAGCTGCGCTCCCCCGAACGCCAGGCCGAGCTCGGCTACTGGACCGCCAAGGACCAGCGCGGCCGCGGGTACACCGCGGAGGCGGCCCGCGCAGTGGTCCGCTGGGCCTTCGAGACCCTCTGCGTCGAGCGCATTGAGTGGTACGCGGAGGCGGGCAACGAGGGCTCGCGCGCAGTGGCCCTGAAGACCGGGTTCCGGATGGAGGGCGTCATGCGGTCGAAGATCGTTTACGGGGGCACGCGGCGCGACGCGTGGATCGGCTCCCTGCTCCCCTCGGACCTGGGCCTGCCCACCGCCGCCCCCTACCTGCCGTTTCCCGGGCGCGGCTGACCGGCTCCCCGGCCGTTGTCAGTGCCCCCGCCTAAGGTGACCGCCATGACAACTGCCGCCTCCGCCAAGGCCCGTAAGCCCGAGCACCACCTGTCCGCCGATGACGCGCGCCGGCTGGCGCTGCGCGCCCAGGGCCTGCTGGGCGCGCCGGACCGGCGGGCGGGCACGCGTGGCGTGCTGCGGCACCTGGGGGCCGTCCAGCTGGACACGATCTCCGTGCTGGCCCGCTCGCACGAGCTGGTGCCGTACGCCCGGCTGGGCGCGGTCGGCCGGGCCGCGGTCGAGGAGGCGTACTGGTCGGGGGACCACGCCTTCGAATACTGGTCGCACGCCGCGTGCATCCTGCCCGTCGAGGAGTGGCCGCTGTTCGCCTTCCGCCGGCGGGCCTTCCAGACGCGCGGGCACCGCTGGCACGTCATGGAGGACGCGGAGCGCTCGTGCGCGGCGGTCCGCGACCGGCTCAAGGCCGACGGCCCGCTGACGGCCACGGAGCTGGGCGGCGCCAAGAACGGCTGGGGGCACCTCCCAGCGGTAGCTGGGGGAGAGTGGTACGACTGGTCCGAGACGAAGATCGCGGTGGAGTGGCTGCTGGACACCGGCGAGGTGGTGTGCACCCGCCGGCGCGGCTGGAAGCGCGTGTACGACCTGGCCGAGCGCGCCGTGCCCGCCGCTCTCTTCCACGACGACCTGGACGACGCCGCGTGCACGCGGCGCCTGGTGGCGCAGGCCGGTGCCGCGATGGGCGTGGCCACCCGGGCGGACCTCGCGGACTATCACCGCCTCAAGGGCGAGCAGGTGGACGCCGTCATCGACGAGACCGGCCTGGTGCCGGTGGAGGTGGCGGGCTGGGCGAAGCCGGCGTGGGCCGACCCCGCGGCCCTGGCCGAGCAGCCCCGCGGCCGGCACCGCACGACGCTCCTGTCGCCGTTCGACTCGCTGGTCTGGGACCGCCCCCGCACGGAGCGGATCTTCGGCTTCACGCACCGCCTGGAGGCGTACGTCCCGAGGGAGAAGCGGATACACGGCTATTTCGCGATGCCGCTGCTGTCGGGCGGCCGGCTGCTCGGGCGTGTCGACCCGGCGCGCGACGGATCCACGCTGGTGGCCCGCCAGGTCTCCCTCGACGGGCCCAAGGCCGTGGCCCCGATGGCCGCGGCGCTGCGGGAGGCGGCGGAGTGGGTGGGCTGCGACGCCGTCCGGATCGAGCGCTGCGACGACGCGAAGCTGGCCGCAGCGCTGATCACCGCCCTGGACTAGCTAACGGATCTCCAGGATCTTCTCGCGCATCGCGTACACCACCGCCTCCATCCTGGAGTGCAGCTGCAGCTTCTCCAGGATGTTGCGCACGTGGTTCTTGACGGTGTTCTCGGAGATGAACAACTCCTTGGCGATATCGCGGTTGTTCATCCCCGTGGCGACGAGCTTGAGGACCTCCAGCTCGCGGTCCGTCAGCCGGGGCGCCGGCACCAGCCGGCGCTCGTCCGTGCGCTGGATCATCGACTTGAACTCGGTGAGCAGCTTGGACGCCATCGACGGGCTGATCTGCGACTGCCCGTCGGCAACGGCCCGGATGGCGGTCGCCACTTCGTCGGTGGAGATCTCCTTGAGGAGATAGCCGGTCGCCCCGGCCTTGATGGCGTCGTAGAGGTCGGCTTCCTCATCGCTGATCGTCAGCATGATGATTTTCGCACTGGGGGCCACCTCCTTGATGGAGGTGCACGCCTCGATGCCGCCGCGCTTGGGCATGCGGACGTCCATCAGCACGATGTCCGGCAGCAGGTCCGCGGCCTTGTCCACGGCCTCCGCACCGTCCCCGGCCTCGCCGACGACCTGGATGTCCTCCTCCTGCGCCAGGACGATCTCCAGGCCCCGGCGGAAGAGCGCGTGGTCGTCCACGACCAGGACCCGGATGGGCTCCTCGCGCGCCGCGCCCCTGCCCGAGCAGGCCTCGTCGTCGTCCTCGCCGGGCTCGAGTACGGGCCCGAACCTGTCCGCCATTGTTCCTCCCCCTGAAGACCCCTGAAGGCCCAGAGCCCCTCGCGGTTGCACTGTGCTGCGTGCTGCGCCGCCCAACCGGTTCCCCGGCGCCGGTGGTTGGCCGCCGGGCCATGATTTCATGCCGGGGGGCCGGGCGCTGCTTCCGTCGTCGCACGACGGCGCCCCGGGGGCGCGGGGGCGCGCCCCTAGGGCACCGGACCGACGGTTACGGCAGATGGCGCGGGAGGCCGGAGCCCCCCGGCTCAGCCGCCCAGCTCCCCGCCCGCACCACCGGGCTCTCCTTCGAAGAGCGGGTCGGCATTGAGGTGGATGACGCCGTAGTCGTAGGCGTGTCGCCGGTAGACGACACTGGGTTGTTTGCTGTCGGAGTCGACGAACAGGTAGAAGTCGTGCCCGACCAACTCCATTTCGTAGAGCGCCTGGTCGAGGGTCATGGGCGCTGCGGAGTGGGTCTTCTCGCGGACCACCAGAGGGCCTTCGCCACGGATCTCCAGGGATCCCATGCGGGTGACCGGCACCCCGTCCGCCGCCTGCTCGACGGCGAGTTCACCGCTGTCGGTGAGCTCCGCGGCGCCGATGACGGTCGCCGCGACATCGCTCGCGGGGATGCGGCCGTTGCCCCGCCGGGTGTGGCGCTTGTCGTTCTGCTTGCGCAGTCGTGCTTCGAGCTTGCTGGTGGCCAGGTCCAGTGCGACGTACGGATCGGTTGCTGCGGCCTCCGCCCGGATCACCGGTCCACGGGAACGCACCGTGATCTCCACCCGGTCGGAGCGGTCGGCCTGCCTGGGGTTGGGCTCCTTGGACACCTCGACGTCGAGGCTGATCACCTTGCCGTCGAGCTTCTGGATCTTGTCCAGCTTCAGCTTCTCGGCCACGTGCTTGCGAAAGCGCTCGGGCACCTCGGTCTTGCGGCCTTTGACGACGATGTCCACGCAGAACTCCGTTCCCGGATCGCCCCGCCGAAGGTGCGGAGCGCATCCCTCTTGCATCAGACTCCGGGGATACCCGGAGCCACCGACTTGGCGGTTTTCACCTCCTCCTCCCCCATCGGCAAGGTCTGCACCCCATCGACTTCAAGCTTCCGTGAAAGCGAGCAAAGCTCGCCATTCGGAAATGCGAGGCATAGCCCCTGCCATTCCTCACAACCGAACATATCTCGCTCGGACGCCTGTCGGTAGCCCCTACCGGGACGTACCTCCATTCAGGTGTTTCCTTGCCGTTACCATCAGCAACGAATGACGTTGCCCTTCAGTTCCGCTTCTTTTCGGCCTCGCGCGGGGGAACTCCGGACGCGGCCACGACGGCGGCGCCCAGCACGCCGGCGCCCGCGAGGGAGACGGCACGTGCGGCCTCGGCAAGCGAAGCCCCCGTGGTCATCAGATCGTCTACCAGCACCACCGGCCCCTCGCGCATCAAGAGTCCCTCTCCTCCCATACGTACCCCCAGTGCGCCGGCCACATTCGCCCTGCGCTGCCGGGCGCCCAGCCCGGCCTGGTCGGCGACGGCCCTGCACTGGCGCAGCACGGGCGCCGCACGGGCGGGCAGACCGGCGGCACGCAGGGAACGCGCGGCGGCGAGGGCCAGGCGCCGGCCGGCATCGTGACCGCGGGCGGCGACGGCACGGCGGGCCGAGGGGACGGGAACGAGCAGCAAGGGCCTTTCACCGGCCTCCAGGGCCCCTCCCCCGCCCCACCCGCCACCCCCCGGACAACTGGCCGCAGCGCGCACCGCACCCGCCAGGGCGGCCCCCAGCGGCCCCGCCAGCCCCAGCGCCCCGCGCTCCTTGTGCGCGAGCAGGGCGGCGCGCACCGGACCCTCGTACAGCCCGGCGGCATGGACCGGCGGCAGCCCGGCCGGCACAGGATCGGGCCTGACGCGCCACGCCGCACCCGCGCCCGGCACCGCGCCTCCGCCCAGCGCCGCCCGGCACGCTTCGCACAGCACGGACCGCGGCCGCCCGCACCCCGCGCACTCGCCCGGCAGCACCAGGCCCGCGATCTCCTGCCACCACCCGCGCACAGATCCACTGTCCCGCCGGCCGCGGCGCCCCGCCACCCCTGTGGAAAACCCCGCGCCGCGCCACCGGCACCCGGCGGCTATCCCGGGTAGACCGGCGCGGAGCCTTCCTTGGTCACCAGCTTCCAGTTGCTGTCCGGCAGCAGGCGTACGATCCCGCCGTCCCGCTCGGCCACCAGCGCCGGCGCCTTCGCCGTGCTCTCCGAGGCCGCTACGCCCCGCACTCCCGTGATGCCGGGCAGCGCGGAGGTGTTCGACAGCGATCCGTCCGTGTCGATGTACTGCAGCTGCTGCAGCCCGCCCTGTTCGTTCCCCGCGACCAGCAGCCGGCTCCCGCCGGCCCACGACACCGCGTCGACCTGCTCCAACCGCGGCGCCACCGAGCGCAGTTCCTGCACCGACAAGGTCAGCCGGCCCGCGCCCCCGTGACGTTCGACCCGCCCCAGCTTCAGGCTCGTACGGTCGTCCTTGGTCACCAGCAGCGCGATCCGCACACCGTCGGCCGCCACCCGCAAGCCGGTGATGCGCCCGTCGAGCCGGGGCACCTGGACCTCCTCCGGACTGCCCGTGCCGCCCGGCAGCCGCAGCAGCCGCGGCCGCTCCGGGTCCTGGTCGGCCACCCACAGGTCGCCGAGCCCGTCCCAGCTCGGGGCGGTCAGCCCGGCCTTCGCCCCGCCGCGCGCGGTCACCCGGGGCTCGCCCAGCGCCGAACCGGTCTCCAGGCGGGTGACGTACAGCGCCTGGCCGTTGGCGGCCACGCCCGCGGCGTGGTGCTCGCTGCGGTCCACGCCCACCGATCGCAGCTGCACGGCCCCGTCGGCCCCGAAGGGACCCGGCACCCGCCGCGCCTCCTCGTCGCCGTCGGCCAGGCTCACCATCCGGTGCTGCGCGTCCACGAAGTACTGCTGGTCGGCGCCGCGGCCGGCGGCCTGGTCGGGGGCGTACTTGCGCGCCTCCTCCCGCCCCAGCGAGCACAGCTGCGAGCCGTTGTCCCGCTGCAGCACCACTTGGCCGACCTTCGCCGACTGGTCCTGGACGGTGTACAGGAGCTGTGCGGCCATGCGCAGGCACTGCGCCTGGTTGGTGCCCGCGGCCTTCCCGTTGAGCCGGATCCTGAGGGCGTTGGAGTCGTCCACGGAGAGCCGCCGGTCCACGACCTTGGTGCCCGTCGGGAACGCCGTCGCGGCCACCGGGTCCAGCCAGTTGGTCGGCCCGTCCAGCAGGGCGTTGACCGTGGACGTCACGGGGTCTATGCGCTTGCGCAGATAGACGGGGTCGGCGACGAGCACGTCCCGGCCCTTGCCGGAGCCGGACGTGCCCAGCTCCGCGAAGTAGTACTTATTGACGGACCGGTAGATCCGCTGGAAGTCGGCGAGGCCGAGCACCAGCCCGGGCGGCAGCCTGTCGATGCGCCACTCGCCGCCCTCGCGCGCGACGTGGATGCGCTCCTTGTACGCGCCCTCTTCCGGCTTGTAGGCGTGCTTGGCGTCGATCCTGGCGACCTGCTTGCCGATCAGGGTGATCGTGTAGTCGCGGTCCCCGTCGCCGGTGCGCTCCACCTGCACCTGCGGCGGCTCCGCCAGCACGACCGTGCCCCACGACGGGTCCCACCGCCGCTGCTCGCCCTTGGCCAGGTACATGCGGGCCGTGCCGTAGTCCGGATCGTCGCTGGTGGTGGCCTCCAGGAAGCCCGTCACCAGCTCCTGCGGCCGCTCGCCCTTGTGCGGCGGCACGCCGTAGACGCGCACCTGGGAGTCCGCGTCGGCACGCTGCGACGAATCGACCGCCGTCACCTCGCCGCTGTCGGGCATCGAGGCGCAGCCGGCCAGCAGCGCGGCGCTCACGGCGAGCCCGCCGAACCCGGCGGTCCGCCGCCGCAGGCCGCTCGCCCGCCCGCGGCGATTGCGTTCAGCGCCCACGCGCCCGCCCCTCACGTTCTCCCGCGGACCCCGCCGCGGGCTTGCCGCCGTCCCGGTCTCCCGGGCGCACCACACGGGCACCACTGCCCGGCAGCGCCGCGGGATCCACGGCCGGCACGTTCTTGTTCTGCGGCGGTACGGGCGTCAGCCCGGCGCCCTGCGGCGGCACGCCGCCGGACCGCCCGGCCACGGCCACCGGCACGCCGGCCTCGCTCAGCCCGCGGTTGCGCCGGGAGTCCTCCGGCTCCAGCGGGATCGGCGATCCGCGCAACGTTTCTCCGGCCGTCCCCGGCAGCGTCAGCCGGAACTGCGAACCGCCGCCCGGCTCGCCCCACGCCTGCAGCCAGCCGCCGTGCAGCCGCGCGTCCTCGACGGCGATCGACAGGCCCAGGCCCGTACCGCCCGTGGTGCGGGCGCGCGCCGGGTCGGCCCGCCAGAAGCGGTTGAACACCCGGACCGCCTCGCCGGGCTTGAGACCCACGCCGTAGTCGCGGACGGCCACAGCGACCGCGCCGCCGGCCGCCGCCAGCCGCACGACCACGTCCCGGCCCTCGCCGTGCTCCACCGCGTTGACGACCAGGTTGCGCAGCACGCGCTCCACGCGCCGGGAGTCCGCCTCCGCGATCACCGGCTGCTCGGCGCCCTGCACCAGCAGCTTGCTGCCCTTGCGCTCCGCGAGCGGCAGGGCCCCTTCGATCACACGGTTGACGACGTCCCGCAGGTCGACCGGCTCGGCCTCCAGGGCCGCGGCCCCCGCGTCGAACCGGCTGATCTCCAGCAGGTCGGCCAGCAGCGACTCGAAGCGGTCGACCTGCCCGTACAGCAGCTCCGCCGAGCGCGCGGTGACCGGATCGAAGTCCTCACGGGCCTCGTGGATGACCTCGGCGGCCATGCGCACGGTCGTCAGCGGCGTCCGCAGCTCGTGCGAGACGTCCGAGACGAACCTGCGCTGCATCCGCGACAGCTGCTCCAGCTGCTGGATCTTGACCTGGAGGTTCTGCGCCATCTTGTTGAAGGCCTCGCCGAGGCGCGCGATGTCGTCCTCACCGGTGACCTTCATGCGCTCCTGCAGGACGCCCGCCGCCAGCCGCTCGGAGATGCTCGCGGCCATCCGCACGGGTGTGACGATCTGCCGCACCACGAGCCAGGCGATGGCCCCGAGCAGCACGACCACGAACACCCCGGCCGTCGCCAGCGTGCCCTTGACCAGGCTCAGCGACTTCTCCTCCTGGGTGTACGGGAAGAGGTAGTACAGCTGGTACGCCTTGCCGTTGGGGTCGTACATCCGCTTGCCGACGACCAGCGCCGGCTCGCCCTCGTCGGAGGAGTTGTGCTTCACCGACGCGGACTTCCACAGCGCACCGGTCTTGGAGTCCACCTGCTTGCGCAGGTCGGCGGGGATGCTGGCCTCGGGGTCGATGTCACCGGAGGCCCGCGGGCCGCGCGCCCCGGCGGACGTCATGTCGTTGTACCCCAGGTCGCCGTAGGCGAGGTCGCCGCCGCCGGAGCTGAGCGCCACCACGTGGTAGACGCCCTGGCCGCCGCTGGAGAGCTGCTGCACCTGGGCCGTCAGCCAGGCTCCGGGATCCGTGGCGCCGCGGCTGCCCGACTGGGCGTCCTGCCCGCGGGTGTCCCCCGCGGTGTCGGCGGCGTCCCGCGCCGCCTTGAAACCGCCCTCGGCCTGGCTCATCGACGCGTGCCGCTTGGCCTCCAGCAGGCCGTTGCGGACCTGCCCGATGACCACGACGCCCAGCAGCAGCACCACGCCCATCGACATCAGCAGCGTCGTCGCGACGACCCGCAGCTGGATGTTGCGCCGCCACAGGCGCATCGCGGGCAGCAGCGGACGGCGCACCCAGCGCACGTACAGCCTCAGCAACGGGTGGACCGGCCCCGCGGCCGCACCGTCGGACAGCATCCGCCCGGCCCGCCACAGGCGCCGGAAGAAAGATATGCCGCCCGCCGTCTCGACGGGCCGCCCCACGCCCCGCTCCGGGGCGGCACCGTTGCCCGACACGTCAGCTCGGCCCGGCCTTGTAGCCCACACCACGGACGGTCACCACGATCTCCGGCCGCTCCGGGTCCTTCTCGACCTTGGAGCGCAGCCGCTGCACGTGCACGTTGACGAGGCGGGTGTCGGCCGCGTGACGGTAGCCCCACACCTGCTCCAGGAGCACCTCACGGGTGAAGACCTGCCACGGCTTGCGGGCGAGCGCGACCAGCAGGTCGAACTCCAGCGGCGTCAGTGCGATCGACTGCCCGTCGCGCTTGACCGAGTGCCCGGCCACGTCGATGACCAGGTCGCCTATCGCCAGCTGCTCCGGCGCGGGCTCCTCGGAGCGGCGCAGACGGGCGCGGATCCGCGCCACCAGCTCCTTCGGCTTGAACGGCTTGACGATGTAGTCGTCGGCCCCCGATTCCAGGCCGACGACGACGTCGACCGTGTCGCTCTTCGCCGTCAGCATCACGATCGGCACGCCGGACTCGGCGCGGATGAGCCGGCAGACCTCGATGCCGTCCCGGCCGGGCAGCATCAGATCGAGCAGCACAAGATCGGGCTTGACCTCACGAAAAGCAGCAAGTGCCTTGTCGCCGTCCGCTACAAACGACGGCTCGAAACCCTCACCACGCAGCACAATGCCGAGCATCTCGGCCAGTGCGGTGTCGTCGTCGACGACAAGGACGCGTCCCTTCATATCGACATCATCCCATTTTCGCATCCGGTCCATAGAGCCGGGTGACGGAGCTCACCTGGCGCGACTGACACACTTCGGTGTGTCCCGTTGACCCGGGACACCGACAGCGTTCGCCGCCAGGGGTGGACAGTACACGTGCGGATCAGGCCGGCTCACTCCCGGATCCCCGCCGTGACCTGCCGCAGAGCTCCGCCAGCCCCGCCCGGGTCACCGGCGAGACCACTCCGTTCTCCGTGACGACGGCAGTCACCAGTTCCGGTGGTGTGACGTCGAACGCAGGGTTGTACGCCTGCGTCCCCAGGGGAGCCACCGGCACCCCCGTGCCCGGCTCCGCGCCTGCCCCCGGCGGCACGACCGTAAACTCCGTGATCTCGTGCCCCGGGCGCTGCTCCACCTCGATCTCCGAGCCCGTCGGCGTACCGAGGTCCACGGTGGTCACCGGGGCCACCACCAGGAACGGCACGTGGTGATAGCGGGCCAGCACCGCCAGCGGATAGCTGCCGACCTTGTTGGCCACGGACCCGTCCGCGGCTATCCGGTCCGCACCGATCAGCACCGCGTCCACCTCGCCCGCGGCGAACAGCGACCCCGCCGCATTGTCGGCGAGCAGCGTGTACGCCATCCCCGCCCGGGCCGCCTCGTACGCGGTGAGCCGCGCCCCCTGCAGCAGCGGACGCGTCTCGTCCACCCACAGGCGCCTCAGCCGCCCCGCACGGTGCGCCGCGCTCGCCACGGCCAGGGCCGTGCCCTCGCCCCCGGAGACCAGCGCCCCGGTGTTGCAGTGCGTGAGAACCCGGAACCCGCCGCCGGGCACCAGCTCCTCCAGCAGGGCCAGCCCGTGCTCCGCCATGCGCGCGCTGGCCTCCGCGTCCTCACGGTGCAGGGCCCGCGCCTCCGCGAGCGCGGCCGCGGCGGCCTGAGCAGGCCCGCTGCCGTCCTTCAGGGCCTCCTCGTACGCCCCCAGGGCACGCCGCACCCCATAGGCGAGGTTCACGGCCGTGGGGCGTGCGTGCGCGAGGAGCTCTGCGGCCTCCACGACGTCGAAACCCCGGACGGCGGCCAGCGCCACCCCGTACGCCCCGGCGATCCCCAGCAGCGGGGCGCCCCGGACGGCGAGCGTACGAACCGCGTCGACCAGCGCCGGCACGTCCGTGCACACCAGCCCGACCTCTTCCGCGGGGAGCCTGCGCTGGTCCAGGACCACGAGCACGGGCCCCTCCGGCGGCTCCTCCCATCTCAGCGCGGGAACGGAGCCGGGCTCGACGGACGCCATGGATGCCGCGAACTGATCAGCCATCCATCCAGTCTGCCGCTCGTGCCCCGACTATTGAAGGTCGCCTTGGGATTACTCCCTCGTACGAGCTCGCGGGCGGCCCGGATCACCGTGACACGATTGCCGGAAGTCGCTCGCCGCCGAACCGGCGGACGGGCGGGCACTGAGAAGGAGCGAGACGCACATGACTGACTCTCCGGGCCGGACCTCGCCCGGATCCTCCCCGTCCGACGAGCGCGACCCGGCGGCGACGCAGGAACAGAAGAAGCCGGAGCAGGCACAGCCGGAGGCGCAGGCAGAGACGCAAGCACAGACACAGGAGCAGCCACAAGGGCAGGCCCAAGGGCAGCCCCAGGGGCAGGAAAGAGCCCAGTGGGCCCAGGAACAGCCTCCACCGGGTGACTGGTCGACCTCTCCCCCGAACCCGCCCCGGCAGCGCACACGCGCCCGGGCGAACACGTCCTCGGGCGGCTCCGGGGCACCGGGTACCCAGGGCGGCCAGGCAGGCCGCGGGGGTACGGGGCCGCAGCCCGACTGGAGCCAGTGGGCCGGGGGCCGGCCGCAGGCGCCCCAGCCCGGGGTGATCCCGCTGCGTCCACTGCAGACCGGCGAGATCATGGAAGGCTCGATCCGCGCGATGCGCCTCCACTGGCGCTCCGTCGTCGGCATCTCCCTGACGGTGGCCGTGGCCACGCAGAGCGCGGCGACGGTGATCGAGCGGTGGTGGCCGCGCAGCGCGGAGGAGCTCGACGCGCTCGGCGGGGAGACCCCGCAGACGCCGAAGGAACTGGTCGACGCCATAGGCAACGGCCTCGGCAGCCTCGGGGTGGCCTGGCTGCTCAGCCTGGTCGGCTCCATCACCGCCGCGGCCCTGCTCACGGTGATCGTCAGCCGGGCGGTGCTGGGTCGTCCGGTCACCGCCCGGGAGGCATGGCGGAGCGCCAGGCCGCAGCTGGCGCGGATGGCGGGGCTGCTGGTCCTGCTGCCGATGCTCCTGGTCGGTGTCTTCGCCGCAGGTATCGTCTGGGGCCTGCTGGCGGCCGCACTCGGAGCCGAGCAGGCAGGAATGTCGCTCATGGCGCTGGGTGGTCTGGTGTCCATGGTGGTGGCGACCTGGCTCTGGATTCGCTACAGCCTCGCCGCCCCGGCGCTGATGCTGGAGAAGCAGAGCGTGCTCGGAGCCATGCGGCGGTCGGCGAAGCTGGTGCAGGGCGCCTGGTGGCGCGTCTTCGGAATCCAGCTGCTGTCCGTGCTGATCACGCTGCTGGTCAGCCTGATGGCCCAGGCCGTCGTCATCGTCTTCGACGTCCTCATCAATGGTTACGGCGAACAGTCGGCCGCCGAGGCGACGGACTGGGCCTCGCTCATTTCCATCGGGATAGCGGCGGTCATCAGCTCCACGATCACCCTTCCGGTCACGGCCGGCATGACGGCGCTGCTGTACATGGACCAGCGCATTCGACGCGAGTCCCTCGACATCGAGCTCGCACGGGCGGCCGGCGAATAAGAGCAGTTGAATTGCCGCTCAGGCTCGGCTGTGTTTCCTTCCGGGGGTTTCCTCCGGGGGAATGCAGCCGAGCAGGCGGGGAGAGTGGCAGGAAGGACTCTG
>NZ_JANIID010000067.1:0-13705 GCF_024519335.1 Streptomyces telluris
AGAGATCAGCCGCCGCGCAGGAGGCCGACCCAGCCCGGCTGACTAGGATCACCGGATGCCGAACCGCTACCTCATCCTCGGAGACCGTGTCGCGATACGCCCCGTCTGCGCGAACGACTACGAGGAGATCACCGCGCTGACGCGCGACAGCTCAGAGCTCCACCACCCGTGGATACCCAGACGAGACACCACTCGGGAAGCGTTCGACGACTTCGTCGCACGCTTCGCCCAACCTACACATGAGGGACTCGTCATCTGTCTCCGGCAAACTGATGAGATCGTCGGTGGAGTCAACATCAACAACATCGTGCGAGGCTCCATGCAGAGTGGCATGTTGGGATACGTCGCTTATGCGTCCACCGCAGGACACGGCTACATGTCCGAGGGCCTCCGCCTCGTCGTGCAGTTCGCCTTCACCGAACTCGGGCTGCACAGACTTGAGGCGAACATCCAGCCAACGAACACGGCGTCGCTGAACTTGGTCAAACGCCTGGGCTTCCTTCGCGAGGGATACTCGCCGGGCTTCCAGCGCATCAACGGTGTCTGGCAGGACCACGAACGATGGGCGCTGACCGCTGACATGCTCTCGGCCGGACCGTGCGCAGGCCCAGCCTGACTCCTATTCCGCAGGTTCCAATACCCGACTCCACCATTACGGGTCGGTGCCGAGCGGCGGCGGGAGGCCGTCGACCGGGTCACCGCCCTGCAATTCGACCGGCACGGCAACCGGGTCTGGCGCAACGCGCAATGCAGTGGCTGGCCAGCCACACCGGGTGGCTGCTCATCCTGGACAACGTCAACGCCCGACGCGACATCGACGACCTGCTCGGCTGCGCCCCAACCGGCCGGTTCCTGATCACCAGTCGACTCGCCGCCGCCTGGCCCGACGCCGTCACCATCCTGCGCCTGGACGTCCTGAACGAGGACGACTCCCTCGCCCTGCTCACCCGGACCGCCACCGCCGCCACCGGGCCACAGGACATGGACGGCGCCGACGACCTGTGCGCCGAACTCGGGCACCTGGCCCTCGCCATCAAACAGGCCGCCGCCTACCTCGCCCAGACCCCACTGCTCACCCCCCGCGGCTACCTCAACCTCCTCGCGCAGGCCCCCGCGAACCTGTACCAGAAGGGCGGAGCCGGCGTCACCAACAGCGAGCGCACCATCGCCCGCATCTGGCGCCTGACCCTGGACCGCATCCACCAGGCCCAGCCCCTGGCCACCGAGCTGCTGCGCATCCTCTCCTGGTACGCACCCGACGAGATCCCCGTTAATCTCCTCGACGGCGCCGCCAGCCCAACCGCGCTCAACGGTGCACTGGGTCTGCTTACCGCCTACAACATGGCCACCGCTGACCCCAACACCCACACCCTGGCAAATCCACCGCCTCGTCCAGTCCCTCACCCGCACCCCTGACCCCGACGACCCCCACCGCACCCCCGAGCTCATCAACCAAGCCCGCAACCACGCAGCCACGCATCTGAACACCGCCCTCCCCCAAAACTGGAGGGACCCCGCCACCTGGCCGACCTGGCGGGCTCTGCTTCCCCATATCGACGCCCTTGCCAACCACGCAAGCCCCGACACTGACACCGCCACTACAGAGTCCTACCTCACCGCCACTGGACTGTTCCTCAACGATCAAGGCTCGACCGGCCGCGCAATCACGTACCTCGAACGCGCCCTCGCCATAGCTGAGCGAGTGCTGGGCCAGGACTACCGCGGCATTCTGGAATCGCGACACAACCTCGCCTACGCCTACGCGTCGGCGGGGCTCATGGATCGCGCCGTCCCCCTGTACGAGCGGACGCTCAAGGATTCGGTGCGGGTGCTGGGCCGGGATCACCCGCAGACTCTGCTCTTGCGCAGCAACCTCGCTGGCGCCTACGAGAAGTGGGGGAACCTGGACCGCGCCATCCCCCTACACGAGCAGACCCTCAAGGACCGGGAACGAGTACTGGGCCAAGACCACCCACACACCCTAGCCTCGCGAACCAACCTCGCCTTCGCGTACGCGTCAGCAGGGAACCTGGACCGCGTCATCCCCCTCCAGGAGCTGGCGCTCAAGAATTCGGTGCGGGTACTGGGCCAAGACCACTTGCAGACCGTGAGGGCGCAAAACAACCTCGCCCACGTCTACGTGTTGGCAGGGAACTGGGACCGCGCCATCCACCTGTACGAGCAGACACTCGAGGGTTCGGCCCGAATGCTGGGCGAAGACCACCCAATGACAAAGACGGTCCGGGCCAACCTCGCCACCATGCTCCGCAGGCGTGGGCACTGAGTGGCACACCCGGGCCCTGACACCGGGCGGACGCGTGGATTTCGCCGCAGACAGCGGACCACCCCGCCACCCGTCAGCGTCGGGGCGAGCGGCCGCCCAGCAATGACCAGGGAATCGGCTACTTCGCCGATGCGCTCGGCGGCACGAACCGAGGGTCCGTGCACTACAGGTGTTGCACACGCTATGGTCGTCCCGACCGCTTCTGAGCTGCGTGAGCTTAAACCGCACGCTCGCGGCGCCCCGGAGAACACGCTCTGCATCCTCTGCTGGAACGATGTCGAGGCCGCCCGCGCCAAGGCCCCGGCGATCAGTTGATCCCGCCGGTCCTCTCCTCACACCGGAGCTGCCCCTGCAGCGTGGGCGACGCTTCCGGGCGAGCAGCGGGCCACATCGTCCATCGGGTGGCCGTTATGGTGCGGGAATGCCCGAGATGATCTCCGTCGTTCCAGCGAGCGCCGCCGACCCCACTAAGCGGTATCTCCTCGCCCGGCTCAGGCGCAGCACGACCGCGCTCGAGGTCAGGATCAGTGTCCATGCGCTCGCGTGTCCGGTGGTGCCGGAGAACGGCAAGGTCGTGATCAGCAGCGGAGAGTGGGAAGTCCTCAAGGTCCCGGCCGCTGTGGTTGCCGGCCGGCTGGAGGACGCCGAGCAGCGCGGGGTGGCGGTGCTGACCTCCTGCCTGCGCTGCGGCGGCTGGCCGTCGGTCTCGCCGGGCGGGTGAACTTCTCGACGTCTGCCTCGCCGGGGCTCTCGCTGCGGGAGATGGCAGCGCGGATCCCGTAGGAGTGGAGGGTGGAGCTGTCACCACCGATCCAACCGATGCTGGCCCGGCCCGTTGAGGAGCTGCCCCGCGCCACAGCAGCCGGGCAGGCCCTCTACGAGCAGAAGGCCGACGGCTACCGCACCGTGGTGTTCGCCCGGTGCCGTTCATCCAGTCACGGCGCGGCGCCGATCTGGGGTCGACGTTCCCGAAGATCGCCCGGGCCGCGTCCGCTCTCGGCGTCGAGGCGGTCATGGACGCCGAACTGGTGGTGTGGAACGAACAAAGGCTCGACTTCACGGCTCTGCAGCACCGGGCCCGCCGACGGGGGCCGACCGCAGAGCGCGCCGCCCGGCAGCAACCGGCCCACCTGATCGTCTTCGATCTGCTCGAACTCTCCGGCACCGTGCTTCTCGACCAGCCCCTGTACGAACGCAGGGCGGCTCTTGAGGACCTCTTCGCTACCCATCGGCTGTCCGCCCCGTGGGCGTTGTGCCCGCAGACCGCTGACATCGAGACCGCCCGGACCTGGCTTGCACCCGCCTGGGGAGCAGCCGGCATCGAGGGCATCATAATCAAGGACCCAGCCTCTCGGTACCGGCCTGGTCAGCGCGGCGGCGGATGGCTGAAGCTGCGGGCGCGAACGACCGAGGACGGAATCATCGCGGGCGTGAGCGGGCCCGTTCGCTCGCCGCACCCCCTGCTCCTGGGCCGGTACAACACGGCCGGACGTTTGCGCTTCGTCGGCCGCACGACGCCGCTCTCCGCCGCCGCCCGCCACGAGCTGGGAACGGTACTGGTCCCGGGCGGGCCTGGGCATCCGTGGGCAGAGGTTCGGATCAGCGCCGGGTGGGACAGCAAGGAAGACCTTCAGTACAACACCGTCCAGCCGGATACCGTCGCTGAGTACCGCGCCGACACGGCGGCAGCACGCGGCCGGCACCGGCACCCAGTGCGATACCTGCGCATCCGCAGTGACCTCACCCCCGCCGGCATCGAGCCACTGCGCTCCGACTGAATGCCCGCGCATGCCGCCGTGCCCGTCCGCTGGGTGACGCGTCCCTACGCGGCACCGGCCTTGGCGGCCTCCACCTTGGGACGGTACTCCTCCCATTCCTCCAACCACGTGGCCGACTTTGGCGGCCCCACAGATTCTGGGGACAGTTCCAGCGTGTTGCCTCAACCTGGCCTTCGGAGACTAGCAGCGGTCACCCCGCCCGTGGGGAACGTGCTCCGAAACGGGATGCAGTCACCTTGAGAATCGCCTCGGCCCCGGTCAACCGACCAGGGCCGAGGCGATCAGACGGACCAGGCAGCTCCTGTATGGCTCACTGCTTCAGAAGCTTGGTCAGGAGGTCCTTGGCCAGCGGGGATGCTTGGGCAGTCTTCGTCCCTTCCGGCGCCTGGGCCATGAGCGCAAGCAGCTTCTCCCGGTGGGCATCCGGGAGCTGACTGGTGAGATAGGAGAGCTTGTCAAACACCACCACGCACTGTTCGAGGAGTGTGATTGCCGGGTGACGGACATTGTCGTCGGCCCACGCCAGCGTCAGTGGGGGAAGCGTGCGCTTGGTCTTGTCAACAAGGCCTTGGAGGTTGAGGTCATCCGCGTCCGGAACTGGGAGATCGCTAGCCATGCCCGTATGTAACCAGAGTGACGACGCAGAGTGAGAGAGTCGCGGCCGGGCAGCCGCGGCTGAGGCTGAGGGGTTCAGGCGGCGTCTGGGCATGGGAACCGCAAGCGCCAGCCCTGGAGGGAGCGGTCAGGTGCCTCTGCGAGTCGACAGGTAGGTGACCCCGGCTCGGGCAGCCAGCTCCTCATCAAGAGCCGCCTTTGCCTGGGCGAGCTGCGCGTATTCGGCTTCCAAGACGTGGATGACTCGAGCCATCTGCTGGGCCTTCGTGCGGAGCGTGTCGCGTTCAGCCCGGACCCGGGCCAGGTCCTTTTTCTGCTTCTCGCTCACTTCCCGCTCTTTGTCGGTGAAAGGCCGCGACGGGCCCTGCTGGGCTTTGACCAGCGCATAGAAGAGGTCCTTGAGGCCGGTGTGCTTGTGAGTGAGCTTGTTCCTGCGCAAGCCCGCTTCCTCGGCCAGGGACTTGATCGTCAGCTGTCCGCCGGAGCGAAGGGGCGCCCCAGTGAAAAGCCGGATCATCGCGTCGGCGATCGCCCGGATCTCGGCAGTGTCCGCCGGGGTGCGTGGGCCGGTGGCGTCAGCGGTGTGAGCGAGGACTGCCCCGACCGTCTCGGCGAGGGCCGCGGCTGCCCGGCCGCGGCCCTCGTCAGGGGCAGGTTCCGGGGCCGCCTGCGTGTCGTGAGCCGGGGTCACGGTGTCTTCTTTCTGGCCGGGCTGGCGGGGATCGCGGTGGCTCGGTGGCGTTCGATGATCTGGACGAGAACGGCTCGCCGCTGTTGCTCGCGGCGGGCGATTGGGTAAGGGTCGAGCCCGGCTTCGGCAATACCCGCGGAGCCCCAAGCCGGTGAACCTATGTGGTCAGAGCACCAGCGACCACCATGGGTGCTGCTGGGTTTCATCCAGCTGCCAGGGCCAGTGCTCGTGGCCGTGCCGACGTTCTCGGCCAGGGCCAGCATGATTGCCAGGGCGATACCCAGGCTGGCCAACGCCACTATTCCGGTTGCCCACGCGCGCAACCGCATGCGCCCAACCCTGCACCCCATTCCTGTGTTGGGTCCCGTGGGTTCCCTCCATTGGGTGTGAGGATGCAGGTGAGGCGGCGACCGGGGCTCACGCGATACTGGTTTGAAAGCTGGTCGGCCGGATGATCGAGAAGGCGGAGAGGATTGGGGTACATGGGGAGTTTGCTTCGAAGGCAGGAGATAGATGCCCGGGTGGCGTACTATAAGTTCTGCCTTCAGGAATCTCACGATCGCCTTATACCGACTCCGTACCCTGACCATCTTGAGCAAGGGGCGTTCCTCAGTTCTTTTCCGATGCGGGTCGACTTTGAGAGCGCCGGCCGCAGTCACACCGCCGCCTTGGAAATTGAGGTCTGGGACTCTCTCCCCGCCCCTGACCCGAGAAAGTGGGACAAGGTGGCTGAGACGGTGATCGAGACAGCTACCGGCGAGCTCGCGCTGTGGGGCATCGGGCGCGGTCCGGATGACGTCGCACTTGGAGCACCAGGTACATGGCGGCTTCGTGTTGCGGCGGCAGGCCGCGATGACGTTATGCGTGAGACCCAGGACCAGGGATTCGCTCACGGAACTGAGCGGTGGCTCCTCCAGTTCTGGCCTGGAAGTTCCTGATCTGCTGAAGGCCTGCGGCCTCTTCCCAGGGCCGCGGGGCCAGCCGCGGTGCCAGGGGCACGTGGGCGCGAGTAGCCCCTCCTCGTCGAGGAAAGGGGCTTCATGGTGTCGATAGCGCCAACGATGGCCCGTCGGCGTGACCTTAGGACCTGGTGGCCGTTGTCGAGTCATGGGTGGGGAAGAGCGTCTGTGGGCGCTGATCGAGGACCAGGGCGAGCGGCAGCCGCTGACGACGCAGGGCGAGCTGCGGGCGGTCGTGAAGCTGTTCCAGGCGTGGGGTGCCAGCGGTGAGGTCGAGGCTGACGTGGCGGCCGAGTTGGCGGCCCGCTTCGGACGTCGGGATGATCCGCAGCCTGCAGGCCGCCGGGCCGCTACCGTGGCTGCATGGCCCTTGAGGGCTCCGGGATCGAGGGGAATTGGATCCCTCCACCCCAGAGGTGTGACTGTTCTTGAGTTAGCTCAACCCTCGTCTGACCCGCCGATGCACCGGCCCGGGGCGGTGCATCGGCTCCCTGCCGCAGCCCACCATCGGGCTGCGACCCGACACGCCCGGGAGAATCGTGGCCAACCGGCTCACCACCGTCCGCCCTGACCGGGAGCGCCGTCGGCCGGTGGACCTGGTGACCCAATCCGGGACCCTTGTGCCACCTCCCTCATGCTGCGCAGTGCGGGAGGAGCCGCAACGACCTCAGCTCGCAGCCAACCAGGGGCCGGGGCGTGTGATGTGTGCGGGGCGCGTTAGGGTGCGGGCCGGGGGTGTCGAGGTCATGGAAATCAGCAGGGCTGCCGGGGCCTTCCAGGAACTGGAGGACGACGACCCGTCGGCCGTCGGGGACTACCGGCTCGTCGGGCTGCTCGGTTCCGGTGGGATGGGCAAGGTCTACCTCTCCTACACCCCGGCCGGCCGCCCCGTGGCGATCAAGGTGATCCGGCCGGAATTCGCGGAGGACCCGGAGTTCCGGAGGCGGTTCGCCGACGAGGTGGCTGCCGCCCGGCGCGTTCAGGGGCTGTGCACAGCACCGGTCCTCGACAGCGACACAGAGGGCCCTCGGCCGTGGCTGGCCACGGCATACGTACCCGGCCCCACCCTCTCCTCCGCCGTCGCCACCTACGGACCACTCCCGGTACCGACCGTGCTGCTGCTCGTCGCGGGTATCGCCGAGGCGCTGCAGGCGATCCACGGGGCGGGCCTGGTGCACCGTGACCTGAAGCCGGGCAACGTGCTGCTCGCCTCGGACGGCCCGCGCGTCATCGACTTCGGTATCGCGCGCGCCGCCGACGCCACGGCGCTGACCGCGAGCGGGGTCACCGTGGGGACACCGGCCTTCATGGCACCCGAGCAGGCATCCGGCGCCGAGGTCACCGCAGCGACGGACGTCTTCGCCCTCGGACAGCTGGCCGCCTTCGCCGCAACGGGCACGTCCGCCTACGGCAACGGCCCCTCGCACGCCCTGCTCTACCGCATCGTCCACCAGGACCCCGACCTGTCCGGCGTACCGGCAGAACTGCGCGACCTCGTAACCCGGTGCCTGACCAAAGACCCCGGCCAGCGCCCGGCACTGACCGAGGTCATCGACCTGTGCCGCACCGCAGGCGACCACACCCAGCTGCAGCGCACCGAAAGCTGGCTGCCGGCCGGAGGCACAGCGGGCATAGCCCAGGAGCCGACAGCACCCGCACCCGGCACGGCACTCACAGCCCCCCTCACCGCGGTGGTGCCGCCATCCCCGCCTGCCCCACCGCCACCCAGGCCTACCCCACCCCCGGCCCCACTGCCGACCTCACCGGCTCCACCGCGGCCCTCACCTGCCCCGCCGCCTTCGTCGTACGTCTCACGGCCGTCCTCCTACATTCCTGCGCCGCGGCGGAAGCGCACCGCGCGCACCGCCCTGTTCGCGACCCTCGCCGTACTCGTCCTGGCCGCCACCGCCCTGGGCGGATACGTCCTGACGAACGGCACCGGTGGTGCTGGTGACGGCACGGTCTCTGCGGATGCGACGAGCTCGCCGCAGGTGGGGTCCAGGAAGGTCGCTCTGCCCTCCGGCCGATACCTGGAGCTGGCCGACGTGTCGCTCACGCCGCGGGAGGGTTCCGAGGACGACATCTACTTTCTCTGTGTGGAATTCGAAGGCTGCAAGTTCGGAGCCAGTCACGCCCAGCTCGCCCAACTGGAAAGCGGCGAGCAGGGAACACGCGAAATCTGCCGGAAGAAGCGCGACTTCACCGCTGCCATCAACACGGACACGCTCATGGCGGGATCACAAATCTGCGTGCGCAACCAAGACGGATATGCCGCCCTGATCACCATCAAGAACATGCCAGTAACCGACCATCGCGACGCGTCCGTCGTCTTCTACGCCGACGTCTGGCGCGACTCGCACTGAGCACCAAGGGCCCGTAGCCGTTTGGAAAGCTCATCGGCACCCATCGGCGGGCTCACGCGTAAGCGCCGGCTCAGACACGGCCTGACCAGCGCGGGTGCCCCGGGCCGAGCTGAGCACCTTGTGCTGCACCAGCTGGAAGGGCCTTGTGCCGGGCGGCCTCGCGGGGCCGCGACCGATCCTCACGGAGGCGGCCCGCCACGACCTGTGTCGCGCATGGGCCGGTTGGGAGGCTGGGAGCGCCCGGATACCGGTGGGATGGTCCTGGGACTGGACCGGAGCCTCACAGGGAAGCGGTGCCCTGACAGCGTGGCTCCCAGCACGGAGCGGTGAGCGACCGGTTTTCCTAGGCAACGCCTCTTCGGCCCGGCCTGCGGGTAGTTGACGCCGACGCGTGTGGTGTCAATCTGTGTAGGTTTCGGATTATGAACATGCCGCATCAGCAGACGAGCGCCCCGTACGGACAGCCTCCGGCTCCGCCCTCCGCCCCTGCCGCGGCCACGACACCTGTGTGGCGGCGTGGCTGGGTGCCGGCGGTGGCGGGTGCTGCCGTCGCCTCAGTGCTCTGGGGTGGGTTCCTGACGCTGTCGGGCGGCTCCTCCACGGACACCCGTGGCTACAAGGTCAGCTCCAACCTCTGCGACGACGCGCCTGCCGAGGCGCTCAGCACGCTGTTCACCGTCGAGGACGGCGAGGAGCGCCGGGGGGCCGTTCTGCGGCACGAGGCGATGGACCGCAGCGAATGCAACGTGGAGCTGAAGTCGAAGGAGGACAAGGGAGGCATAGCCATGCTGTACACCCAGGTCACCCTCCACAAGAAGGTCGACCCAGGCCCCGAGTTCACGGCCAAGGCCCAGAGCGCCGGCTACCCGCCGAAAAGCAAAGCCACCATCAAGACGGTCCCCGGCATCGGAGAGCACGCCTACTTCACGTCGGTAGACATGGACGACATCCGCGTTGTGACCATGAGCGTCCTCGACGGCGGGACCGAGTACTCCTCCCAGCTCACACTCAGCAAGTCCTTCAACGACGACCCCTCGTTCACGTACGACAGCGACAAGCTCCAGCCGCTCTTCATCAAGGACGCCAAGGCCGCGCTCGCCAAGCTCAAAGGCTGACCGGCCAGCCCAGGACGGTACCGCTACTGGGCTGGCAGTCGCAGCGAGGGAACGACCGCCTGGTCCTGCGACCGTAGGAAGCTCCACACAGCTGCTCACGGCGGCGTCCCGTCAGCTGCGGCGCATCAGCTACGCACCCTGCCGCACGGTGGCGAGCCTGCGGGAGCTCCGAGGCTTGTGTCGCCGGGTGAGCGACCACAACCCACCGGGTTCTGCTCACCGGCATAGCAGGGGGCTCATCGAAACGGAAGATGAGCCCCCTGACGCCCCGCCGCAGCCGCAACCAGGGATCCTTCTCCGTCCGGCCCGGCCAGCGGATGCTGACACCGTCTCTCGCAGCTCTGTCCGCCGTCAAGGAGCGCGGAGTGTCTACGGTCTGAGCCTCTTGGCCTGCGGGTCGTAGCAGACAAGCCCCAAAGACGCGGCAGTCTCTGCCGCGTACGCCGAGGCCGTTGCAGCCATGCTCCAGACCATCGGGAAGTAGATCAGCGGGCCGCTGGCCTCACCGATCAACGGACCGGTCGACCAAGGGGAGATCTCGTCCTCGTCCTCGGTGAGATCGGGCCAGCGCTCCAGAAGAAGCGCCACGTACCGTGTGATCACCGCGGTCGGCGGCTGATTTGTACTGGTGCCGACGTACTGCTCGTACAGGCGGTTGAAGAGCTCACCGGCCGTCTTGTCACCAGCCGGTCGCTCCCCCTCCCACACCGCAAGGTCGTAACTCATGCCCACACGATGTCAGGCAGCACTGACACCGACTCCCGAACCGCTTTCGGGAAACGGTCACCACCGATTCGTGAACCGATCTCTACGAGTGCCATGACAGCCCTGGTCAGCCACACTCGTCAACACCCGTGGCAGCTCCCTGGCCGGGAACCGAGATGAGCCGTTGTCGGAGCCGTTTCGGTGCGTGGACACGCCGCAGCGACACGCTCCACCCGGGAATGACACAGTGTCCAGCCCGTTGCCAGCAGCAGCTGCAGCGGGGCCATAGGAGAGAGGAGAGGTCTGGTGAGCGCTTTCCGGTTCGAGCTGGTCCCGTTCCGTGAGCGGCCGTGGCGGGCAGACGGGGATGCGTCGGTCCCCTCGGCGAGGTCACGGTGGTGTGTGAGCGGCTCGCGGAGCGTCATGGGGCCACGATCAGTTGCGCGCGTCTGTACGGTCCTGCGTTTCCGGAGACCGTCCTGACGGGGCGGGGTCCGGGTATGCCCTTGCTGGGTGAGGGAGGGCTGACACTCGGGGGCGTGGCGGTCGCGCTGGAGCGGAACAGTCGCGGGCTGCGGCAGCAGTCCCGGGCCCTCCATCTCGCCTACGAGGAGCGGCGGTACTCGTACACCTCCCTGGGCGCGGGCAAGGGTGCAGTCTTCCGCGGTGACCATGGCCCCGAGATCTCCCTGGTCCCGGGAGCGCATGGCAACCGGGCCGGGGTCGTGAGCCTCGGCAGGGCCTCGGACAGCGCCGACGCGATGGACCTCGATCTCGCCCTGGTCTTCGAGGAGGTGGAGACAGCCGCCCTCTCCCTTGCGGGTGCGGCCATGCTCGCCCCCGTCAGGCTGATCAACTACAACAGCAGAGAGCCCGTCGCATGAACGACAGCTCGGTAGCTCAGAGGAATGGCAAGGGCAACGGCTGAGGGGGCCGGGCCGAGCCCGCGCACATCCCGTACAGCTGTACAGGCGTTGCCATGCGCCCGGGACCGGCTCGCGGAGGCGGCGCCCGGCCATCTGGTGGACATCACCGTGTATGCCGGGCTGCCGCTGCGCGGTAGTGCTGGAAAGGTGCGACTGTAGCTGCCGGAGCCCGCCTGGTCCCTTCGCACCTCGGCCGGGCGGGCCGCCCTTGCGCCGAAGCCTCAAGACGCTGGAAGTCCCATGCCGAGTGCCGGCTGCTCTGCAAGGCATCCCGTCCTCGCTCGGCACGATCCGCGTCACCTGGTGCGCAGGCCGGGGCTGGCTCAACGGCGTGCACTCGGTGGCGAGCCGGGCGAGTCCTGTGTGAGTACGCACGTACTCATTCATCAGTGGTCCAGCACGCCGACGAACCCGTACTCCTCTTCGAGGAACTGCGCGGCGCCGGCGCGGTCAGTCTTCTCCAGCCAGGGGTGGTTGCTGGAGCGGTAGTCGGGGAAGAACCGGACGTCGTCGGTGTCGACCCAGCGGTCTTCGTATCCCGGGAAGTGCCAGTGGTGCCACACTCTTGCGCCCGACACTTCCCGGATAATGGCGGCGGGGCGCTCTCCGGTGTCGTAGTCCTGGTAGTAGTGCCAGTACAGCCAGTACCCACGGACCCACGACTCCCGGTCCGTCTCGAGTGTGCGTGCACACTCCGCGTCGATCGCTGCGAGCCCCGCCTCCTCGGGTCCCTCCTGGCCGTGCAAGGGGAACCAGCCCCACTCCAGGACCGAGAAGTACTCCCACCGGTCATCCTCACGCCGCCACAGCCCGCTGAGCTGACCGTCGCGGTCGGCCGTGGTGAAGTAACGGAAGGGGCCATCGGGCCGGGCGTCGTGCAGTCCGCTGCGTCCGAGCTCCGTCTCTCCCTGGCGCCCCTTGATCCTCTCCAGGACGGTGTCGGCCTCAGCCGCCGGGATGCGCTCCCAGCCCGGGCGGCCGTCAACCTCGTCCGGCTCGCCGAGAATCGGCGTGATCACCCACGACTTGCAGCGGCTGGAGAACTCGCACCGTATCTCCTCCGGGCTGCGCCGTCGCCGGATGACGCTCTGCGGTATCCGCTCACCCTCCGGCCCGTCCTCGTACCTCACCCAGTACTGGGCCCACCCCTGCCGGTCGGCCTGCAGCTGCGCGGCCCTCTGCAACGACACCGGGTGCAATACTTCCCGCCCCGGAGCCGCGGTCACCCTGCGCCGCTCGCCGACCGGGCGCCAGGCCCACTCGGCCGTGGACCAGTACTCCCAGGGCCCACCGTCGCCGGCCGTGCGCCACAGCGCGGCGGGACGCTCGGGCGTGTGCCCGTCCCGGAGCTCGATGAAGTAGTCGCATGCGTCGGCATTCACGGCGCCACCCCCAGGGTCACAGTCATTCCCGGCCCCTTGCTGCCACATCGCCGTGGGCGCGCCAGGGGCCCACCGCCCCGGCAGAACCCGGTGCGTGTAGCGATCTTATTCCACCGACCGCAGCCGGGGGCGCGGCCCGTAGCCCGCCGGTCCGTGCGTGAGGTGAGGCGGCCGGGGTTGCTGGCTCGCGGTCCGCTACGAAGCGACCGTGCTGGTCGCAGCCATCAACGAGTGGCTACGACCGGCGCACGCCATGAAGGCTGAGGCCCTGGTCTGCGTCAGGGCCTGCGCACCTCGTACTGGAAGCAGCCGTACTCCACCGCCCGTACGTGCACGACTGCGACTTCGGCATCGGCGAAGGCCGTGTGCAGGGCCCGGTCCACGGCGGCTTGTGCCTGGTTGGGGTCGTCCGGCAGCTGCACGAGTGTGCCTCCCGTGATCCGACCTTCGCCGCTGTATTGGCGAAAGACACGCAGGGCCCCGGTCTCGGCGAACGGATAGACGACGGATGCATTCGCTCCCGTGCACTGGCCCGTGTGGATGAACACCGGGCCCACCTCGTCATAGGCCCCCGGGTCGACGCCCACCTCGGCCGCCCACCGACGCAGCGGAGCATAAGACACCAGCGCGATCCGCTCGCCGGCACGACTGCGGCGCAAGCAGCACCGCAAGGGTGCTCCGTCCATGTCGTACACGTAGGCACGGGGAATCACGCCGGCATCGTCGCGTTCGCGGAGCCCATCGAGGACGTCGGGAGCAATGGCAGTCGGCTGGTAAGTCATGGTCATCGTGTACTCAGACTGCTTGGCTGACATCGCCAATGCTGGCGGGAAACCGACTTCAAATTCGGCGCGGGGTCCCCCGCCAGCACTTCCGATACACGCCCT
>NZ_JANIID010000068.1:0-12861 GCF_024519335.1 Streptomyces telluris
TGCGCCACCGGGCAGGCACCGGTCACATCGGCTTCTTCGAGTCCACCGACGACCCGGCCGTCGCCGGCGCGCTGTTCACCGCCGCCGGCCGGTGGCTGGCCGAGCGCGGGGCCGACCGCATGCTCGGCCCCCTGAGCTTCACCACCAACGACGAATGCGGCCTGCTCGTCGACGGGTTCGACGGCCCGCCCACCGTCCAGATGCCGCACAACCCCCCGTACTACTCCGAGCTGTTCACCGAACACGGCTTCACCAAGGCCAAGGACCTCCACACCTTCACCGGCCCCGTGCCGCCGGACGGCGAGGTCCCCGCGGTCATCCGCCGCGCCGCCCGGCGCGCCCTGGCCGCACCCGGCGTGAACGTGCGGTCCCTCGACCGCCGCCGCTACGACGAGGACCTCGCCGCCGTCCAGCGCATCTACAACGAGGCCTGGGCCGAGAACTATGCCTCCGTGCCCCTCACCGACGCCGAGTTCAGGCACCTCAGCCGCCGCCTCAAGCCCCTCCTGCAGCCCGACCTGCTGCAGATCGCCGAAGTCGACGGCGAGCCCGCCGGTTTCACGCTCTGGCTCCCCGACGCCAACCAGGCGCTGTCCGCGGCCCGCGGCCGCCTCACCACCTGCGGCCTGCCCCTCGGACTCATCCGGGCCACCCTCGCGCGCCGCCGCATCACCCGCACCCGCGCCTCCACCTCCGGCATCACCAAGGAACACCGCGGACGAGGGCTGATGGCCGCCCTCTTCTGCCGGGCCCAGGAGGCCGCCGCACGCCTCGGATACACCGAGAACGAGTACTCGTGGATCCTGGAGGACAACCAGGACGCCGCCCGCTACGCCCGGGCCATGGGCGCCGTCCACACCCGCACCCACCGCCTCTACCACCGCACCCTCGACACCGCCCCCGCCCCTTCTCCCGCTCCGGCCGCAGCCCGATGAGATACGCCGTCACCGGCGCCACCGGATTCATCGGCACCCGCCTCGTCGCCCACCTCACCGCGCTCGGCCACGACGTCACCGCGCTCGTGCGCGACCCCCGCCGCCCCGTCCCCGGCGCGCGCACCGAGACCGTCGACCTCGTCACCGGCACCGGGCTGCGCGAGGCCACCGCCGACGCCGACGTCGTCGTCCACCTCGCCGCCCTCACCCACGCCGCCGACCCCCGGGCCCTCACCACCGTCAACACCGGAGGCACACGGCGCCTGGTGGCCGCCCTGGCCGCCCAGCCCCACCCGCCCCGCCTCGTCTACTGCTCCTCCCTGGCCGCAAGCGGCCCCGGCCGGCTGCGCCACGAGAACGACCCGCCGGCCCCCGTCTCCGCCTACGGCCGCAGCAAACTCGGCGGCGAACAGGCCCTGAGGGAGGCCGACACCCGCCTGCCCGCCCTCACCGTGCGGCCCCCCATCGTCTACGGGCCGGGCGACCGCCACTTCCTGCCGAGCCTGACCGCGGCCGCAAGGACCGGGCTGCTTCCCGCCGTGGGCCGCCGCGGCCCCCGCCGCTACTCCCTGCTGCACGTCGACGACCTGTGCCGGGCCCTGCTCACCGCCGCCGAATCCGGCACGCCGGGCGCGGTCTACCACGCCGGGGACGGCACCGAACACCTCTGGAGCGACATCGGCGCGGCCGTCGCCGCGGCCGTCGGCCGGCGCCCGCCCCGGGTGGTGCACCTCCCCGTCCCCCTGGCCCTGGCCGCCGCCCGCACCCTGGGCCGCACCGGCATCCTCAACCCGGACAAGGTCGGCGAGGCCCGGCACCCCTCCTGGACCACCGCACCCGGCACCCTCCCCTCCTTCACCCCCCGCATCACCTGGCCCGACGGACTCCGCAGCACCCTGAGTCCCGCACCCCTCGACATCCGGAGCAGCACATGACCGTGCGCCGACGTCTCTCCCCGTACGAACGCGTGGTCTGGGCGGCGGGCGAGGCCCTGCCCGCCACCGTCATCGCGGCCGTCCACGTGGAAGGAGCGACGACACCCGCCCGGCTGCGGCACGCCCTGGCCGCCGTCCGCGACCGCCACCCCCTCCTCGGCGCCCGCGTGGAGCGCACCGGCCCCTGGCGGGCCTGGCTCACGACCCGCGACGTGCCCGAGACACCCCTGCGCGTGGTGGGCGCCGGCCCCGGACGGACCCTCACCCGTGTGATGGAGGAGGAGCTCCAGCGCCCGTTCGCCGCCGCCACCGGCCCCCTGGCACGGTTCGTCCTCGTCGACGGCGGGACGTCCTTCGACCTGCTCGCCGCCTTCCACCACGTCGTGGCGGACGGCCACTCCGCCGCCATCGTGATCCGCGACGTCCTCGAGCACCTGGCCGCACCCGCCGCGGAACAGCCGGTGGTCGCCGCGCCCTCCGCGGACGGCCTCCTCCCCGGGCCGCGCGTCCGCCCCTCCGACCTCGTCAAGCTCTCCCGGTCCCTGCGCATCCCCGGCCAGGCCACCGGACCGGCCCGGGCCTGCGGCCCCGCCACACCGCTGACCTGCCACACCTGGACGATGGACAAGGCGGAGACCACCGCGCTGCTCGAACGCTGCCGCGCCGAGCGGACCACCGTGCACGGAGCCCTCTGCACGGCCTTCGCCCGCGCCCGCCGGGCCTCCGGGCCCGCCCGCATCGCCGTCGCGGCGGACCTGCGCCGGATCCTGGTCCCCGCCCCCCAGGAGTCCGTCGGCCTCTACGCCGCCAGCTTCGTCCTCCCCGTCGACCCGGGGCCCGAGGACGGCTTCTGGAGCCGGGCCCGCGACGTCAAGGAACGTCTTCACCGCCGTCTGCACCCGGAGGAACTGCGCCCCCTCGTGGCCGGCTTCCGGCTGATGCCCCTGCCCCACCGGATGATCACCGCGCTGCTCCACCGCAGCGAGAAGAAGGGCGCGCGCTTCGACGTGGCGCTGAGCAACGTCCGCATGTCCATCCCGGACACGTACGGAGACCTGCGCCTGACCGCCTTCCACGGCGTCGCCCACACCACGCTCTCCGGCGCCCCCGTGGTCATCCTGATCGGCCTGGGCGGACGGCTGTTCCTCAGCGTCACCTCCACCGACCCCGATGCGGCGGGCCTGTGCGAGAGGGCCATGGCCCACCTCAGGGCGGCAGCGGCACCCACGGCCACCGGGACGCTCGCGCTGGCACGCCCCGAGGGCTAGCGGGTGCCCGCCCCCGAACCCCCGTGACGCCGGCGGTCAGTGCGCTCCCGCGTACACCCGCGACGCGAACTCCGCGATCTGCTTGTCGGAGAGGTTCTGCGCGAGGTTGGCCTCCGAGATCATGCCGACGAGGCGGTGGCCGTTCTGCACGTCGATGACCGGCAGCCGCTTGATCTGGTGCTGCTCCATGGACGCCAGGGCGTCCGTCGCGCTCGCGTCCGCGTCGATCCAGTGCAGCTCCCCGCCGAGAGACCCCGCCTCCACGCGCGCCGGATCCACACCGTCGGCCACGCACTGGACGACGATGTCCCGGTCGGTGACCAGACCCTGGAGCCTGTCGTCGTCACCGCATATGGGCAGCGCACCCACCTGCAGCTCGCGCATCATCTTCGCCGCGTCCTGCAGCGATTCGTGCTCGCCGACGCACTTCGCGCCCGCCGTCATGATGTCGCGGGCCTTGAGCGGCTTGTTGCGTGCCATGATCGCTCCTCCCGTCGTGGCCGGATTGCCTTTCTCCATCGCAACACGGATGACCACCCGACGCCATGCGCGCACGGTCACCGCCCGCGGTCGGCCATGTGCTGTTCGAACATGCTGATCTTTCCGTCCAGCAGGCCGGGCCTCCCGGGCCACAGGTCGGCCTTGAGGACCAGCTGGACCCGCGGCGCCCTCGCGGCGACGGCCTCGGTGGCCCGCCGGACGACGTCCATGACCTCGTCCCACTCGCCCTCGATCATGGTGTACATGGAATCCGAGCGGTACGGCAGCCCGGATTCCCGGATGATCCGCACGGCGTCGGCGATCTCGTCGGGAAAGCTCTCCCCGACGCCGACGGGGGTCAGGGTGAAGGCGATGAGCACGGTGGTCCGCCGTCCTTTCTCTGTCTCTCTTCGTCTCATTTCCCCGCGGGCTGCGGGGCGGTCGTGGTCGCGTGATAGGCGGACGCGACGAGCAGGAGACGGTCGATCTCGTGGGTCAGGCTGCGCGCCGAGGACTCGTCCGCATCCCGGTCCGTGGGACCCGTGAGGTTCGCCGTCTGGGCATGGGGCTTCAGGCCGTCGTGCTTGTTGCGCAGGGCGGCCGTGAGCCAGGACGCGGTGATGTGCGCCTCCACCAGGTGCTCCGGCAGGGCCTGCCGCCCCACGCTCTGCCGGATGGACTCCAGCGTGGCGGGCGGAATGTAGTTGCGCAGGACGATCATCGCGTCACGGATCTCGATGACCCGGCGGTAGAGCCGCAGCTGGAGGGGGACGGCCGCCGCACCGATGCGGTTGGCCGGGCGCAGCACGACGTCCGGCGTGTGCGTGGTCAGGTCCTGCCACAGCAGTTCCAGGCCGCGGTAGGACCTGCGGTACTGCAGGTGGGTCCGGATCCGGGCGAACACCGGAAGCGCCACGCCGAGCGCCATGAACACCGCCTCGACACCGGTCACGGGCGAGAACAGCGGCGCGAACACCGGTGAACGCGTGTACAGGTAGACGAGCTTGAGCGACCACAGCACCGACGCCAGCAGGATGCCGGTGCCGAACAGACGCAGCCCGTAGCGCAGGAGACGCGGCGTGCCGTGCCGGCCGTAGCTCCAGCACACGAATCCGCACAGGGTGTCGGCCGTGAGGTGGAAGGCGAAGAACACCCACCAGTAGGCGTCCGGCACGCTCGCCGTGCTCCGGGACGGCGCGATCTGATTGCGCGCGTGCGCCGGCCCCAGCACGTCCAGCAGCACGAGCGCGGCCATCACGGCGACCGCCGTGCCGAACAGCAGGTGCGTGCGGCGATGGCGGCCCGCCGCCCCGTGGATGAACCACAGGACCGCCGCCGCGTCGACGATGCTGAACAGATGGGTGGTCAGGTCCACCCAGTGCGCCCCGGGGACGATGCGCGCGAGCACGGCCGTCACGGGTTCGAGGTGCATGGACATCGCCACGGCGATCATGACGACGGCGAACCACAGGGGCCGCTGCTCCCGGTGCCGGACGGCCTGCGGAGCCCTGACGGCGGCCGCCGACCACAGGGCCGCGATGCCCGCGTTCTCTATCCAGATGAGCACGAGGCCCCCGCAGGACGGCCCACCCGCAGGCCCATCGCCGATTCCAGGCCGCCGAGCATCCCCGACAGCAGCGTCGGCGCCGGCACCCGCCCGGCCGCCTCCAGGATCAGGGTGGCGATCATCTCCGCCTCCTGCTCCTGCTCGTCGCCGTAGCGGATCCGCGGCAGGACCCGGCGCACCGACTGGGGATCGGTGATGTCGAGGTGGCGGTGGAGCCGGGTGTCGTCGAGCGCGGAGCGGTGGTTGCACACCAGGTGCCCGATCTCGTGGACGATGATGTGCTCCTGGTGCAACGGGCTGGTCTGCCCGTCGTAGAGGATGAAGTCCTGGGTCTCGACGGACAGCAGCATTCCCGACGGCGTCCCGGGGACGGTCGGTGTGGGCAGAGCCAGTAAACGCAGCGGCCGGTCGCGCTCGGCCGCAAGGCGTTCGCACAGGTCCTGTGCGGAGAAAGGGTCCGGCACAGGAATCCGGCCGATCACCTTCTGGCATCGGCGGCGCAGATGCCTCCAGTGCATCTCAGTCGCTTCTCCCGCGGTCGTAGGGACGGGCGGGCACATGACCCGGTAGCCGCGCCGGGTCATCGCGGCCCCCCGGAGCCGGTGGTGGGCGGGCAGCCCCGCACGGCATGCTTCAAGGCGGTCAATGGCAGTACCACGAGCCCCCCTCGCACATATGCCCAAGCCGCCTGCGATCGTAGATCGCCGCGCCGCGTCACGCCAGGGTTGCGGAACGTTGCCGGGGAATCCCGGGGGCTCCGGAGGGACAAAGGGAAAGCCGCCTGCGAAAAGGGAGGACCGGCGGCTACTTGAGCGTGCTGCGACGGCCGTAGCGGCTCTTGCGGAGCCGCTGGACGATGCGGTGGAGGCGCGGGTAGCGCTCGCGCTGTTCGCGGGAGTGGCGGTCGAGTTCCTGCGTCAGCCGCTCGGTGCGCTTCTCCACGTCGAGCTCGTCGAGGATGCGGTCGATCTCCGCGAGCAGCGCTCCGTGCAGCTGCCACTGCCGGGGGTGCAGCTGCACCTGGCGGAGGAGGAGCTCCGCGGCGTCGTCACGGGTCCTGCGGGCGGCGTCGAGTTCGCGCGTGAGGTTGTCCTCGGCGTGTTCCGCGCTGGTGGTGACGTGCGTCGTGATGACGATGGCGAAGTGCTCGACCGCCAGGGCCATGTTCGTGAAGACCTCCCGGAGCGCGGCGGCGGTCTCTTCGGGAAAGAGCGATTCCTCCCTGCGGTGGGTCGCGAGGTCGGTGAGGGTCCGGCAGGTCACGCGCAGCACCACCGCGGTGATTTCCAGCGCGTCCAGCCCGGTGCGCAGCACGACCCGGTAGAGGAGCCCCTCCTTGACGCGCGGATTGAGCCGGAGGCTGTCCTCGGCCTGCCGCAGCGAGGCGTCCACCTGGACGATGTCGTGGTCGAGGCGCCGGGCGGCGTGCAGCCGGGCCGCGGCCTCCTCCACGGGGGTGTGACCGCTGATCTCCTCGCCGATGTCCTGCAGGAGGAGGCGCATGCGGCGGGCGAGGTCCTCGATGGCCTCCCCGGCGGGCTGCACCCACACCGGGGGCACGAGCAGGACGTTGAAGAGCAGGCCGACCACCGCGCCGATCAGGGTCTCCAGCACGCGGTCCCACGCCGTCTCCGCGACCCGCGTCACCCCCAGGACGAGCATCGCGCTGATCGCGACCTCGGGGACGAACTCGCCCGCCTTCACGAACCGCCCGATGACGAGGGAGGCCAGGATGATCAGCCCGAGGCTCCACCACGTCAGCCCGACCAGCGCACTGAAGCCGATCGCGATGATGACGCCGGCCACCACGGAATTGACCCGGCGGACGCCCGTGGTGAGGGTGGCGTACAGGGTGACCTGGACGACCAGCAGCGCGGTGAGCGGTGCGGTCAGCGGGGCGGGCTCGTTGCTCAGCCACAGCGCCACGACATAGGCGATCACCGCGGCTGCGGTGGACCGGACGGTCTGCACGACCGCGGGTTCCCTGCCGCGCCTCACCAGCATCGTCAGGGGGTCACGAAGCCCGGGCACATCGGGGTTCCTTCCCCCTCCCGCCCGCCTGCGAGCCATCCGATGCGCCACTCGGGTGGCGGGAGGGGCCGGCCGGGCCCGCGCGGCGGGATGGCAGGATTCCCGGCATGACTGAACATCAGGGTTTTCTTGCCGGTAAGTGCGTTCTGGTGACGGGGGCGAGCAGCGGCATCGGTGCCGCCGCAGCGAAGGTGTTTGCGCGCGAGGGCGCCGCGGTCGTGCTGACGGCGCGCCGGGAAGAGCGCCTGGCGGCGCTGTGCGAGGAGATCCGCGGGGGCGGCGGTGACGCCGCGTTCGTCGTGGGCGACATCCGGGACGAGGACGACGCGCGGCGGGCGGTGGAGTTCGCGGTGGAGCGGCACGGGCGCCTCGACGCCGCGTTCAACAACGCGGGAATCGGGTGGGACCAGGAGCCGATGCACCTGATGAAGGACGACGCCTACGACACGATCATGGATACGAACGTCCGGGGCGTCTGGAACGTGATGCGGCACGAGCTCGCGGCCATGGTGGAGGCCGGGTCCGGCGGATCCGTCGTCAACAACAGCAGCGTCGCCGGGATGGTGGCGATACCCGCCGCCGCTCCGTACATCGCGTCGAAGCACGCGGTGATCGGCCTGACGAAGGCCGCGGCCGCGGAGTACGCGCCGCACGGCATCCGGGTGAACACGGTCGCGCCGGGGACGACGCGGAGCGAGATCATCGCCGGCTGGTTCGAGCGGAACCCGCACATCGAGCCGGAGCTCCACCGCTTGACGCCGCAGGCGCGCACGGCCGAGCCGGCCGAGATCGCGGAGGCCGCGGCCTGGCTGTGCAGCGACCGGGCGTCGTTCGTCACGGGAGCGGTGCTGCCCGTGGACGGCGGATTCACGCTGGTGTGACGCCGCACGGTGGTGTGACACGGGCGGAGCCCGGCGGCCCGGTCCGGCCGCCGGGCTCCGCCCGTGATCGCGCTGTGGCGCGCCGCGCCTTGCTTTGCTTCGGCCCCGCACGGTCAGGCTACGGGCGCGGGAGCGGTGTGCGTGGTGGTGAAGACGGGCCGGCCGTTCTGGAACCCGACCGTCGTGTGGGTGACGGTGCGCGACGTCGTACGGGTCTCGGTCGTCAGGGTGACGGGGGCGTCGAACTCCGCGTACCGGTGGAACGTGGTCTGCGTGGTGACCGGCTGGGGACGGTAGCCGGGGCCCGGGGCGTCCGGGACGCAGGCGCACGGGGCCGTGTCCGCGTCGGTGCCTGCGGTGACGGGCGCGGTGAGGGTGTACGCGGCCTGGTTGGCGGCCTCGATGAGCACCAGTCCCGGGACGTGGTCGACGGCGTGGTCGTAATGGACGGTGTTGTCGAAGGTGTGGCGCAGCTGCCAGGTGCGGGGCTGCGCCGTGGGGCTGAGCACGACCTCGTCGGGCGCGGTGCGGCCGACCTGCACGGGCGGGAGGGGCGGTGTGACGGGCGGCAGGGTCGTGGGCGGCCGGTGGTACGCGCCCCGGAGGCGGCGGTAGACCATGGGGGGAATCCACTCGAAGTCGGTCTCGCCCGTGGCGAGAACGGTCTCGGAGGCCTCGTCGCCGGCGTCGTCGGACCCGGCGGCGGTGATGGTCATCTGCAGATGGAGGGCGGTGGTGCGCTTGTTGCGCGTCATGGTGGGGGTGGACGTGATGCTGATGCGCAGCGGCGTCGCCCTGTGGGTGTCGACGGCAGCGTCGGGGTTGAGGCTGTAGGAGAAGGTACGCAGGAGAGTGGCGTGGTCCAGCGGGGCCGCGTAGGCGGTGTGGGCGAGGAAGAGGGCCGCCTGGCGAACGGTCTGGGCGACGGCGAGGGTCTCGTAGTGGGTGCCCCGGCCGGGTATGCGGTGGGCCGTGTGGGCGGGCCAGACGGCGGAGACGGTGTAATGGGTGGCGTCCTGCTGCTCGCAGCCGGTCAGGTACACGGCGTCGTCGAAGCTCAGGTGGACCAGCTCCTTGGCGACGCCGCCGCTGCCGACGGCTCCGGGGCCGCCGGCTGTGTCGTCGGCGCCGTTGCCGGTCCGCGTGTTTTCGGCGCTAGGGTCTGCGGCTGAGGCGCGGAGCCGGCCGGACGCGTCGATCTGATCGGCCTGCAGCCGGAGGCTCCGGCGCGGGACGGACCGGCCGGCGTGCTGCGGGGTGCCCTGGTCGGCACGGGGAGCGGGGCTGAGCAGGATCTGAGACACGTCTCTCCTCGAAGTGGATTCGTGCGTCCCGGTGGTTAGCCGGCTCGGTGATAAGATACGTACTATCCGGTTTGCTTTTTGGGTGGAGGGCAGGGTATGGAGCCGGCCACCCCGGCGGGCCGGAGAGGAAGACCCCGGATTCGCCGCACCGGGGGCGGACCGCAGGTTCCGCCGGTGCGCCGGTGTCGTCGTGCTTGCTCAGGCCGTTGTCCGCGGGCCCTGCCCGGCTCGTCCGGCTGTGCCCGGCGATCCTGCCGGGCGAGCGGTCTTGTAGCGGTTGGCTGTCGGTGATTGGGAGGTAATCAATGGCGAAGCAGGCACGGGCGATTCACACGCGCCGTCTCATTCTCGAGGCGGCGGGCGAGGTCTTCGACGAGTACGGGTACGAGTCGGCGACGATCGCGGAGATCCTCGGGCGCGCGGGCGTGACCAAGGGCGCGCTGTACTTCCACTTCGCCTCCAAGGAGGAGCTGGCGCGCGGCGTCCTCAGCGAGGCGCTGACGACCGAGGGCGTCATGCCCCAGGAGTCGCGCCTGCAGGAGTGGGTGGACGTCGGCATGGTGCTGGCGCACCGGCTGCCCAGGGAGCCCCTGCTGAGCGCCGCGATCCGGCTGTCGGCCGACCGCAAGGCACGAGATTTGTTCGGCACGTCCTGGCCGGCGTGGATCTCCTTCATCGCGGGGCAGCTGACCGCGGCGAAGGAGCAGGGGGAGCTGCTGCCCCACGTCGACACGGAGCGGATCGCCGTGCTGTTCGTGAGCGCCTGGACGGGCGTCGAGATCCTCTCGACGGCCCTGGACGGGGGCGACTCCCTGGAGGAGCGGATCGCGCTGCTCTACGACACGATCCTGCCGGGCGTCGCGGTGCCGGGTGCGCTGCGGGCGCTGGACACGGCCCCCGACCGCGGGACGCGGGTCTGGGACGCGCACTGCGCCCAGCGTGAAGAGGAAGCGGCGTCCGCCGCGTCGTGACGACCGGGGCTCTTCCCCGGCGGTGACGCCGGGCGGGCAGGAGATGTGCGGGCGGCGGGCTGTGCAGGACCGCTGCCGCATGGAGGGCAGGCCCTCCGAGCTGCCACGGATGACGACGTCCACACTTCCCCCTGTGTTTGTGGCCGATGCCGGCGCGGGCGCTTGGTGCCAATGGATGCGAGCCCCCCTCGTCACTCCCGGCACGGCATCGAAAAGCTGTCCCGGACCGCTGCTCATGACAGCGGGGCCTCGGGTGATCCGACGTCAGGGACGCTAACAAACCGGCCATCCTGTTTGTCAAGGCTCGACGGGAATCCCATACTCATCCCGTGACCTGGGTGAATGTCCCCCGGGGAAGGCGATCGGGTGCAAGCGAAGGAGAAACCGCACGGTTGGTTTCTCCATGCTTTCAAGGGAACGACAAAGGCCCGCAACATGCATTGCGGGCCTGACGGTTGTTCGCGGGGTCGTGGCTGCTGTTCTCCGGCGCGGGAGGCGCCGCGGGAGCTCAGCCGCGGAGCGCGTCGGCCCCGGCGGGCCGGTCGGCGGTGGTGCCGGTCGCGTTGATGACGGATTCCGTGCCGGCGGGCTGCAGCTGGGTCAGCGCCTTGGGCGTCGCCAGCTGGGGCAGCAAGGTGTGCCAGAGGCCGGTGAGGGTGTGGCGTGAGAGCCAGCTGCGGTCGTGGCGCGCCAGGGCCTCGAATCCGGCGGTCGCCCCCACGACCGTGGCGGTCAGCTCCTCCCTCACGGCCTGCGGCGGCGTCTGACCGTGGGTCGCGGACCGTTCCAGCGTGCGACGTACGCACTCGAGCCACTCCTGGCGCAGGTTCGTCTCGGAGTGGTGCGCGGTACGGCAGTTGAGGTGGAAACCCGCCCGCACCACGACGTCCCAGCGCAGCTGCTGGGCGATGACGTGCGACGAGTCGACGAGCGCCTGCAGGGGGGAGGGGCTCTTCCGGTGGGCGTGCCGGGCCAGGGCGTGCAGGGTCCGGGCCGCTTCGGACTCCACGGCCGCGGCCATGGCCGCCTTGGTGTCGAAGTGGAAGTGCAGGGCGCCCGAACTCACCCCGGCGCCGGCGCTGATGCCCGCGAGCTTGGCGCGGGTGTAGCCGAACTGGTCGAAGGCCTGGGCCGCGGAGCGGATCAATGCGTGCCGGGTGTTCATGGCCCGTTCTTGCTTCGTCACCGGCAACTCCTGGGGGACAACGTCATGGGGCACGTCATGGGCCACATGAAACCAACTAACTGGTTTTATTTCTACTGCCGCTGCCCGATATACGCGTTAAGTGAGATATCTGGCGTCAGGGAGCCCCCACGGGCCGTGCCTCTCATGTTGCACACCGTACCGATCGGCGAGCCGGCGCAAGGGGATGCCCTCCCTGTGGATACCCTTAAATCCGCTTACTATGAGGCAAGTTGCCTTAATTTTTCAGCCCGCGCCATACGTTCGTGACTGAAATGCGGCTTTTACTAGAGGAGGCATCGCCTCGCCCCATTAGCTCTTTGACAAACCGACAGCCCGGTTTGTAATGTCGCGACGAACGGTTGTTCGCGGCGCCGTCGCCGCGCGAACGTGCAGGAGCAGCGATGAATCAGCAGGTCAGCACCCTTCTCGATGCGCACCCCGGGGATGCGTCCCGGCGGGTGCCCGGGCCGAGGGCCGGGCATCCTGCGGACCGGGCCCCGGCCATGACGCGGCCGGGCGAGACGCTGCGGATCCTCGTCGTCGACAGCGACATCCAGGCCGCCGAGAGGCTGGCCGGGAGACTGCAGCGCCACGGCTGCGAGACCTTCTCCGTCGCCACCGGGGAGGCCGCCCTCGCCGCGTACCGGTCGGCGGACCTGGTCCTGCTGGATCCGGAACTGCCCGATCTGGACGGCCTGGAGGTCTGCCGGACCGTGCGGGCCGCCAGCGAGGTCCCCATCATCGCGGTGACGGCCCTGTCCGGTGAGCTCGACCGGGTCCTCGGTCTGCAGGCCGGCGCCGACGACTACGTCGTGGAGCCCTACGGCTTCCGTGAACTGATGGCCCGCATCGAGGCCGTCATGCGCCGCGCCCGCCCCGCGGCGCGCCCCTCGGAGGGGGTCATCACCAGCGGAGCGCTGACCATCGACCCCGGCCTGCGCGAAGTGCACATGGGGGGACGCCGGATCGACGTCACCCGCAAGGAATTCGACCTGCTCCACCTGCTGGCTTCCCGTCCCGAGAAGGTCGTCTCCCGCGAGCAGCTCATGACCCAGGTGTGGGACGACTACTGGTCCCGCCCCGGCCGGACGATCGACACCCACGTCAGCAGCCTGCGGGGCAAGCTCGGGTCCGCCGGCTGGATCATCACCATCCGCGGCGTCGGCTTCCGCTTCGGGCACGCCTGAGCCCGCCCCCTCCCTCTCCGCGGCCACACGAGTGCCTCGTCGATCACCGCTCGACCGCTCTCTGATTGGGTCTGCCGACATCCGATGACTTCCGATCGTCTTTGAAAGAGGACATT
>NZ_JANIID010000069.1:0-12845 GCF_024519335.1 Streptomyces telluris
TCGCGGCGCGGCGGCGCGCCGCGTCGGGGAGGAAGACGTCGGGATAGGCGGGGGCGACGGTGTACGGCCCGTAGGCGGGCAGCATCCGCAGCGCGTAGTAGTTGTCGGTCATCACCGTCTGCCGCGCGGGCACCTCCCGCGCGGCCCAGGTGAACCGCGGCCAGAGGGCGACGGTGTGGAGGTGGCGCAGGACGGGCGGAAGGGCCTGGGGGCGCAGGACGTAGGTGAGCACCCCCGCTTGCGTCCACGCGCCCGCCAGCAGAGCGACGGCCGTCAACGGGACGAGCACCGCCCGTGCGCGGCGGCCGCCGGTGGCCGCTTCCAGGGCGAGGGCGAGCTGTGCGGGGACGAGGACGGCGGGCAGGATCCTGCCCCACGCCTGATGGCCGCTCAGGCCGCCGGCCGCGAAGACGGCGAGCCCCAGCAGGAAGAAGATCACCAGCGGGTCGCGGCGGTCGCGCCGGGCCCGCAGCACGAGCGCGGCCGCGCCGAGGCCTGTCAGGCAGAACTTCGTCGCGAGGTGGTCGTAGAGCGGGCGGTGGATGTCGTCCAGGCCGCCCGTCCCGAGCAGGGAGAAGAACGCGTAGTACGGCCAGCAGGCGAGCACCGCCGCGGCCAGGGCGCACGCGGCGGCCACCCGCATCCGCACCGTCCGCCCGGGCCACGGCCGCGCGCCGAGCAGCACCGCGACGGCCCCGAGCACCGCGACGGCGCCCGTGAACTGATGGGTGAGCAGGATCCCGGCGAGCAGCAGCCCGAGCCCCAGGAAGGCCGCCGTCCCCCATCCGGCGGCCAGGGCGCGCCGCAGCAGCGCCCACAGATGGAAGGCCATGCCGAAGGCGAACGTGCTCGGATAGGCGAGAGTGAGCGAAATCGAGGTGAGCCCGAGCACGCCGCTCCACGCGAAAAGCCTCACTCCGTACAGCAGGAGCAGGCACAGCACCGCCAGCGGCACCGCCGTCCTGCTGCGCGTGAACGTCCGTACGAAGGCGTGGACGCCCGTGCCGAGGAGGACGAGTCCGGCGAGCGCTCCCAGGCGCAGCACGGTGAAGGTGCCCCAGCCGGTGACCGATCCGGTCAGGGAGAGCAGCACGGTCCACGGCGAGTAGTAGGGGCTCGGGGTCGGGGCGTCGACCAGGGGGTTGCCGGGGTGGAGGAGGTCGGCGCGCAGCCGTTCGAGGACGGCGGCGTGCATGCCGAGGTCACCGGACCACGGCAGCCGTACGGTCATCAGCAGCAGCAGGACGGCCAGCAGCAGGACGGCGGCGGCAGCGGGCCGGCGGGCCGCCGCCGTGCGGGCCGGGCGGGCGGCCCCGGGCGGGGCCGCCCGCTCAGCGGGGACGGTGGCCGGAAGCACGGGCCGACCTCGTGCGCAGCCGCCATGGCATGACCACCGATTCGAGCTGGACGGCCAGGTTCATCTTCGACTCGCCGGCGGTGCGGTCCTCGAAGTGGATGGGCACCTCCATGACCGTGTACCCGGCCTTGAGCGCGCGGTACTTCATCTCCACCTGGAAGCTGTAGCCGGCACTGTCGACGGTCTCCAGGTCGATGGCGTCCAGGGCGGCGGCGGACCAGAGGTTGAAGCCTCCGGTGATGTCCCGCACGCGGGTGCCCAGGATCGTGCTGGCGTAGGCGTTGGCCCAGCGGGAGAGGGCCTTCCTGTGGGCGCCCCATGCGTCGGAGAGGGAGCCGCCGGGCACGTAGCGGCTGCCGACGACGACGTCCGCGCCGGTGGCGAGGGCGACGCCGAGCAGTTCGGGGACCTTCTCCGCGGGGTGGCTGCCGTCGGCGTCCATCTGCAGGACGTAGGAGGCGCCTTCGCCGACGGCCCGGGCCATGCCGGCCGCGTAGGCGCGGCCGAGCCCGTCCTTGGTGGTGCGGTGCAGGACGCCCATCCGGGTCCGGCCGGGTTCGTTGTACTTCTCGGCCAGCTGTTCGGCGATGGCGCCGGTGCCGTCGGGGCTGTTGTCGTCGACGACCAGCAGCCGCAGGCCCTCCAGCGGCAGGGCCATGAGCGCCTCCGCCATGGTGGCCAGGTTCGCCGCCTCGTTGTACGTGGGCATGACGACGGTCGTCGCGGTGCCGCCCCACTCGGCGGGCAGCGGGGGCGCCGCGGCGGGGGTGTGTGGTGCGCTCATGGGCTCGGTCCTCGGGGTTCGTCGGCAGGGAGACTGCGGGGGACGGAGGGCGTCGGAGACGTAGGGGAACGGGGAGCCGGAGGGCGCCGGGGCCGGACCGGCGTCAGGCGGCGGAGAAGCGGATGGCCGCGTCGGGGATGACCGTGGCGCACCAGACGCGGGCGCCGTCGCACAATTCGTTGTCGGCGCCGACCTCGGCGCGGTCGCCGATCACCACGCCGTCGAGGGCGGTGCGCGGGCCGACCCGGGCGTCCCGGCCGATCATGCTGGCGCGGATCCGGGCGCCCGCAGCGATGTGCGCGCCGTCCAGCACGACGGACCCCTCGACGTCCGCGCCGGCCTCGACGTACGCTCCGGCGCCGACGACGGTCCCGCCGGACAGGCGGGCCCCTTCCTCGACGCGGGCGCCGGGCAGCACCAGGTGTTCGCCCGGTTCGCCGGGGACGGCGGGCGAGCGGACGACCCCGCGGACGAGGTCGGCCGACGCCTGGACGAAGGAGGCGGGGCGGCCGAGGTCCAGCCAGTAGGAGGCGTCGACCACGCCGTGCAGCAGCGCGCCGGAGGCCAGCAGGCCGGGGAAGGTCTCGCGCTCGACGGAGACCGGGCGGCCGGCGGGGATGGTGTCGATGACGTCGCGGCGGAAGACGTAGGCGCCGGCGTTGATCTGGTCGGTGACGATCTCCTCGGGGCGCCCGGGCTTCTCCGTGAAGGCCAGGACGCGCCCGTCGGCGTCGGTGGGGACGAGCCCGAAGGCCCTGGGATCGGCCACCCTGGTCAGGTGCAGGGTGACATCCGCCTGGGCCTGCTCGTGGCGGCGCAGCAGGCCCCGGATGTCCAGTCCGGTGAGGATGTCGCCGTTGAAGACGAGGACGGGGCCGCGCGGGCCGGTGGCGAGGGCCTCCGCCGCGCTGCGAATGGCGCCGCCGGTGCCGAGCGGCTCCTTCTCGGTGACGTACGTCAGGCGCAGGCCGTGGGCGGATCCGTCGCCGAAGTAGGGCTCGAAGACCTCGGCGAGGTAGGAGGTGGCGAGGACGACGTGGCCGGCGCCGGCGGCCCGGGCGCGGGCCAGCTGGTGGGCGATGAAGGGCACTCCGGCGGCCGGGACCATCGGCTTCGGCGTGTTGAGGGTGAGCGGCCGGAGCCGGGTCCCCTTGCCGCCGACGAGCAGTACCGCCTCTGTCATGCCACTGTCCTCGCCGTCATCTTCGCACTGTGTCAGTTTTTGCGGCAATTTACACTACAATCAGTTCTCTGCGGCAAATGTCTGCTTTGCGTGGCGGCCATACCGGGACGACCGTAATGGGAGAGGCCCTTGCGACCCTTGCGACCAGCGGCGACGTCGGGGCTCGCGGCCCTCGGCCGGGAATTCGCCAAGTTCGGCGTCGTCGGCGGCATCGGCATCGTCGTCAACCTCGCGGTCTTCAACCTCTGCCGTACGGTCACCGGCCTCCCGGTCGTGCGCTGCAGCGTGGTCGCGACCCTGGTCGCCATCGCCTTCAACTACCTGGGCCTGCGCCACTTCGCCTACCGCGACCGCGACCGGAGCCGGCGCAGCCGCCAGGTCGCCCTCTTCGCCGCCTTCAGCGCCATCGGGCTGGTCATCGAGAACGGGGTGCTCTACGCCGCCACGTACAGCTTCGGCTGGGACACCCCGTTCCAGAACAACCTCTTCAAGTTCCTGGGCATCGGTGCCGCCACGCTCTTCCGCTTCTGGTCCTACCGCGCCTGGGTGTTCAGGGCCCTGGCGCCCGGCGACCCCGCCTCTCACGGCGACCCCTCGAACAGCACCAGCAACCCCGCCGCGTACCACCCCGAGACCACCGCACCCCCACCGTAGAGACACACCCGCACCCCAAGCGGAGCACGGGCGAGCGGCCTGGCCGCCAACAGCAGCAGAACCGGCAGGAACGGCAGCATGAAGCGCGGCTTGGACAACGGCGAACCCGGCGTTCCCACCATCAGCACCCACGCCCCGGCGACCGCCACGACCAGCTGCCACGGCACCTTCCGGTCCCGCGCCAGCGCCAGCACCCCGATCGCCCCCAGCACCACCACCGCGATCACCGCGGCCGACCGCAGGTCGCCTATCCGGCCCGCGTGCCGGTAGAGCAGCATCCCCTTCAGCACCTGCACGGTGCCCGCGCCGAAGTCGAAGGACTGCCCCCACGCGCGCTCCGCCTCGAACCAGCCGTCCACCCGGCCCACCTTGCTCCCCAGGTACAGCCAGCTCCCCAGCAGCCCCAGGGGCGCCGTCAGCAGCGCGACCCAGGCCTGCCAGCCGCCCCGGCGCTGCACCAGCTCCCACCCGGCGGCCAGCACGACCGTGCCGACCAGCACCGTGGCGCTCGGCCGCACCGTCCCCGCCACGACGCACAACGCGGCCGCCGTCAGCCAGCGCCGCGCCAGTATGGCCACCAGCGCCCAGATCAGGGCCGCGCTGAACACGCCCTCCGAGTACGGAACCCACAGCGCGAACGCGTACGGCGAGCAGGCCCACAGCGCCACGCACGCGTACCCGGCGCCCGGCCGGCCGCCGACGGCGCGCACCAGCCGGAACACCCCCGCGGCGGCCACCGCGGCGCCCGTCCACGACACCACCACCCCCGACCACGCCAGGGACAGCCCCGTCACCAGCCGCACCGACCGGATCAGCCCGGGCACCAGCGGGAAGAACGCCAGCCTGCTGAACTTCGGCTCCCCGTCCGGACCGTAGGGGATCGCCCCCGGATAGCCGCGCTTGGCGATGTGCAGGTAATTGCCGCTGTCCCACCGGTGCAGCAACACCTCCGGCCCCCGCCCCAGATGACGGCTCACCAGCAGGAGCACCGCGAAGCCGACGGCCGACACCACCAGGTAGAGGGCCACCGCGCGGGCCGTACCGTGGCGCGGGAGCGCGGGCGGCGGAGGCGGGGCGGCGGGGCGCGCGCCGACGGGCAGGGCATCGGAGGAGGGCCCGGACGTCAACCGGGAAACGGCCTTCATCCGTCCCTCTTAGCACGGCAAAAGGACGGCCCCGGGGGTTTTGTCCCCAGGGCCGTCCTTTGTTCACTCCGGCGTCAGCCGTGCGTCAATTCGACGCGGCGCACGGCCCGGGCGGGCTGCCCGGGCGCGCGCTCCGGCAGGCGGCTCAGGTGTGCGTCCGCAGCAGCGTGCGCATCGTCCGCATGGCCACCGACAGGTTGGCCAGGTCGAACGCGTCCGAGCCGTGGATCTCGTCGAGCGTGGTGCGCGCCCGGCTGAGGATCGCCGCGTTCTTCTCCTCCCAGGCCTGGAAGCGCTGCTCCGGCGTCGAGGAGCCGTTGCCCACCGAGAGGATGTCGGCCGTCAGCGCGGCGTGGGCCGCGTACAGGTCCTCGCGGATGGAGGCGCGGGCCATGGACTGCCAGCGGTCCGCGCGCGGCAGCTCGATGATCCGGTCCATCAGCTGGGTGATGTGCAGCCGGTCCCCGAGGTCGTAGTAGACCTCGGCCACGTCCAGCGGCTCCTTGCCGGCGCGGTCGGCGACCGCGACGACGTCCAGGGCCGGGAAGACGGAGGAGAAGCCCGCCACGCGCACGGCCAGCTCGTCCGGCACCCCGGCGTCCACCAGCTCGTCGCGGATGGACTGCCACCACTCCATGTCGGCGCCCTTGAGCAGCTTGGGCAGCTCGGCCCAGACCTTGGCGACGCCGTCGTGGAAGAACTCGATCGTCCCGGCCAGCTCCAGCGGCTGCGGCCGGTTGTTGAGCAGCCAGCGGGTGCCGCGCTCGACCAGGCGCCGCGAGTGCAGCCGGATGCGGGTCTGCACGTCGGCGGCGACCACGTTGTCCAGGCCCTCGACGGCGTCCCACACGGAGCCCAGCTCGAAGATGGCGCGGGCCGCGGCCTGCGCCCGGACGATCTCCTCCAGCGAGGCCCCGGTCTCCTCCCGCAGGCGGTGCAGGAAGGTCGAGCCGCCGCTGTTGACGGTGTCGTTGACCAGGACGGTGGTGATGATCTCCCGGCGCAGGGCGTGGGCGTCGACCTGCTCGGCGAAGCCGGTGCGCAGCGCCTGCGGGAAGTAGGCGTGCAGCAGCCGCTCCAGGTACGGGTCGTCCGGCAGCCCGGTGCCGAGCAGCTCCTCGGCCGTGGTGATCTTGATGTAGGCGAGGAGGACGGCCAGCTCCGGCTGGGTCAGCCCGCGGCCCGCGGAGAGCCGCTCGCGGATCAGCCGGTCGTTGGGCAGGAACTCCAGGGCCCGGTCCAGGTGGCCGTCCCGGCCGAGGCGGCGCATGATCCGCTGGTGGGCGTGGAGCAGGCTGGGGGCCTGTTCCACGGCGTTGGCCAGGGCCACGTTCTGCGCGTAGTTGTTGCGCAGGACCAGCTCGCCGACCTCGTCGGTCATCTCGGCCAGGAGCTTGTTGCGCTGCTTGACGGTCATGTCGCCGTCGATCACCAGCGCGTTGAGCAGGATCTTGATGTTCACCTCGTGGTCGGAGGTGTCCACGCCGGCGCTGTTGTCGATGGCGTCGGTGTTGATCCGGCCGCCGTTGGAGGCGAACTCGATCCGGCCGAGCTGGGTCAGGCCCAGGTTGCCGCCCTCGCCGACGACCTTGACCCGCAGGTCCTGACCGTCGACGCGGATGGCGTCGTTGGCCTTGTCGCCGACGTCCGCGTGGGACTCGGACGAGGCCTTGACGTACGTGCCGATGCCGCCGTTCCACAGCAGGTCGACCTGGGCGCGCAGGATGGCCTTCATCAGCTCGGCGGGGGTCATCTTGGTGATGCCCTGCTCGATGCCGAGGGCCTGCCGCACGTGGGCGTTGACCGGGATCGACTTGGCGGTGCGCGGGTGGATGCCGCCACCCTGGGAGAGCAGCTCGGTGTTGTAGTCGGCCCAGGACGAGCGGGGCAGCTCGAACAGGCGGCGCCGCTCGGCGTAGGAGACGGCCGCGTCCGGGGTCGGGTCGATGAAGATGTGGCGGTGGTCGAAGGCGGCCACCAGGCGGATGTGCTCGGAGAGCAGCATGCCGTTGCCGAAGACGTCACCGGACATGTCGCCGACGCCGACGACCGTGAAGTCCTGCGTCTGGGTGTTGTGGCCCAGCTCGCGGAAGTGGCGCTTGACCGACTCCCAGGCGCCGCGGGCGGTGATGCCCATGCCCTTGTGGTCGTAGCCGGCCGAGCCGCCGGAGGCGAAGGCGTCGCCGAGCCAGAAGCCGTAGGACTGGGCGACCTCGTTGGCGATGTCGGAGAACGTCGCGGTGCCCTTGTCGGCGGCGACGACGAGGTAGGTGTCGTCCTCGTCGTGGCGGACGACGTCCTTCGGGGGCACGACCTCGCCGCCGACCATGTTGTCGGTGATGTCGAGGAGGCCGGAGATGAACGTCTTGTACGAGGCGATGCCCTCGGCCAGCCACGCGTCGCGGTCCACGGACGGGTCGGGCAGGCGCTTGCCGACGAAGCCGCCCTTGGCGCCCACCGGCACGATGACGGTGTTCTTCACCATCTGGGCCTTGACCAGGCCGAGGATCTCGGTGCGGAAGTCCTCGCGCCGGTCGGACCAGCGCAGACCGCCGCGCGCGACCTTGCCGAAGCGCAGGTGCACGCCCTCCACCCGCGGCGAGTACACCCAGATCTCGAACGCCGGGCGGGGCGCCGGCAGCTCGGGGATGGCCTGCGGGTCGAGCTTGAGGGACAGGTACGGGCGCGGCGTGCCGTCGGCGTTGCGCTGGAAGTGGTTGGTGCGCAGCGTGGCCTTGATGACCGTGAGGAAGGCCCGCAGGATGCGGTCCTCGTCCAGGCTGGCGACCTGGTCCAGGGCGCCGTCCAGCTCCTCCAGCAGGCCGTCGATGAGCTCGTTGCCGGCGCGCTGGAGCGCGGGCGACATCCGGGCCTCGAAGAGGTTGACCAGCAGGCGGGTGGTGTGGACGTTGTTGCTGAGGGTGTCCTCCATGTACGCCTGGCTGAACGGCCAGGCGGCCTGCCGGAGGTACTTGGCGTAGGCGCGCAGCACCATGGCCTGACGCCAGTCCAGCCCGGCGCGCAGGACCAGGTTGTTGAAGTTGTCGTTCTCCGCGGCACCGGTCCACACGGCCGCGAAGGCCTCCTGGAAGCGGATGCGGGCGTCGTCGCCCTCGATCCGCTCGGGCATCCGCAGACCGAAGTCGTAGATCCAGGCGGTGGTGCGGTCCGAGCAGCGCAGCTCGTACGGGCGCTCGTCGACGACCTCGACGCCGAGGCGGTGGAGCACCGGCAGCACGGCGGACAGCGAGACCGGCTCGCCCGTGCGGTAGATCTTGAAGCGGCGCTCGCCGGGGGCCGCGCCGACCGGCTCGTACAGGCTGAGCTCGAAGTCGCGGTCGCCGCCGGCGACGGTGAGCTTCTCCAGGTGACCGAGGTCGGAGACGGCGCTGCGGGGGCTGTGGTCGGCCTTGTAGCCCTCGGGGAAGGCCTGGCCGTAGCGGCGCAGCAGCTCGGCGGCGCGCTCCTCGCCGACCTCGGCGGTCAGCGTCTCGGCGAAGCCGTCCGCCCAGGAGCGGGCGGCCTCGACCAGGCGGGCCTCGATGCGGTCGGCGTCGGCGTCGGTGAGCTCGCGCAGGGTCGCGCCCGGCTCGACGCGGACGACGAAGTGCAGCCGGGAGAGGACCGACTCGGTGTTCCAGGCGGTGAAGTCGACGCTGGAGCCGCCGAGCTCCTCCTTGAGGATGTCGATCAGGCGCAGCCGCACACCGGTGGTGTAGCGGTCGCGCGGGAGGTAGACCAGCGCCGAGTAGTAGCGCCCGTACTCCTCCTGGCGCAGGTACAGCCGCAGCCGGCGGCGCTCCTGGAGGTAGAGGACGCTGGTGGCGATGGAGCGCAGCTGCTCGGCGGCGATCTGGAAGAGCTCGTCGCGCGGGTAGGTCTCCAGGATCTGGAGGAGGTCGCGGCCGTCGTGGCTGTCGGGCGTGAAGCCGGCGTCGGCGAGGACCTGCTGGACCTTGCGGCGGACGACGGGCACGCGGCGCACGGACTCGGTGTACGCGGCGGAGGAGAACAGGCCGAGGAAGCGGCGCTCGCCGGTCACGTTGCCGTCGGCGTCGAACTTCTTCACCCCGACGTAGTCGAGGTAGGAGGGGCGGTGGACCGTGGCGCGGCTGTTGGCCTTGGTGAGGACGAGCAGCTTGTGCTCGCGGGCCTTGGCGCGGGCGTCGGCGGGCAGCCGGTTGAACGAGGGGGACGCCGGGCGGGGCAGGTGCGAGTGCGGGCCGCCCGCGCGCTGCTGCTCGTCGTGGTGGGGGTCGGAGCGCAGGATGCCGAGGCCGGTGCCGGGGACGGCGCTGAGCACGTCCTCCTCGCCGCCGTCGGTGGCGACCTTCGTCAGCTCGTACTCGCGGTAGCCGAGGAAGGTGAAGTGGTCCGCGGCCAGCCAGCGCAGCAGCTCGCCGGCCTCGGTGGTGTCCGACGGGGCGACGTCGCCGGGGAGGGGCTCCCCGGGGAGGTCGTCGGCGATGCGCAGGGCGGCGTCGCGCATCTTGGACCAGTCCTCGACGGCCTCGCGGACGTCGGACAGGACGCGCAGCAGGTCGGCGGTGATCTGCTTGAGGTCGCCGCGGTCGGTCTCGCGGTCGATCTCGACGTGGATCCAGGACTCGGTGAGCGCGTCGTGCGGCAGGACGGCGTCCTTGCCGCTGCCGTGGGCTTCGCAGTTGGAGCCGAGGACCTCGAGCAGGCGGCCGGTGACGTCACGGCGCACGATGACCTGCGGGTGGATCACGACGTGGATGCCGCGGCCCTGGCGGGAGAGCTCGTTGGTGACCGAGTCGACCAGGAAGGGCATGTCGTCGGTGACGACCTCTACGACGGAGTGGCTGCAGGTCCAGCCGTTCTCCTCGACGGTCGGGGTGTGCACCCGGACGTTGGCCGTGCCCTGCGGGCGGTTCTCGGCGAGGCGGTAGTGCGAGACCGCGGCGCCGTAGACGTCGACCGGGTCGCGGCCCGTGAGGTCCTCCGGCGCCGTGTGCAGGTAGTAGCGCTGGAGGTACGCGGTCAGGGTCTCCCGGTCGAGTCCCGCCTCGCCCTTCGGCCCGGTCGGTTGTGGCCCCCCGGCAGGGCTGTTCTCAGCGACGCGGGCCGCCCTCTCGAGCAGCTCTGCCTTGGCTTCGTCCAGCTTGGTCTGCATGTCCTCTGGCTCCTGTCGCGCGCCGTTGCGTGACATAGGTGGTGAAGGCATCACGCCGCGACGCGGGGTCTCCGGTCGTCTTCGACGGTATGCCGGAATGAGGGATGACCGGAGCGGTCCGGGCCGATTCGGCCACATGCGCTCCGCTCGGGCGACCAGCGGCCTCCCGGGTGCCGTGGCACTCCGGGCGCAGGACAGGGGCGCCGTCGCCCCCGCTGGATATCGCGCTGATCACCCCGTAAGGCTATCGCTCTTCCCCCGGGAGGCGTCACGAGCGGTTTGTGTACAAAACCCGGGGCCCATCTTTGACGATATGGACAGCGCGTTCAGCGGGTCAGCCGTTCCGCCTCCGCGACGGCCTCCACCAGCGTGTCCACGACGGGCACCCCGGCCCCGGTGAGCCCGGCCCGGTCGTGCGAGCCGCCCGTGTACAGCACCGCGTGCGCACCCACGTGGGCCGCCGCCACCGCGTCGTCGAGGGCGTCGCCGATGACGACCGTGCGCGCCGCGGGTATGCCCTCGGCCGCCAGGCCGGCGACGTGGCGGGCCATGTGCTCGGCCTTGCTGCCGCCGGAGGGGCCCGTCCGCCCGTCCACCCGGACGAACCTCCGCTCGATGCCGAACGTGCGCACGAGCGGCATCAGGTCCTCGTGCCCGTACATCGACATGATCGACTGGGTGCCGCCGGTCTCCTGCCAGTGCTCCAGCAGCTTCTCGGCGCCCTCGGCGAGGCCGCAGCGCAGGTGGTGGTCGTGGTAGTGCCGCTGGAAGGCGCCGTCCATGTGCTCCCACTCGGCGGCGGTGGGGAGGCGGCCCATCAGCCGCTCGTAGAAGCGCGGGATGGGGACGCAGTACAGCGCGCGGTAGCGCTCCAGCGTGATCGGCTCCAGGCCGATCTCCGCGAAGGCGGCGTTCGTCGCCGTTATCACCGCGTCGACGTCGTGAAAGAGCGTGCCGTTCCAGTCCCAGACGATGTGGGCCGCGTGCTTCCCCATGCGGAAACTGTACGGGGCGGCTGTGACAACGCCGCCCCGGGACCGGGGCGGCTCTTGACCGGAGCCGGCCCGGGACCGGGGCGGCCCGGGACCGGGGCGGCCCTTGACCGGGGCGGCCCGGGACCGGGGCGGCCCTTGACCGGAGCCGGCCCGGGACCGGAGCCGGCCCTAGATCAGGTTGGGGATCTCCTGCACGCCGAACCACATCAGCTCGTGGTCCTCGGCCCCGTCGACCGTGAACTGCGCGTCGTCGTCACCGCGGTCGGCGGCGCCCAGCGCCGCGGCGGCCGCCGCGACGTCCTCCTCCGCGTCGCCGGAGTCGACGTGCACGGCCGCGGCCTTCGCCAGCGGCACCGCCTCCGAGAGCCGCACCTCGCCGTACGCGGACTGGTCCAGCCCGCGCTCGGGGTCGGTGGCCACCGCGCCCTCGGGCACGTCGACCGCGACGACCACGCGGCGGCGGGGCGCCTCCGGGTCGGCGGCGAGCAGACGCAGGGAGCCCTGGGCGGCACGCCCCAGGGCCGCGTACTCCAGCTCCTCGACGTCGTCGGAGCGGTACCACTCGCGCAGGGCCGGGGTGATGGCGAAGGCGTCCAGCGGAGCCGGGCCCAGCACCCCCGCCTTGTGCGCCTCGGCGAGACCGGGGAGGGTCAAGGGGACGTAGACGCGCATGACCGCCGCTTTCCTTCGATCCTGGGGACGTTTCGGTTGTGAGGTCAGCATACGGGCGCGCGTCCCCCTTCGAAGTGCAGGTGAGCCGCTTGCGGGCGGCTCCGCGGCACCCCGTGTCGCGCCGCGGAGCAGCCGGCCGCCCCGCACCGCCCCCGGGTCCCCCGAATAGGTGAAAAACCCGCGGGCGGCGCGGGCCCCGGCTCCGTCCTTGCCGCCCTCCGTCACCGCCGATAGAAGATCACCCGACGGAAGCTACCGCCCGGTAATCCCACCGGGCCCGGCACCGCGAGGGGGCGGCCAGCATGAGGACCGGCATCAACAGGACCACCGGCGGCAGGACCACCGGCAGGACGACCGGCCGCACCAGCAGGCCCGCCGCCCGGACCGCACCCGCGCGGCGCACCGACTCCCGCCGCCCGGCCCCGGACCCCGCCGCGCGCCGCCGCGAACGCGAGCGCCTGCCGCGCTACTGGTTCGCCGAGCGCCTCCTGCTCACCCTCAGCGGCCAGCGCCCCGTCCACTGGATGCTCGGCCACACCCTGGGCGCCGCGTACGACCAGCTGGCCGCCCTGGCGCCCCACGCGCCGCTGCTGCCCGCCCCGCCGGGCCGCAGCCCCGCCGTCCGGCACTGCGACGAGTTCCGGCCCTCCCCGGGCGTCATCGAGGCCTTCGCCCGGATCACCTCCGGGGACCGGCTGCTCGCGCTCGCCTTCCGCCTGGAGCGCTGCGCCGACCAGCGCTGGCGGTGCTCGGCCGTGGAGCTCGGCGGCACCCGCCGCTGACACGCGTGAGGCGGGGGGGGGGACCCCCGGGGTCCCCCCCCCCCCCCCCCCCACAGCCCCCACTCCTGCCACACCCCCCCCGCCACATCCGCCGGGATCCGCTCCACCGGCCATGTGATCGAGCACCCCCAGATCT
>NZ_JANIID010000007.1:0-282193 GCF_024519335.1 Streptomyces telluris
GCTCCCTCCTTGAAACAAGGTGAGTTTAGGTACTGGCGACACTCTGTGCCGAGCCGACTCCCGAGGTGAGCTTGCCCACACGGAGCGTGAACCGGAGGCCGTGTGCGCGCCGAAGTCCCCAGTTCTCCCACCGTACGCCGGGTATGAGGGTCTCCGTCGACCTTTGCATGTGGCGGAGCTCTCGACGTGTGCCGCCGGGCAGGAAAGAGCTTTCTTTGTTGAGTCCCTACGAAGGGGTGGCCCAAAGTTTGCGTGTGCGGGAACCGGCCCGGGGGCCGTTCGGCCGGGCGCGGGCCCCGAGGGGGTGCGGCTGCGGATCCGGGCGCGCTTTGTCACTGACTCCGCACCGACCCCTTGCTCATGGTTCTACCCGTGAGTAGCGTCCCTCCAGACGTAGGTACCCGCGGTAACAGGTGGCAATCGCCCGCGGAGGGGCGGACGAGGGGCTGACAAGGGGGTGGTGAAGGGGTGGTGACGACCCGGTTCCGGCTCCGCAGACCCCTCGCCGGCCTCACTGCGCTCGCCCTCGCCGTGGAGGGCCTGGGCATCGCCCTCGTCAACTGGATCCTCGGCGTCGTCGTCCGCCGCCAGCACATGTCCCTCGCGGGCAGCGACCCCGGCCTCATGGCCCTCGCCGCCTGGATCGCCGGCGGCCTCTTCGCGCTCTACCTGCTCCTGTGCGCCGTCGTCGCCCTCCGCGCCGCCCTCCGCGACCGCCCGCCCCGCACGGCGGGAAGGATTCTGCTGATCACCTGCGGCGTCGTGCACGGCCTGCTGGGCGCGTTCTGCGTCGGCCTCGTCGGCTGGTCCGCGTTCGCGGCCGTCATGGCCGTCCTCGCACTGGTCGTCTGGACGCTGATGGTCTACGACCCGGAGCGCTGGGCTCAGCCGGCGGAGGCCGTCGTCCCGCGCTGACGCGCGGCCAACTTCGCCGCCTCCGCCGCGACGTGGCGCAGCGTGTCCGTCAGCCGGCTCCTGCGGCGGTGGAAGTCCTCCAGCGGGACGGCGGCGGATACGGCGGACACGGCGGACGCGCCGCCGCGGGGGCCGGTTCGTGCGCCCGGCATGACCGGTACGGGGACCGCCACGCACGCCACTCCCGGCGCGCACTCCTCGACCTCCACGGCGACCCCCTCCCGCCGCACGCGCCGCAGCTCCGCGTCCAGCCGGTCCGGCGACGTGATCGTCCGCGGCGTGATCGCCCGCATCCCCGTACCCGTCAGGTAGCGCATGCGCGCCGCCCGGGGCAGCGCCGAGAGCAGCACCTTGCCGTGGGCGGTCGCGTGCCCGTCGAGATCCCGGCCCACGCTGAAGCCGCCCGTCGACGGGTCGGCGGCGTTCCCGGCGAGCACGGCGATGTCCCCGTCGCGGTACGTGCTGAAGTACGTGTCCGCGCCCGCTTCCCGCCGGGCCGTGAGCAGGAGCGCGTGCACGGCGTCGTCCAGCTGCATCTGGCGCTGGAACGCCTGGTGCAGGACGGGCACGCGGTACCCGAGGGTGTAGCCGCCCGCGGTGCGGACCAGATGCCCGCGGGCGGTGAGCGTGCCGAGGATCTCGTACACCGTGGAGAGCCCGCAGCGGAGGTTTCTGGCCAGCGCCTTCGCCGTGACGGGGGCGTTCGCCGCGGCGACGGCGTCCAGGACGTCGAGGGCGCGGTCCACGGACTGGGACATGGAGGTTCGGGTTCCTTCGGGGCTGGGCGGCTGTCGGCGGACCTCCCAGCCTCGCACAGGAGCCGCCGGCGTCAGCTCTTGACCGGCGCCTTCTCGCGCAGCAGCTCCACGAACGCCCTCATCCACGCGGGCTGGTCGTTCCACGCCCGCGCGGACACCATGTTCCCGTCGACGACGGCCTCCGCGTCCACGAACGTGCCGCCCGCGAGCTGCACGTCCGGGCGGCACGCCGGCCACGCGGCCGTGCGGCGGCCCTTGAGGACGCCCAGCGGCGTCAGCGCGATCACGGCGTGGCAGATGTGCGCGATGGGCTTGTTCTGCGCGAAGAACGACTTGATGATCCGCTGGAAGTCGGGATCCAGCCGCAGGAACTCCGGCGCGCGGCCGCCGGGGATGACGACCGCGGCGTAGTCCGACGGGTTCACGTTCGCCAGCGCGACGTCCGCGGGCCAGCTGTGACCCAGCTTCTCCGTGTAGGTGTCGAAGCTCGCGACGAAGTCGTGCACGACGAACTGGAGCTGCTTCACGGTGGGAGCGGCGATGTCCACCTCGTAGCCCTCCTCCAGCAGGCGCTGGTAGGGGTAGAGGACCTCCAGGTCCTCGGCGGCGTCACCGGTGGTGATCAGGATCCTCGGCATGGCGGCAGGCTCCTCGGGGGTAGGAGGCGTAGCCGGATGGCTTCCGGCCTACACCGGAATATGCGCTTTGACATGTCCGAGGAAACTTGCCCAGGTGGGTTGGTTGATGGTGAGGGTGGGGCCGGTGGGGCTCCTGGAGTCCCGTATGTGCACCGGTGGGCGGTCCGGGCGTCCGCGAACCGCCTCGTCCCGACAGGCCGTTCGCCCGGAAGATCCCGAACGGGAGCAGGGCCGGGGCCTCCTGTTCCGGGCGCGTGCGAAGTCCTCGAAGAATGCCGGGTACTTGCCCGGCCGTACGCACTTCTCCGCCGTGGTGAGGATTCCGGTACGGCCCGTGCATGTCTGGGGTGCGCCCCCCGACTGGCGGAAGGAATGGTGACCGAGGCGCCGTGACCTCGTTGGGGCGGTCATGATGAAGCGCATCGTTGCCGCCGCCGCTCTCACCGGCGCCGCTCTCGCCCTGACCGCCACCGCAGCCACGGCCGCTCCCATGCCGCAACCGCCCACTTCGAACGCGGGGGATGTGATGGCCCCGCCGGCGCCCGCTCCCGAGCCGCCGGCGACCAGCATCCACCCCGGGGCCACCAACCAGCTCGGCAAGCTGGACCAGCTCAACCAGCTGAACCAGCTGGGCCAGGCCCAGCAGGCGCTCGACCCGGTCGTCGGTCTGCTCTCGCCGGTGCTGGGCGTCCTGCCGCTCTAGGCGTCGGCCCACAGCTCCGTGATCGACATCCCCAGCTCGGCGAGGAGCTTGCGGAGCAGGGGGAGGGAGAGCCCGATGACGTTGCCGTGGTCGCCGTCGATGCCCTCGATGAAGGGGGCGGAGCGGCCGTCGAGGGTGAAGGCGCCCGCGACGTACAGCGGCTCGCGGGTCGCGACGTAGGCCGCGATCTCGGCGTCGGAGGGCTCCCCGAAGCGCACGGTCGTGGAAGCGGTCGCCGACACCCGGCGGCCCATGGCCGTGTCGGCGATGCAGTGGCCGGTCCGGAGGATCCCGGACCGGCCCCGCATCGACTTCCAGCGGGCGGTGGCGTCCTCGGCGTCGTCCGGCTTGCCCAGGGCCTGCCCGTCCAGTTCGAGGACGGAGTCGCAGCCGATGACCAGCGCCCCGGCCGCTTCCGGCCGGGCGGCGACCGCGTCGGCCTTGGCCTCGGCCAGGACGCGCGCCAGCTCGGCGGGGGTCGGGGCGGTCAGCGCGTCCTCGTCGACGCCGCTGACGATCACCTCGGGCCGCAGCCCGGCGGCCTTGAGCAGGCCGAGGCGGGCGGGGGACTGGGAGGCGAGGACGAGGCGGCGCTGAGGGGTCATGCCCGCCATCGTAGACAACCGCGGCCCCCGCCCCCGGGCGCTACTTCTTGATCACGGCCTGCATGACCTTCTTGGCGATCGGGCCGGCGAGACCGCCGCCGGAGATCTCGTCGCGGTCGATGCCGGAGCCCTCGGGGTCGATGAAGACGGCGACCGCGACGGGGGAGCCGTCGCCCTGCTTGGCGTAGGAGACGAACCAGGCGTACGGCAGCTTCTCGTTGTTGACGCCGTGCTGCGCGGTGCCCGTCTTGGCGCCGACGGTGACGCCGTCGATGAGGGCCTTCTTGCCGGTGCCGTTCTGGGCCGTGTTCTCCATCATCTGCTGGACCTTCTTCGCCGTGCCGGCGGAGACGGCCTGCGACATGACCTCGGGCTTGTGCTTCTCCAGCGTGTTCAGGCCGGGGTCACGCAGCTCCTCGACCAGGTACGGCTTCATGAGCTTGCCGTCGTTGGCGAGGGCGGCGGTCATCATCGCGATCTGCAGCGGGGTGCTGTCGAGGCTGCCCTGGCCCATGCCGGTGAGGGCGGTCTGCGGGCGGTCGAGGTTCTTGGGGTAGATGCTCTCGACGGTGCCGTTGGGGATGAAGATGTCCTTGTTGTTGAAGCCGAACTTCTCGGCGGTCTCCCGCATCTTGTCCTTGCCCAGCTTGTCGGCCAGGTCGAGGAAGACGTTGTTGCACGACCACTGAAGGCCGGCCTTGAGGGATCCGTTGACGCACTCCTCGGTCTGGACGTCGTTACGGACCGTGGTCGTGCTGAGGGGCAGCTTGTACGGGACCGGGGCGCTGCCCTTGGCGTTGATGTCGCTGACGATGCCGTGTTCGAGGGCGGCCGCGGCGGTGAGGATCTTGAAGGTGGAGCCCGGGGGGTAGCGCTCCTTGATCGCCCGGTTGACCAGCGGCTTGTCCTTGTCGGCCTCCAGCTTCTTGTACGCCTCCTGGTCCTTCAGCGTGTTCCCCGCGAAGACCGAGGGGTCGTAGGAGGGGGTGGAGGCCAGGGCGAGGATCTTGCCGGTGCGCGGGTCGAGGGCGACGACCGCGCCCTTGTACTTGCCGAGGCCCTCGAAGGCCGCCTTCTGCGCCTTCGGGTCGATGGTCGTCACCACGTCGCCGCCGCGGGGCTTCTTGCCGCTGAGCATGTCGGTGGTGCGCTGCAGGAACAGCTTGTCGTCGGTGCCGCTGAGCAGCTTGTTGTTGACGAATTCGAGCTGGCTGTTGCCGTACAGCTGCGAGGAGTAGCCGGTGACCGGGGCGTACATCTCGCCGTCCTTGAACGTGCGCTTGTACTTGTAGTCGCCCGTGGTCTCGCCGGAGCCGGTGATCGGCTGGCCGCCGACGATGATGTTGCCGCGAGGCTGTGCGAAGGAGGCGATCTTCACCCGCTTGTTGTCCTTGTGATTGGCCAGATCGTCGCTGCGGACGAACTGGAGCCAGTTCGCCCGGACCAGCAGGGCCAGGACCAGCAATCCGACAAAGACGGATATGTGGCGCACGGGCTTGTTCATGGTGTGACGCACTCCCCGGTTCGCGGCATTTCACTAGCCATGATGAGGGATGGGGAGGATTTGGTTGCAGACAGCCTGTAACTGTGGGTTCCCTGTGGCTCAGCCCATGCCGAGGATGACGAAAGCGATCACCATGCCGATCGCGAGCACGAGACCGGCCCGGCGGAGCATCGCCTGCGCCTCGCGCAGCTCCTCGGGGGGTTCGTTCGAAGGGTCCGACCACAGCATTGCCCCCATGGTGCCGCCGGGGGGTCCGGAGCGCCTGAGTACGCGTACTCAATCGCCGGGGGCGGGGGTGTTAGGGCTTGCGCTTCGTGGCCCGGCCCGAAGCGGTCAGCAGGTCGATCGGGTGGCTGGGAGCGGGCCGCGACTGCGGCTCGCTCCCCCACGCGTTATGCCGTACCTGTTACGCGGGCCAGTACGTCGTACGCCACGCCCGCGGGCCCGCCTGTGGCATGCGCGTCGCGGTCAGGCGCCGCGCCGGCGTCGACCACTCCGGGCGGGTCTCGCCCGTCTCGGGCGCGGCGGCGCTGCCCGCCGCCGCGCGCGCCCGGACCACCGCCAGGGCGGCGGCGAGCTCCTCGGGGGTCGGGTTGCCCCGGACTACCTTGATCACCGAGAGCCTCCTGGAGGGATCTGGAGAGGGGTCTGGAGGGGGATCCAGCGGGGGATCTAGAGGGGGATGTTGCCGTGCTTCTTCGGCGGCAGCGCCTCGCGCTTGTCGCGCAGCGCCCGCAGGCCCCGCACGATGTGCCGGCGCGTCTCGTTCGGCATGATCACCGCGTCGACGTAGCCTCGCTCGGCGGCCGCGTACGGGTTGAGGAGCGCGTCCTCGTAGTCCGCGATGAGCTTCGCCCGCAGCTCCTCCTGCTCCTCCGGGGTCTCCGCCGCGGCGATCGTGCGGCGGTGGAGGATGTTGACCGCGCCCTGGGCGCCCATGACGGCGATCTGGGCGGTGGGCCAGGCGAGGTTGAGGTCGGCGCCGAGGTGCTTGGAGCCCATGACGTCGTACGCGCCGCCGAACGCCTTGCGCGTGATCACCGTGATGAGCGGGACCGTGGCCTCGGCGTAGGCGTAGATCAGCTTGGCGCCGCGCCGGATGATGCCGTTGTACTCCTGGTCGGTGCCGGGCAGGAAGCCGGGCACGTCCACGAAGGTCAGCACCGGCACGTTGAAGGCGTCGCAGGTGCGGACGAAGCGGGCGGCCTTCTCGCTGGCGTTGATGTCGAGGCAGCCGGCGAACTGGAGCGGCTGGTTGGCGACGATGCCGACCGGGCGGCCCTCCACGCGCCCGAAGCCGGTGATGATGTTCGGCGCGAACAGGGCCTGGGTCTCCAGGAACTCGCCGTCGTCCAGCACGTGCTCGATGGCGGTGTGCATGTCGTACGGCTGGTTGGCCGAGTCCGGGATGAGGGTGTCGAGCTCGCTGTCGGCGGGCGAGATCTCCAGGTCGGCCTCCTCGGGGAAGGCCGGGGGCTCGGAGAGGTTGTTGGAGGGGAGGTAGGAGAGGAGCGCCTTGACGTACTCGATGGCGTCCTTCTCGTCCCCGGCCATGTGGTGCGCCACGCCCGATGTGCTGTTGTGCGTGCGGGCGCCGCCGAGCTCCTCGAAGCCGACGTCCTCGCCGGTGACGGTCTTGATGACGTCGGGGCCGGTGATGAACATGTGCGAGGTCTGGTCGACCATCACCGTGAAGTCGGTGATCGCGGGGGAGTAGACCGCGCCGCCCGCGCAGGGGCCGACGATCAGGGAGATCTGCGGGACGACGCCGGAGGCGTGCACGTTGCGGCGGAAGATCTCGCCGAAGAGGCCGAGGGCGACCACGCCCTCCTGGATGCGGGCGCCGCCCCCGTCGTTGATGCCGATGATCGGACAGCCGGTCTTCAGCGCGAAGTCCATGGCCTTGCCGATCTTCTCGCCGTAGACCTCGCCGAGCGAGCCGCCGAAGACCGTGAAGTCCTGGGAGTAGACGCAGACGGTGCGGCCGTCGACGGTGCCGTAGCCGGTGACGACGCCGTCCCCGTACGGGCGGTTCTTCTCGATGCCGAAGTTGGTCGAGCGGTGCCGGGCGAACTCGTCCAGCTCGACGAAGGAACCCTCGTCCAGGAGGAGTTCGATGCGCTCGCGGGCGGTCAGCTTGCCCTTCGCGTGCTGCTTCTCCACGGCGCGCTCGGAGCCGGCGTGCGTGGCCTCCTCGATCCGGCGTTGCAGATCCGCGAGCTTGCCCGCGGTGGTGTGGATGTCGTATTCCGGCTCGGACATCGGGATGCGGCTCCTGCTCGTCCAGAGGTGGGCTGGCTGAGGATGAACTGAGGCTGAGTGGGCTAACCGGTGCTACCGGTCCGTAGCGTATCCGCGCGGGTGCGCTGCGGCAGTGCGTCGTTGGCCACACCGGTTCGCCTCCACTTCCCTCCTATGGTGGCTCTTATGACGCCTCCTGAGACGCCTTCCCCCTCCGGCGGCCGCTGGTCCGATCTCGACCGGCCGCCGCTCAACGTCACCGCGCTGCGGCGCGGGCTGCTGCGGCCCGGAGGGCTGTGGACCTCGGTGGACGTGGTGGCGCGGACGGGCTCGACGAACACCGACCTCGTGGCCGCCGGCGGGCCCGAAGGGGCGGTCCTCGTCGCGGAGGAGCAGTCCGCCGGGCGCGGGCGGCTCGACCGCACGTGGACGGCGCCGCCGCGGTCCGGCCTCTTCTTCTCCGTCCTGCTGCGGCCCGGCCCGGGCGTGCCCGTGGAGCGGTGGGGCTGGCTGCCGCTGCTCGCCGGGGTCGCCACGGCGGCCGCGCTGTCCCGGGCGGCCGGCGTCGACACGGCGCTGAAGTGGCCCAACGACCTGCTGGTGACCGTCGACGGGCACGAGCGCAAGGCCGGCGGGATCCTCGCCGAGCGGACCGGGGACGCCGTCGTCGTCGGCATCGGCCTGAACGTGTCGCTGCGGGCCGACGAGCTGCCCGTCCCCACGGCGGGCTCGCTGGCGCTGGCCGGAGCGCAGGTCCTGGACCGCGATCCGCTGCTGCGCGCCGTACTCCGTTCGCTGGAGGAGTGGTACGGCCGGTGGCGCGACGCGGCGGGCGATCCGGCGCAGAGCCTTCTGCAGGAGGCGTACGCCGCCGGGTGCGCCACGCTCGGGCGCCACGTCCGCGCCGAACTTCCCGGCGGCCGTGAGCTGGTCGGAGAGGCCGTGGCCGTCGACGGGGACGGGCGGCTCGTGCTCGCCACGGGCGACGGGGTGCAGCAGCCGGTGGGCGCCGGCGACATCGTTCACGTACGGCCCGCCCCGTCGGAAGAGTGAGCTACGGCACACCTGTCGTATCGTTGTGCCCAGAACCTAAGCGAGCAGTGATCGGCAGGGCAGTGCGCACGGATCGGACAGGGGGCGGGCGGTGACCGCCGACGGTGGGGGAACCTCCCGTGCCGTGAGGGCTACGGGCGAGGACGGTGCTGCGCGTGCCGACAGCGCCGCGCGAGCCGGTGTCGACGGTGTCGGCGCAGTCGCGGAGGAGTACGGCGACGACGTCGGCGACGAGGGCGGAGACCCCATCGCGCTCCGCCTCGAAGCGCTGATCCTCGGCGCCGAGCGCCGCTACACCCCCTTCCAGGCCGCCCGCGCGGCCGGCGTCTCCATGGACCTCGCCTCCCGCTTCTGGCGGGCCATGGGCTTCGCCGACATCGGGCAGGCCAAGGCGCTGACCGAGGCCGACGTGCTCGCGCTGCGCCGGCTGGCCGGCCTCGTGGAGGCCGGGCTGCTCAGCGAGCCGATGGCCGTGCAGGTCGCCCGGTCCACCGGGCAGACCACGGCGCGCCTCGCGGACTGGCAGATCGACTCCTTCCTGGAGGGCCTGACGGAGCCCCAGGAGCCCGGCATGACACGGACGGAGATCACCTACCCGCTCGTCGAGCTGCTGCTGCCGGAGCTGGAGGAGTTCCTCATCTACGTGTGGCGGCGGCAGCTGGCGGCCGCCACGGGCCGTGTCGTCCAGGCTCAGGACGACGCGGAGATGGTCGACCGGCGGCTGGCCGTCGGGTTCGCCGACCTCGTCGGCTTCACCCGTCTGACGCGGCGTCTGGAGGAGGAGGAGCTCGGCGAGCTCGTCGAGGCCTTCGAGACCACCGCGGCGGATCTGGTGGCCGCGCACGGGGGGCGGCTGATCAAGACGCTCGGCGACGAGGTCCTGTACTCGGCGGACGACGCGGGCACCGCGGCCGAGATCGGGCTGCGGCTCATCGAGACCATGACGCACGACGAGACGATGCCCGAGCTGCGGGTCGGGCTCGCGTTCGGGACCGTGACGACGCGGATGGGCGACGTCTTCGGCACGACGGTGAACCTGGCGTCGCGGCTGACGTCGATAGCGCCGAAGGACGCGGTGCTCGTCGACCAGGCGCTGGCGGAGGAGCTGACCCGCAACGGCGACGCGCCGAAGTCGGAGGCGGACGTGGGGGAGGGCGACGAGGCGGCCGCGGGGTACCGCTTTGCGCTGCAGCCGATGTGGCAGCGGCCGGTTCGCGGGCTGGGCATGGTCGAGCCGTGGCTGCTGTCGCGGCGGGGCGGCTGACCGGCCGCGAGCCCTCCCTCGGGTATGGCCCTGCCCGGTGGGTGCAGGGCATGATCGGGTTCCGCAGGTTTACAGGCGTTAACCCGGAGGGTGCAGGCGATGAGCGAGCAGCGTTTCGGAGAGTGGATCGCGGTCCGGCGGCACGGTCATGTGGCCGAGCTCGTCCTGGACCGGCCCAAGGCCATGAACGCCGTGTCCAGTGAGCTGGCCGCTCGTCTTGCCGAGGCGACTCGGGCCCTTGGCGGCGATGACTCCGTGCGGGTCGTTGTCCTTACGTCCACGCATGAGCGTGCTTTTTGCGTCGGTGCGGACCTCAAGGAGCGGAATTCCTTTACGGACGCCGACCTGAGCCGGCAGCGGCCGCACGCTCGCGCCGCCTACACGGGCGTGCTGGAGCTGCCGATGCCCACCATCGCCGCGGTGCACGGGTTCGCGCTCGGCGGCGGGTTCGAGCTGGCTCTTTCCTGCGATGTGATCGTGGCCGACGCCACTGCCGTGGTCGGTCTTCCCGAGGTCTCGGTGGGCGTCATCCCGGGCGGCGGCGGGACGCAGCTGCTGCCCCGGCGGGTGGGGGCGGCCCGGGCCGCCGAGCTGATCTTCAGTGCGCGGCGCGTGGAAGCCGAGGAAGCGCGGGCCCTGGGGCTCGTCGACCAGCTCGTCGCCGAGGGGCAGGACCGGGCGGAGGCCCTTGCGCTGGCCGGTCGCATCGCCGGTAACTCCCCTGTCGGCCTGCGCGCCGCCAAGCGGGCACTGCGGCTGGGGCACGGCCTGGACCTGCGGGCCGGGCTGGAGGTCGAGGACGCGGCGTGGAGGTCCGTCGCCTTCTCCGGCGACCGGGCCGAGGGCGTGGCGGCCTTCAACGAGAAGCGCAAGCCCGAGTGGCCGGGGCACTGAGCACGGCACCGGGGCGCCGACCGCGTCAGTCGTGCGCGGGCAGCCAGCCTCTTCGTACCGCCCTGACTCCCGCTTCGAACCGGCTGTGCGCCCCGAGACGTTCCATGAGGTCCGTGGCGATGCGCCGCGCCGTGCGTGAGGACACGCCGAGCCGTTTGGCGATGGCCTCGTCGGTGTGGCCCGCGGCGAGCAGCCGGACGACCGTGGCAGCCCGGTGAAGGTGTGGGACAGCTTCGACTCCGGCAAGGGCAGCTGGAACTGGGGCCGTTCGAAGGTCACCGCTGGCGCCTTCAACGGCGACGGCAAGGCCGACATCGGCATCCTCTGCAACGGCGGCGAGGACGAGAAGGGCGTCAACCACACGGCGCTGTGGACCTTCATCAGCACCGGCAACGGCTTCGACAAGCCGGTCCGCACGTGGGAGAGCGTCAACTCGGGCTTCGGCAGCTGGAACTGGGACCGCAGCAAGGCCGTCGCCGGGGACTTCAACGGTGACGGGAAGGCCGACGTCGGCGTGCTCTACGACAACGGCGAGGACGGCAAGGGCGTGAACCACACCGCCCTGTGGACGTTCGCCTCCACGGGCAAGGGCTTCGGCAAGCCGAACCGGACCTGGGAGAGCGTGGACTCCGGCACGGGCAGCTGGAACGGCAGCCGGAGCAAGGTCACCGTGGGTGACTTCGACGGCGACGGCAAGGCCGATGTCGGTGTCCTCTACAACAACGGCCGGGAGCCGGACGGCACCAACCGCACCGGCCTGTGGGCCACGGCGGGCGCGAAGGGCGCGCTCGACCGCTTCACCAAGGCCTGGACCAGCGAGGACAGCTGGAACTGGTACCGGAGCGACCTCGCCTGACCTCCGCGCTCATGCGGCGGAATGCGGCCGACATTCTTAGGCTGGAGTGCAGAAACTGCGCTCAGCAACGGAATGTGAGGCTCGGGTGGCGGCAGGCGGGGAGTGCGACGGTCGGCTGCGCGCCGTGGTGGAGCTCGCGCAGGCGATGGCGGCCGCGCGCACCCCGCTGGAGACCGTGTCCGCCGCCGCCGAGCGCGTGATGTCCGCCCTGGAGGGCAGCTTCGCCGCGGTCTCCGTGTGGGAGCGCGAGCGCGGCCGGCTGCGCGTCCTGGTCAACGCGGGGGAGCTGACCGCGGGCGAGGAGCGCTTCCCCGAGGACGAGTCGTACCCGGTGCACGACTTCCCCGAGATCGTGGAGTTCCTCCACGAGGAGTGGGTCGGCGGCGGCGCCGAGCCCCGCGCCTGGGTCGAGAACATGGACGAAGCCGCCGAACAGGGCGCCGCGGGCCCGGGCGCCTACCGGCACGAGCGGGTGGCGGCGCTGCGCCGCCGGGGCCGGGGCTGCTGCGTGGTCGCCCCCGTCGTGCTGCACGGGCGGGCCTGGGGCGAGCTGTATGTGGCCCGGCCGCCCGGAGCGCCCGCCTTCGACCGCACGGACGCCGACTTCGCGACCGTCCTGGCCTCCGTCGCGGCGGCGGGGATCGCCCAGACCGAGCGGCTGGAGGAGGTCCGCCGCCTCGCCTTCACCGACCCGCTGACCGGGCTGGCCAACCGGCGCGCGGTCGATGCGCGGCTGGACGAGGCCGTGGAGCGGCACCTGGCGGACGGCGTCGTCGTCAGCCTGGTGGTGTGCGATCTCAACGGCCTCAAGCGCGTCAACGACACCCTGGGGCACGCGGTCGGCGACCGCCTCCTGGAGCGGTTCGGCTCGGTGCTCTCGCTGTGCGGAGCGATGCTGCCCGGGGCACTGGCGGCGCGCCTGGGCGGCGACGAGTTCTGCCTGCTGACGGTGGGGCCCACGGCGGATGAAGTGGTGCGCGTGGCGGGCGAACTGTGCCGCAGGGCCGCCGCGTTGGAGCTGGGGGAAGGCGTCGCGTGCGGCGTCGCCTCCACCGGGGACCAGATCGGGGCGGTGGGCACGGCCCGCCGGCTCTTCCGCCTCGCGGACGCCGCGCAGTACCGGGCGAAGGCGGCGCGCGCGCCCGGGCCGGTCGTCGCCGGGCGGGCCGGGGGACCGGCCGACCCGGTGGTCCGTCTCGCGGACCACCCGCCGGCCGTGCCGGCGGCCGAGCGGCGGCGCTTCCGGGGGCGGCGGCCGTGACGGCGGCGGGATTCCCGGGCCCGGTCCGGTATGCGGAACGGGTCCCTACGCGTTGTACCTGACAGGCCACTCATCGGCTATGTACAGGCAGCGATTCAGTCTCTAGGGTGCCTGAATATGGATATGCACACTGTGGTGGTGGGGACGGCCGGGACGACCGCGGAAGACGTGATCGCCGTGGCACGGGGCGCCGCGCGCGTCGTCGTATCGGAAGAAGCACTGGCCGCCGTCGCCGCGTCGCGCCGCGTCATCGACGACCTCGCCGCCAAGCCCGACCCCGTCTACGGCGTCTCCACCGGCTTCGGAGCCCTCGCCGTCCGCCACATCAGCCCGGAGCTGCGCGCCCAGCTGCAGCGCAACATCGTGCGCTCGCACGCCGCCGGCATGGGCCCGCGCGTCGAGCGCGAGGTCGTCCGCGCGCTGATGTTCCTGCGCATGAAGACCCTCGCCTCGGGCCGCACCGGCGTGCGCCCGCTCGTGGTCGAGACCATGGCGGCGATCCTCAACGCCGGCATCACCCCCGTCGTGCACGAGTACGGCTCCCTCGGTTGCTCCGGCGACCTCGCGCCGCTGTCCCACTGCGCGCTCACGCTCATGGGAGAGGGCGACGCCGAGGGCCCCGACGGCACCGTCAAGCCGGCCGGCCGGCTGCTCGCCGAGCACGGCATCGAGCCCGTGGAACTGCGCGAGAAGGAGGGCCTCGCCCTCCTCAACGGCACCGACGGCATGCTCGGCATGCTGGTCATGGCCTGCGCCGACCTCGGCAGGCTGCTGACCTCGGCCGACGTCACCGCCGCCCTGTCGCTGGAGGCCCTGCTCGGCACCGAGAAGGTGCTCGCGCCCGAGCTGCACGCCATCCGCCCGCACCCCGGCCAGGGGGCCAGCGCCGACAACATGCTGCGCGTCCTCGCCGGCTCCGGGCTCACCGGGCACCACCAGGACGACGCGCCGCGCGTCCAGGACGCCTACTCCATCCGCTGCGCCCCGCAGGTCGCCGGCGCCGGCCGCGACACCCTCGCGCACGCCCGCCTCGTCGCCGACCGCGAGCTCGCCTCCGCCGTCGACAACCCCGTCGTGCTGCCCGACGGCCGCGTGGAGTCCAACGGCAACTTCCACGGCGCCCCGGTCGCGTACGTCCTGGACTTCCTCGCGATCGCCGCCGCCGACCTCGCCTCCATCGCCGAGCGCCGCACCGACCGGCTGCTCGACAAGAACCGCTCGCACGGCCTGCCGCCCTTCCTGGCGGGCGACGCGGGCGTCGACTCCGGCCTGATGATCGCGCAGTACACGCAGGCCGCCCTCGTCAGCGAGATGAAGCGGCTGGCCGTCCCCGCTTCGGTGGACTCCATCCCGTCCTCCGCGATGCAGGAGGACCACGTCTCCATGGGCTGGTCGGCGGCGCGCAAGCTGCGCACCGCCCTGGACGCCCTCGCGCGCGTCATCGCCGTCGAGCTGGTCGCCGCGACCCGGGCCGTCGAGCTGCGCGAGGGCCTGACGCCGTCGCCCGCCACGCAGGCGGTGCTGAAGGCCGTGCGCGCCGCGGGCGTCGAGGGCCCCGGCGAGGACCGCTTCCTCGCCCCGGACCTGGCCCGGGCGGAGGAGTTCGTACGGGCCGGGAAGCTCGTCGAGGCGGTTGAACCCGTAACGGGTCCGCTGGCGTAGCCGCGTTGGGCCGGAGCCGCAGCCTCCGAGCCGGCTTCAGGCAAGGAATGGCAAAGAAGGCAAAGAAGGTAAAGGTTGGTCAGCGGTCCGCCGTGCGCGTCCTGCGCACGGCGACCGTCACCAGCGCTCCGCCCGCCGCCAGGAAGGCAACTCCCCCGAACACATAGGGAGTGGTGTCGACACCGCCCGAGGCGGCGAGGGAAAGCTGCTGCTCAGCGCCTTGCGCAGAGGGTGCCGCGACATGGGCCTCCGGGGCGGGCCGGTCCGTCCGTTCGACCGTCGCGTTCGCGGTCGGCATGAACCACACCGCACACAGGAGCGACCCTGCGGCGACGGCGGTCAGCAGCGGTCGGCGTGCGGTCACGGACGAAACCCCCTCGGCGCGGCGGATTTTGGGGGCACGGCGGATCCGCCGCTCCCGGGCTGACTCGATGTCAGTGACCCGATGGTAGTGATACGAACGCCCCTGAGGAAGCCACGGGTTTCCGGCGGTCACTGCCGCCCCGCGCCCCGCAACCGCCCCCGCCCCTATCAGGACCCCCGCTATCATGGCGCCCCTCCGAGGGGCTCTGCAGGCGTGGCCTTCCCCACATTCTCCAAGGGTGTGGAACGGACGAACCGGTGCAGGCGTTCCTTGAAGTAGTAGCCGGGAATCGTGCTGCCCCACGGTTCGGCTCGGGGATAGGGGCCGCAGGAGCAATGGAGAAGCGTGTGATGACGTACGGCAAGCGCCGCAAGGCTCTCGTGGCCGCGGCCGCTGTGCTCGGCGGTGTACTGACCCTCGCCGCCTGCGGCGGTGGCGACGACGACGGCGGCGGCAAGAGCAGCTCCAGCAGCAGCGGCAAGGAGCAGAACAAGGTCGACGCCGCGGCCGCGAAGGAAGCCTCCAAGGCGCAGATCAAGATCGCGCAGAAGGACGGCTCCGCCAACGCCGGCATCGCGGCGGACAACGCCAAGGTCACCGTCAGTGACGGTACGCTCACCAGCGTCAAGATGACGACGGACAAGGGCACCCCGGTCGAGGGCACGATATCGCCGGACAAGACGTCCTGGCAGCCCAAGGCGCAGCTCGAGCGCTCGACCAAGTACAAGATCGTGGTCGAGGCGGTCGACTCCGACAAGCGCAAGGCCACGGAGAACTCCTCGTTCACCACGGTCTCGCCCACCAACAGCTTCATCGGCTCCTTCACGCCGGAGGACGGCTCGACCGTCGGCGTCGGCATGCCCGTGTCGATCAACTTCGACAAGCCGATCAAGGACCGCAAGGCCGTCCAGTCGCACATCGAGGTGAACTCGGACAGCGGCCAGAAGGTCGTCGGCCACTGGTTCGGCGACCAGCGCATCGACTTCCGCCCCCAGGACTACTGGAAGGCCAACTCCCAGGTCACCCTGAAGCTCAACCTGGACGGCGTCGAGGGCGCTCCGGGCGTCAAGGGCGTCCAGAAGAAGACCGTCTCCTTCAAGATCGGTCATGCCCAGGTCTCCACGGTGGACACCAAGTCCCACCAGATGACGGTCGTCCGTGACGGCAAGACCATCAAGACCATCCCGATCTCGGCCGGCAGCCCCGAGAACCCCACGTACAACGGCAAGATGGTGATCTCCGAGAAGTTCAAGGAGACCCGGATGGACGGCTCCACCGTCGGCTTCACCAAGGGCGACGGCAAGGGCGAGTACGACATCAAGGACGTGCCGCACGCCATGCGCCTGTCCACCTCCGGCACCTTCATCCACGGCAACTACTGGGGCAGCGGCATCTTCGGCACGGCCAACACCAGCCACGGCTGCATCGGCCTGCAGGACAAGCAGGGTGCCGACGACCCCAACACCTCGGGCGCCTGGTTCTTCAGCAACTCCCAGATCGGTGACGTCGTCGAGGTGAAGAACTCGCCCGACAAGACCATCGCTCCGGAGAACGGCCTCAACGGCTGGAACATGGACTGGAACGCATGGGTCGCGGGGAGCGCCACCGGCGCGTAGTCCCTCCGGACCTCCGAGCGGCTTTTCCAGGGCGGCGGCCCCCACGGAAGTGGGGGCCGCCGCCTTTTTGCCGGGTGCCGCGCGGCAGGGGCCGTAAATCCGCAGGCAGCAGGGGTCGTAACTCAGCAGGCCGCAGGAGCCGTAAATCCGCAGGACAAGCGTCAGCGCGATCCGTACCGTGCGCTGGATGAGCGAACTTCTGCGATCAGGCGTCGAGCGCCTGGGGGCCGCCCCTTCCGAGGAGGAGATCGACGCCTGGCACGCCGTCGTCACCGCCGCGCACGCCCACGACATGCCGGCCGGGGTCCCGGGGCCGGGGCGCGTGGAGACGGCCGGCCAGCTGCGGATTCCCGCCTCGCGCAGCAGGATCGTCCGCCTGGTGGTCCCGTCGCCCGGCGGCGCGCCCGGTTACGCGGGCGTCGCCCTCCTGCGGCTCTTCGAGGACGACCGGAACCGCACGACCGCCTGGATCGGGCGGCTCGCCGTCCGGCCCGAGCAGCGGCGGCGCGGCATCGGCACGCTGCTGTGGCAGGAGATACAGGCCGTCCTGGAGCGCGAGCAGCGGCAGTCGGTGAGCGTGGAGGTCGAAATCGGCGGCGAGGGCGAGCAGTTCGCCAGGAACCGCGGGTTCGTGTGCGGGCTGCAGCTCGTCCTGTACGTCCAGCGGGTCGCCGACGAGGTCGCTGATCGGGTCGCAGACGAGGTCGCTGATCAGGGCGTCGGCGAGGTCGCGGAGGGGATCGCCGGTGACGCAGCCGGGCCGGAGCTGCCCCGGCTGCCCGTCGGCTACCGCTTCGTGGAATGGACGGGCGCCGTACCCGCCGGGTCCGCCGAGGCGTACGCCGGCGTCAGGAACGCCATGGCCGACGCCCCGATGGGCGAGCTGGACCAGGAGCCCATGCGCTGGCACGCGGAGACCGTCACCGCCGCCCAGAGCGCGTACGGGGAGCGCGGGGGCGTCCTGTTCACCGTCGTCGCCGAAGCTCCCGACGGCACGTACGCGGCCCTCACGGAGGTCGGCCGGCGCTCGCCCGGCGACGTCCGCGCGCAGCAGTACGAGACCGTCGTGGCGCCCGCCCACCGGGGCCTGGGCCTCGGACGCGCCGTCAAGCTGCGCATGCTGCAGCTGCTGCGCGAGCAGGAGCCGCCCATACGGGAGATCGCCACGCACGTCGCCGACGACAACGGCCCGATGCGCGCCGTGAACAAGATGCTGGGCTACCGGCCGGAGCGGTCCGTCGGGATCTTCCAGGCGAAGGCGCCGGGCGAGGTGCTGCAGGCGCTGCGGGGCGGTGGGGACGGCAGCGGCGGTCGGGTCGGCGGCGGTCTGGATGGCGGCGGCCGGGACGGCGACGGCCGGGATGGCGCAGGGGGCTCCCCGGGACAGCCTGCGGAATGGTAGCCTCCGCGCGCTGACCTGGGCGGTAACCCCCGGCGACCCGGCCGTCACGGACAATGTCACGGACAATGGGCCGTACCGGGGTACCGCCGTAGCGCCGTACGCCGTATCGCAGCGACCCCTCCGTCGCGGTGATCCGCCGTGCGTCATGCAAGGAAGAGAGTTCCGTGGCCGAACGCAGGAAGCAGCAGCAAGAGCGGCAGCAGGAGCGGTTGGAGGACACCGCCCTCCTGGAGTCCGTCGAGGCGGCCCTGGCCTCCCTGCGCACGCACGGACCCGACACCCTCGACGACGCCGTCTACGCCGCAGCCTCCGCACTCTCCGCCGCCCCCGCCGGCTGGGAGGCCCTCAGCCGCGCCGTCGTGCGCACCGCCTCGGCGACCGTACGCGGCTGCTGGGAGCGCGGCTGGCAGCCCGCGGACGTGATCCGGCTCGCCCGGCGCGAGCTCACCCCCGCCGAGGTGCGCTTCGCCGTGGCCGCGCTGGCCGCCGAGGCGCGCCGCTACGCCCCCGACACCCTCGGCGCCCGCTGGACCGCGCAGTTGCGCGAGCTCCAGGCGCGGGTGTGGTGGGACGACGACGCGGCCTTCCTGGAGGGCTTCGCGCAGCGCGAGCGCCTCAGCCGCTTCGAGACCGTCGCGTGCGCGCTCGGCGCGCTGCGGCTCGCCGCAGGGCTGCCGCGGACCGGGGCGGTCGGGCCGATGCCCGGCGCCGCGTACACCCGGCCCGGCGTGCACGTCGAGCCGCGCGTCCTGGGCCGCATCCGCGCACTGCTGGCCAAGGCCGAGTCGACCGACTTCCCCGAAGAGGCCGAGGCGCTCTCCGCCAAGGCCCAGGAGCTCATGGCGCGGCACTCCATGGACGAGGCGCTGCTCGCCGCCCACGCGGACGGGGCCGCCGCCGACGGGCCCGGAGCCTGCCGGATCGGCGTCGAGGGCCCGTACGAGTCCGCGAAGGCGCTGCTGCTGGACGCGGTCGCCGGCGCCAACCACTGCCAGGCCGTGTGGTCCGCCGACCACTGCTTCTCCACCGTCGTCGGCTTCGACGCCGACCTGGAGCTGGTCGAGCTCATGTACACGTCCCTGCTGGTCCAGGCCACCACCGCGATGCACCGCGCGGCCGACGCCCACCACGCGGGCGGGCGCTCGCGCCGCACCCGCGACTTCCGCGAGTCCTTCCTGATCGCCTACGCGTCCCGCATCGGCGAGCGGCTCGCGGCGGCGGTGCGCGACGCCACGGCCGAGGCCGTCGCGCAGGAGGCGCGGCCCGAGGTGCTGCCGGTGCTCGCCGCGCGCGACCTCGCGGTCGGCGAGACCGCCGAACGGCTCTTCCCGCAGACCACCTCGCACCGCCTGAAGGGGCGCGACGCGGACGGCTGGGCGCGGGGGGCGGAGGCGGCGGACGCGGCGGAACTGGGGTGAGGCGAGCCGGGGCGAGGCATGGCCGGGGCGGGCCCTCGCCGGTTCACGGCCGGGGCTCCGCAGGCGTGAAATAGGCACCCGGCGGCACCCCCACCCCCCGCCGGAACGCCGCCACGAACGCGCTCGGCGACCCGTAGCCGACGCGCCGCGCCACGGCCGAGACCGTCGAACCCGCCGCCAGCATCGGCATCGCCGCCTGCAGGCGCAGCTGCGTGCGCCACTGCCCGTACGTCATGCCCGTACCGGAGACGAAGGCGCGCGCGAGGGTCCGCGCGCTCGCACCCACGACCTCGCCCCACTCCGCCAGCGACCGGCCGTCGGAGGGATCCGCCCGCAGGGCCTCCGCGACGCGGCGGGCGCGGGGGTCGGCGGGCAACGGGGCGCGCACGGTCGTCACGGAGACCGGGTGCAGGAGGTCGAGGACGACGTCCTCGGCGCGGTGGCGGGCCTCCGGGCCGAGGACCTCCGGGTCCTGCGCCAGGTGGTCGATCAGCTCGCGCAAGAGGCCGGAGACGGGGACGACTTGGGGCTCGTCCCAGGTCAGCGGGCAGCGGTCCGGCCAGAAGTAGAGGCTGCGCAGGAGCGCGGACGAGGTCGCGCCGGTGGCGTGCGGGACGCCCGCGGGGATCCAGAGGGCGACGGTCGACGGCAGCACCCACGTACGGCCGCAGGCGCGCACGGCCAGGACCCCGTGGGGCGCCCACGCCAGCTGGTGCGCCGCGTGCTGGTGACGGCCGAACCACTCGCTGCCGTCGAGGGGGAAGCTGCCGACGGCGACGGCGGCGCCGGGAGGATTGACGAGATGGGGCGGGGACCGGTGCTCGCGCCCCTCCGCCCGATGTCCGTCCGACGACATGAGTTGACCTCCTGGCCCGTATACGACACGTCCCCTCCTTCCTAGCCTCGAACCATGCCGATGAACCTCATCCACCGCCGCCTCTGCTCCTCCGACCGCTGGGCCCGCGCGATCCGGGACGAACTCCTGCCCTGGGCACTGGAGGACGTCCCGCTGGGCACCGACTGCCTGGAGATCGGCCCGGGTTACGGGGCCACGACGCGCGTCCTGGTGCGCAAGGCCGAGAAGCTGAGCGTCGTCGAGGCGGACGCGGATTACGCGGCGCGGCTGCGGCTGCTCTTCGGGGACCGGGTGGACGTCGTGTACGGAGACGGCGCCGACATCCCCTTCCCGGAGGCCCGCTTCGACTCCGTCGCCTGCTTCACGATGCTCCACCACGTACCGTCCCTCACCGAACAGGACCGCCTCTTCGCCGAAGCCCACCGGGTCCTCCGCCCTGGCGGCGTCTTCACCGGCTGCGACGCCCTCAGCAGCCGGGCCTTCCGCCTGATCCACCTCGGCGACACGTGCGTGCCGGTCCCGCCGGAGACCCTGGAGGCACGGCTGCGGATGGCGGGCTTCGCGGAGTGCACGGTGACGGTGGGGAAGGGGAGTTTCCGCTTCGTGGCGAGGCGGGGGCGATGACCTGGGAGGTAATCGACGGGCCCGGGACGCCGGGCAAGACTGAAGCCCGCTGAAACCCGAGACGGACCAAGGGAATTACCCGGGTCCCCGGAGCGGGCCCCGGCCCCCACCTTGAGAGCGAGCCACCATGACCGCATACGCCCTGGGCAGCTTCCGCGACATCGCCCCGCACACCGCCGGCGGCACCCACCGCGACATCCTCGAATACATCGACCGCATCCAGGCCACCCTCGACCCGTTCGGCGGCCGCTTCCTCGTCCACGGCGCGGAGGTCCACGTCGTGGAGGGCACCTGGCCCGGCAACCTGGTCCTGATCGCCTTCCCGGACCTGACGCAGGCCCGCGCCTGGTACGCGTCACCCGCCTACCAGGCCCTGATCCCCCTCCGCACGGAACACGTGAAGGGCCCGATCATCCTCACCGACGGCGTCGCCCCGGGCTACGACCCGTCACAACTGGCGGCGAAGCCGCGGGCGTGACGACAGCTCAGCTGGCGAGCGCGGGAGGCGGCTACGCGATGGCGAAGTTCATCAGGAGCCAAGGGGCCCCTGCTACGAGCGGCTTTGTGAGTGTCGGAACTGAGGCCGACGGGCAACGAGCAACCTCCAGGGCATTGTCAGCGGCCGGACCACGGGGATCGTGGACAGATCTCTTACCTGGGCTGGCTTCACGTCAGCCGCGCTGATGCACCTAGATCAGATGCTGTAGTTATCGCTCGTCCTTACACGTTCCCAGGCGTCCCTCAAAGCCACCAGCGAATATCCGTCCCTTGCGGCCGCACGGACGCTGAGTCCCTGAATTCCCGCAATGGCTATGCGCCGCCAACTCGTTCCATTGGATGGGGCGATCGGTAGAAATCTTCTTCACTTCCTCAAGGGCGCGCCGTGGGCGCGCCGGGCGGCCGGGGCGCCCGGCGGGCTGCGGCCTGACGGCCGGTCCCGCCGGACGCCCCACCGCCCAGGCGATCCCGAACCCGCCGCAGCGTGAAGACACACCAAGCCCGTCAGAGCCCGGCGTCACGGCTCCGGGCTTCGGCTCCCGGCCATTGCCAGTCGCGGTCAGCGAAGGCGTACCGGGGCAGGCTGATCGTCGGCCGCGGACCGGCGGGGCCTGATGGCCGGTGGCTTGGCTCGCTTCGCGTTGCGGTGCCGTTGTCGCCTGCAGGAGGTGTATGGGCATCATCGGTGCCGACGCCGGTGGCACCGGCCGTGACGTGGGAAAAGCCATCTCAGCATGGCTGAGACCGGAATATGGCACAGGTGCACACGTGGCGGGTGATCGCCCGACCGCCCCACCATCGCGGCTGACTGTCGGTGGCACAGGCCGACAAGGGCCACGGCAGACGATGTCTTATGGGCATGCATGCTGGGCGCGGCTGCCCTAGGTCAAGGCTACTTTTCGGCGGCGTGCACCCCTGGTTCATTGGGGCCGGTTCGCCGCTCGGAAGTGGTCGAGACGAAGCCCCGGGCCGGTCTCGGCCGGGGCTTCGAATCCGCTGGGGTCAGCGGCGGGCCAGGGTGCAGTCGCTGCCGGCCTTCGCCGGGCCGGCAGCGGCGAGCTGGGTGAGCAGGAGGTTGCACGCCAGTTCGCTGGCTGTCGGGAGGCCGGTCGCGCCGACCCTGCAGGCGAGGTCCCCGATGCTGGTGCTGTGGGCGGGCGTGGAGGCTGCGCGTGAGTTGGAGCAGTCGGCGCTGCTGGCGTGGGCGGCCGGGGCCGCGATGACCGCTCCTCCGGCGGCCAGGACCAGGGTGCCGAGGGCGGCGGCGAGACGGGTGCGGATGCTTACGGCCATGGGGGTGTCCTCACTGAAGTGGGGGCGAGTCCGGAGCGGGTGGCCGGACTGCAGGGCGATCGGTCACGTCCCGGTGGAGTGACGGCAAGGCAACTGTTGTCGCCTCGGGCGGCGAGCGGTGACTCGGCCCGAGCCGCGTTCCGGACGCCTCATCACGTGGGCATGGGCCGGAACAGCACTGACCGGAAGTGCAGATCCTCGCCCTCGCTTTCTCCGGGCTTGAGGGTGACGAGCTTGGCTTCCTTGCAGTCGTCATCCGGGTAGAGATCGGCATAGGTTTCGGTGCCGACGTTCTCCGGGGAGAACCCATAGTTGGTCGATTCGGCTCCGAGGACGTCGAGGAAGACGCACTCGTTCAGATCCCGCTCCTGAATGTTTGCCGAGTGGTCGCCGTCCTTGTCGTGGTAAGAGAACGAAATGCCGGTCTGGGGTGCCGCGTGCGCGGAACCGGGGACGGAGAAGACCAGGGCGAGAGCGCTCGCGAGGGCGAGCAGCGTGGGACGCGCACGCATGGGGGTTCCCTTCGGCGGTGGGCGCGGGTTGAGCCAGGTCCATGGTGCTGGCATCCAGACCGGAAATAGACCGATTGGGCCGTTCGGGGGATCAATCCACCCGCCAGCGTGAACCTGGGGAGCGCCGAGTCACGTTGACGTCGCAGAACTCTGGCCAAGGCGCAACGTTGTGTGCGCCCGTCGGCCTCGGCGGCCCGGGGGACGGACACCCGACCGCCAGCGTTGAGGCGCCTTATAAGCCATCCACCTCCACCCGGCCTCGCCGACTGCAGCCCACTGGGTGGCACGGCTACGCACAGCGGTACACATGGCGGGTGCTTGGTCGTCCGCCGGTCTCGTCGTTGCGCGCGTCAAGGAGGCTGGCAGCGGGGGGACAGGTGGGGGCGCGGGTCCGGTGGGTGCAGTGGGAAGATGGGCGCCGTACTCCCGCCGTCGCAGATGCAGGAGCGTGAGGAGACCGCACTGCCCGGCCGTGGCTGAGGGGGAGCGGGCAGCTGCCGCGATGTGCCGGGCCCGTCGTGGGCGCTTCGCTCAGCTCGGCGCCGCCGTGGCCGAGCGTCCGGCTGCCCGTGATCGGTGGCCGAGGCTCAGGCTGCCAAGGGTCCGGCCCGTCACCGCGGACGAGCTCCACCACCGCCCGTACGGTCTCCACCGGCCACATCAGCCGGACCACTCCCGACCCGTCCGGCGCCGTCCGCGCCGTGGCCTTCGCGCCCTCTAGGGGCACCCCGGCCGCGGTCAGCGCCGCCGTTAGATCCGCCGCCAGGTCGGTGGCCTCGCGCCAGCCGGCGACGTAGTCCACGCCGCGCACCCAGAGCACGTCGTCCGGGTCGAATTCCTCGACGTCAAACCCCATCTCACCCATCCCCTTCATGTGAACTGGACTGGTAACCAGTGGGGTTCATCGCACTGACACACGGCGACCGCCCCGGTACCATCGGCACCGGGGATCTTGAAGGTCCCCGTCGGACCACCCCCGCGCCCGCCAGGTAACGGGGTGGTCCGGTTTCGTATGCGCTTGTTGTTCGCGGCCCTGCCCAAGCTTCGGATCTTGAGCAGGGCCGCAGGCGGCGGAACCTGAGGATGGGCGCCGCCTCCCCTCGGGGTGTCGGGGGATCCGCAGGGCGCGCAGCACGTGACAGCTGTGAGCCCTGGCCCCGAGGGTGTCTAAGGGGGCCCGAGCCCCTCTGCGATCCGGCGGGACACGCGCTCTTCAAGGCGCCGGAGCGCGGCCGCGTTCGCCTCTTCAGTCACGGGGCGCAGCCCCCTGACCAGATGGGCGCGGAAGTCCGCCAGCAGTGCGTCCAGGTCCCTGCCAAGAGTGCCCTGCCGACGGCCGGGCGCCCTTGAGAACTTCGACCAGGCCGTCGTCATCGGGACCGCCGCGACGGGTACACCGAGACCTCGACTTCGTCCGTTGCCTCCATGCGCACGGCACTGCCGGTCTTGAACGTCAGCACCACTTCGGAACCGCTCCGCAGGCCCCGCTCCTTGGTGCGTACGTCTTTGACCTCTCGGAAGTCGCCCCGGAGGCTGACCAGGTCACCGCGCCGCAACTGTGACGCCCGCATTCGTGCCACTGTGTTCTCCCTTCCCGGCCGGTACTGCCAGCACCGCCCACACCGATTTGCCGACGCCCACCCGGCTGCTCACGCCCCAGGTGATCGACAGCGCGCCGACCAGAGCCAGCCCGCGGCCTCCCTCTGCCCTTCGGGTTCCGGTGGAAGGCCACTGCCCGCAGGCGTCATCGACCCTGATGCGGAGGGCGCCCGCCTCCAGCTGAAACCGGGTCTCGATCTCCCGGCCCGGCGAAACCCGCCCGTGCACCACCGCGTTGGTGAGAAGCTCAGAGAGGACCAAGAGCGCCGTGTCCTCGACCGACGTCAGCCCCCAGGCCTCAAGTGCTCTGCGCAGCTCCCGGCGCGCCAGGCCGACGCAGCGAGGGTGGCAGGGCCAACGCCTGGTCACCTCTTCGCCGTTCGTGTCTTCCTGTCGTCTCTCCATGCCGAGCAGCATCACGGGTGACAGTTCGGGAAACGAGCCCGGCGTGGTTACCCACGATGGGTAACATCACCGGTAACCCGACCCGCATGGTCTCACCGCGGATTCCGTCCCTTCCCGGAGCACCGCTCATGCCCAAGCACGAGCTTTCACAAGGCTTTCCACCACGCCTGTTGCGAGAGGAAGCGATGGTGGAAGCGTGCCGCGTCCGCGACTTCTCGGTGATCTTCCAGCTGGCCAAGCGAGCGGGCTTCTACCCTGCGCGCCTCGCGCGGTGTGTGGAGCTGACGCCGAGTGCCGTCGGGGAGATCATCAAGGGGAACCGCGAGATCAACAACATCAGCGTGGTGGAGCGCGTCGCCGATGGCCTGCGGATCCCCGGGCGCATGCTGGGACTCGCCCGCCGCGACTGGGAGGCGGACAGCGCCGCGGTGGCCGTGCAGGTGACGTCGTCCGAGGTGGACCCGTTCGGTTGCTTGGCCGACACCGGTCCGGATGTTGAGCCCACCGATCCGCAATTCGTTGCCGCGCTCATCGAAAGCCAGCTGCCCCAGCACTACAAGAGCTCGAACTTCTTCGGCGCCCGGCACACCATCCCGGCCGTCGTACAGCACGCTCAGACCATCACCAGGCTGCTGGAGCGCGGCAGCAGCGGGGTGCCGCGAGAGGCGCTCCTGCAGACCGGTGGGCGAGTCGCCGAGTTCATCGGGTGGCTGTACCAGGACTTGGGTGACTTCCGGCGCGCGGCCCTCTGGTCCGACCGCGCGATGGAGTGGGCCCAAGAGGCCGCAGACGGCCACATGCAGGCCTACATCCTCTTCCGCAAGAGCAACCAGGCGACTGCGCGTGCCAGCGCAGACAGGGCGGTCGGGCTGGCCAAAGCGGCGCAGCGTCTGCCCGGGCTCACCCCGCAGATCGAGGCGCTCGCTGCTCAGCAGGAGGCCCAGGGGTACGCGTTGATGGGGAACCCGAAGGCTGCCCTGGCCAGGTTCGACGAGGCGCGCGCCCTCGTGGCCGAGCCTACCCAGACAGTGCCGGCTACCGGGCTCGACACCTCGTACTGCACGCCCACGTACATCGAGATGCAGCGCGCAAACTGCTGGATCGATCTGGGTAAGCCTCAACAGGCAATCGAGCTTTTCGAAGGGCACCTGGAAGCGCTGCCGCAGGTCTACCGCAATGACCGAGGTGTCTACCTCGCGCGCCTTGCCCGCGCGTACGTCCGTGCCGGTGAGCTGGAACGCGGGGCCGAGGCCGCGACGAAGTCGCTCGGGATCGTCAGGTACACCGGATCCGCCCGTACGTTCGGCGTGCTTTCGGCAGTGGCGGACTCTGTGGCAGGAGAGCGGCGACTTCCGACCGTAGCGGCCTTACTTGAGCACTTCGCCGTGGTTCGTGACCGGTTCGCGGCATGACTGGCCCGGAATTGATGAGAGATGCTGGGATCATGGACGAACTGATCACGCAAGCCACCACCGGCGACGAGCGCCGTCGAGGGCCCGCCGTCGCCGTCCTGCCCATCGGAAGCTTCGAGCAACACGGCGACCACTTGCCCCTGATCACCGACACCGTCATCGCCTGCCTGATCGCTCGTCGGCTCGCCGATGACCACGGCCTGTTCCTGCTACCACCGATCACCATGGCTTGCTCTCACGAGCACGCCCCCATGGCTGGCACGGTCAGCATCAGCGCCGGAACGCTGTACGCCATGGTCAACGACATCTGGAGATCGCTCGAAGCGTCCGGACACCCCGGGCTGATCATCGTCAACGGCCACGGCGGCAACTACGTCCTGTCGAACGTCGTCCAGGAGCTCAACGTCACCGGCCCCCGCGTCGCCCTCTTCCCCGTCAGCGAGGACCGGGCTCAGGCCCGCGCCGATGCCGATTTGGAGAGCAGCAGCGCCGAGGACATGCACGGCGGCGAGTTCGAGGTCTCTCTACTTCTCCACGGTGCGCCGCACCTGGTGCACGAGGGCATAGAGGGGGACGATCACTCGGCCCCGAAGCGCCCCCACCTACTCACCCTGGGCATGTCGGGCTACACCACCAACGGCATCATCGGACAGCCGTCGCTGGCCACCGCGGCCAAGGGCAAGGCGCTCCTGGACAGCTTCTCCCGTTCGGCGCGCGCTCACCTGGACGCGATAGCTGTGCGGTGACCTGCTCGGCGACCAGCCCCCGCCCGATGATCGCGACGGGGTGCCCTGTCAGCCTGTGCGCGTCAGTCCTCGACCGGCGCGATCCCCGTCGGGCACGAGCCGCCCCAGTTCGTCTCGAAGGGGTCACTCAGCTTGACGCCCGTGCCTCCTATGCCGCAATAACCCGCGGGATTCTTGTCCAAGTACTGCTGGTGATACGCCTCCGCGTACCAGAACGGCCCCGCCGGGAGGATTTCCGTGGTGATGGGGCCGTAGCCCGCGGCGTGCAGGACCTGTTGGTAGGAGTCGCGGGAGGTTTCCGCCGCCGTTTGCTGGGTGGGGGAGTGGGTGTAGACCGCCGAGCGGTACTGGGTGCCGCGGTCGTTGCCCTGGCGGAAGCCCTGGGTGGGGTTGTGGGATTCCCAGAAGAGCTTCAGGAGGGCGGTGTAGGGGACGACCGACGGGTCGAAGACCACGCGGACGACCTCGGTGTGGCCGGTCAGGCCGCTGCAGACCTCTTCGTAGGCGGGGTGCGGGGTGTGACCGCCCTGGTAGCCGACGAGGGTGGTCCAGACGCCTTCCGTCTGCCAGAACTTGCGCTCCGCGCCCCAGAAGCAGCCCAGGGCGAAGTCCGCCACCTCCAGGCCCGCGGGGTAGGGGCCGCCCAGGGGCGTGCCCAGGACCGTGTGGCGTTCCTGGAGGGGGAATTCCGGCTCGGGGCGGCCCTTGAGGGCTTCCTCGGGGGTGGGGAGGCGGGGTTCTCGGGTGGGGAAGAGCATGGTGGCGGCCTCCGGGAGTGGTGGGGAAGATCCGGTGTCAGGGCCAACGGTTCGCCGTGCCCGGCGATTCCCCGCCCGCGACCGCCAGCGCCCGGTACGCCGTGTACGCCGCGACGGGATCCGCCTCGTACGTCCACGGGACCGCGCCGATGTGCCCGTCGACGCGCTGCAGCTGCTCCAGGGCCTCCGGATAGCGCTCGGCGTTGACCAGGAACCACACCAGCAGGTGGCGCACGTGCGGCAGCACGGGGTGGGTCGCGGGGGCGTGGGCGGCCGCGTACTGGGCGGCCTGGATCGCGCGGGTGACGACCTCGCCGCGGTAGAGGCCCTGGACCAGATTGACGTCCGGCAGGTGGTCGTGGACGGCGAAGAGCGGCAGGGCCGGCAGCAGGCTGCCCTGAGGCGCGCCCGCGGCGGCGCGCTGCGCGAAGGCGTCGGCCTTCTCGCGGGAGCCGTGCCACTTCGCGCTCCAGTAGCGCAGCGCGGCCAGGTGCGCGCCCATGTGCTGGGGGGCGCGGGAGACGACCCGCTCCCACGCCGACTGGAACTCGGCCTCGCCGGCCCCCGTGCCGCGCGCCAGGCCCAGCTCGACGATCAGCGGCACCACGTCCTCCGGGGCCAGCCGGGCGGCCTCCGCGCAGACCGTGCCGGCCTCCTCCAGGATCATGCGGTAGTCCTCGGAGGAGGGGTCGCGCAGCGCCTGCTGGACGAGGAACTCGGCCTGGACGGCCGCGCCGCCCGCGTCCTCGGGGGCCACCACCCGCCAGTGCCGCAGCCACAGCCCGCCCGTGCCGGGCGCCTCGGCCAGCTCGCGGACCGCCGCGCCCGCCAGGGTCTGCACCCGCTGCCAGCGCTGCTCGGGGTCCTCGGTGTGCGAGAGCAGCTCGGCGGCCGGCTTCCAGTCCTGGGTGCGGCGGGCCTCCTCGACGGCGGAGAGCAGCTCGGGGTCGGGGCCGGGCAGGCGGACGTCCAGCTGCTCGGGCGGCAGGAAGCCGTACGACGCGGCCGTCGCCCCGGGGGAGGGGGTCAGGCCCGCGTGCGCCCGCCTGCGGCGCAGCGCCGGCCCGGCGAGGACGGCGCAGATCGCGAGGACGGCCAGCAGGATGAGCAGAAACTCCATGATCGGTCCTGAACGTGGGTGGGGCAGCGTAGTGCTACGAGTAGGGCTGTGTGAGGAACAACGCGCGAGGTCCGCGGATCGTTCATGCTCCGGTTACAAGTGAACACGGGTGTTCGGGTGTGCGGAGTACTAGGCTCGGGAAAATGAGCGATCAGCATGCATTCGAGACCCTTGCCATTCACGCCGGGCAGGAGCCGGACCCGCTGACCGGGGCTGTCGTGCCGCCGATCTACCAGGTGTCCACGTACAAGCAGGACGGCGTCGGCGGCCTGCGCGGCGGTTACGAGTACAGCCGCAGCGCCAATCCCACCCGTACCGCTCTGGAGGAGAACCTGGCGGCGCTGGAGGGCGGCGTACGCGGCCTCGCCTTCGCCTCCGGCCTGGCCGCCGAGGACACCCTGCTGCGCACGCTCCTGGCGCCCGGTGACCACGTGGTCATCCCGAACGACGCCTACGGCGGCACGTTCCGCCTCTTCGCCAAGGTGATCAGCCGCTGGGGCGTGGAGTGGTCGGTCGCCGACACCTCCGACCCGGCCGCCGTGCGCGCCGCCCTGCGGCCCACGACCAAGGTCATCTGGGTGGAGACCCCGTCGAACCCGCTGCTGGGCATCAGCGACATCGCCGCCCTCGCCGAGGTCGCGCACTCGGCCGGGATCCGCCTGGTCATCGACAACACCTTCGCCAGCCCCTACCTGCAGCAGCCGCTGGCGCTCGGTGCGGACGTCGTCGTGCACTCCACCACCAAGTACATGGGCGGTCACTCCGACGTCGTGGGCGGCGCGCTGGTCACCGCCGACGCGGCCCTGGCCGAGGAGCTCGCCTACCACCAGAACGCGATGGGCGCCGTCGCCGGCCCCTTCGACTCCTGGCTGACGCTGCGCGGCATCAAGACGCTGGCCGTGCGCATGGACCGGCACAGCGCCAACGCCGAGCGCGTGGCCGAGCTGCTCGTCTCCCACCCCAAGGTCACCCAGGTCTACTACCCGGGCCTGCCCGAGCACCCGCTGCACGAGGTCGCCGCCAAGCAGATGAAGGCCTTCGGCGGCATGGTGTCCTTCCGCGTCGAGGGCGGCCAGGAAGCGGCCGTGGAGATCTGCAACCGCACCGAGGTGTTCACCCTCGGCGAGTCCCTCGGCGGCGTCGAGTCGCTGATCGAGCACCCGGGCCTGATGACGCACGCGTCGACCGCCGGCTCGCAGCTGGAGGTCCCCGCGGACCTGGTGCGCCTGTCGGTGGGCATCGAGTCCGTCGACGACCTGCTCGCCGACCTCACGCAGGCGCTGGGCTAGTCCCCTGGCGCTCAGCGCCACCCGCACCTGCTGTTCTGCGCCGGGCGGGCCGGTTTCTTCCGGCCCGCCCGGCGCAGTTGTGTCTCCGCTGGTTCCCCCGGTTGCTCCCCCCCGGTCCGGTCAGGCCGGTCAGGCCGTCGGCGTCACCGGCGGCAGTGCGTTGTGGACCTCGGAGAGGGCCGTGTTGAAGCGGGTGAGCAGGGTGCAGAACGCGTCCCGCTCGTCCTCGCTCCAGCCGTCCGTCACCAGGGCCATCAGCGCGCGCCGCGAGGCCCGGACCTCCTCCAGGCGGGCCTTGCCGCGCGGGGAGAGCTGGAGGACGACGGCGCGGCCGTCCTCGGGGTGCGAGGTGCGCTTGACCAGGCCGGTGTCGACCAGCGGCGCCACCTGGCGGGTGACGGTCGAGGAGTCGATGCCCATGCCGGCCGCGAGCGCCTTCACGCCCATCGGACCTTCCTGGTCGAGGCGGTTGAGCAGCAGATAAGCGGCGCGGTCCATCGAGTTGCGGACCTGGCCCACGCCGCCGAGCCGCGTCTGTTCGGCGCGGCGTGCGAAGACGGCCACCTGGTGCTGGAGCGCGTCGAGGACACCTGGGGCGAGGTCGGTCGTCATGTCCGAAGGGGTGGGCATGGCCTGGGGCTCACTTCGTGCGTCGGGCAGGGAAGATTGGGGGACAGAGTACGCGGCCCGGAGGGCGCCTGGGCCGGTGCCGGGCAATCCGCTCCGCCGGTACCGAACAATCCGCTCGGTATGCATCGATATGCGCTGCCATGCGATCCGGAATCGTCCGGGCGATATGCGTCCGTTGCGACGGTCGTTACGCAAACGAGCTGCAAGACTGGCCTTATGGCCGCACGCGCAGCGGACGGAACGGATGCGGCGGACAGGGACGTACCGGACGTGCCGGACGGAGTCCGTCCACCGGCGGAGCCCCCTCGCGCGGTCACCCTCGACCACGTCCTCGGTGCCCGGAAGATCCTCTCGGGGGTCGTCCGCACCACGCCCCTGGAGGGCAGCCGCCACCTCTCCGGCCTGATCGGCGCGCCCGTCCACCTCAAGTGCGAGAACCTCCAGCGGACCGGCTCCTTCAAGGTGCGGGGCGCGTACACCCGGATCGCGGCGCTGGCGCGGGAGGAGCGCGCGGCGGGGGTCGTGGCCGCCAGCGCGGGCAACCATGCGCAGGGCGTGGCCCTGGCGGCCGCGCTCCTGGGCGTGCGCGCCACGGTGTTCATGCCGGTGAGCGCGCCCCTGCCGAAGATCGCCGCGACCCGCTCGTACGGCGCCGGGGTGCGGCTGTGCGGGCAGGGCCTGGACGAGGCGCTGAGCGCGGCCCGGCAGCACGCGCGCCGCACCGGCGCCGTCCTCGTCCACCCCTTCGACCACCCCGACGTCGTCGCAGGTCAGGGCACGGTGGGTCTGGAGATCCTGGAGCAGTGCCCCGAGGTGCGCACGATCGTGGTGGCCATGGGCGGCGGCGGGCTCGCGGCGGGCACCGCGGTGGCGGTCAAGGCGCTGCGGCCGGACGTGCGGATCGTGGGCGTGCAGGCGGCCGGCGCCGCCGCGTACCCGCCGTCGCTGGCCGCCGGGCGCCCCGTGACGCTCGCGGAGCCCGTGACGATGGCCGACGGCATCCTCGTGGGCCGCCCCGGCGCGGTGCCCTTCGCCCTGGTCCGGGAGCTGGTCGACGAGGTCCGGACGGTCTCCGAGGACGCGCTCGCCCGGGCGCTGCTGCTCTGCCTGGAGCGGGCCAAGATGGTCGTGGAGCCCGCCGGGGCCGCGCCGGTGGCGGCCCTGCTCGCGGAACCCGACTCGTTCGAGGGACCGCTCGTCGCCGTGTTGTCGGGCGGCAACGTCGACCCGCTGCTGCTGCAGCGCGTCCTGCGGCACGGCATGGCGGCGGCCGGCCGCTACCTGAGCCTGAGCGTGCGGCTGACCGACCGGCCGGGGGCGCTCGCGGCGCTCCTGGAGGTGCTCTCGGCGGCCGACGCGAACGTCCTGGACGTCGGCCACGTCCGCACCGACCCGCGGCTCGGCCTGACCGAGGCCGAGGTGGAGCTGCATCTGGAGACCAAGGGGCACGCGCACTGCGCCGCGGTACGGGAGGCCCTGCGGGCGGCGGGGTACCGGGTGACGGCCTGATCGCCGCGAACCGCCGCCCCGCAGGCGGCCGCATGCGACAAGTGGGGTGCGGCATTCACAGGGCGCAACGGCTGTCCCGAACGTAAAATCGGGCAGTACGTCACCAAGCGGGGAGTACTTCCATGCCAGGCGCCATTTATGCCGAAGGCCTGGTGAAGACCTTCGGCGACGTCAGGGCTCTGGACGGGGTCGATCTCGATGTGCCGGAAGGAACCGTTCTGGGGCTGCTCGGCCCCAACGGCGCCGGCAAGACCACCGCCGTACGCGTCCTGACCACTCTGCTCAAGCCCGACCGCGGTTCGGCCCTCGTGGCCGGCATCGACGTCCTGAAGAAGCCCGACGCGGTCCGCCGCTCCATCGGGCTGTCCGGCCAGTTCGCCGCCGTCGACGAGTATCTGACGGGCCGTGAGAACTTGCGCATGGTCGGCCAGCTCTACCAGATGAGCGCCCGCGCCGCGAAGGCCCGCGCGGGGGAGCTGCTGGAGCGCTTCGACCTCGCGGAGGCCGCGGACCGCATCGCCAAGACCTACTCGGGAGGCATGCGCCGCCGCCTCGACCTCGCCGCGGCCCTCGTCGTCAGCCCGCCCGTCATGTTCATGGACGAGCCCACCACCGGCCTGGACCCGCGCAACCGCCAGGGCCTGTGGGAGGTCATCCAGGAACTGGTGGCCGGCGGCACCACCCTCCTGCTCACCACCCAGTACCTGGAGGAGGCCGACCACCTCGCCCACGACATCTGCGTGGTCGACCACGGAAAGGTCATCGCGCGCGGCACCTCCGACCAGCTCAAGGCCCGTACCGGCGGCGAGCGCGTCGAAGTCGTCGTGCGCAGCCCCGAGCACATCGCCACCGCCGACGAGGTCCTGCTGGGCTTCGGCAAGGGCGCGTCCTCGGTCGAGAAGCACACCCGCAAGGTCACCGTGCCGGTCTCCGGCGGCGCGAAGCTGCTCGCCGAGGTCATCAGAGAGCTCGACGCCCGCGGGATCGACATCGACGACATCGCCCTGCGCCGCCCGACCCTGGACGACGTCTTCATCTCGCTCACCGGTCACGCCGCGGAGACGGACGCCGCGGAGACAGGCGCCGCGGGGAACGGCGCCGCCGGGAACGGCGACGGCGGGAACGGCGACGGCGGGAACGGCGACGGCGGGGCGGCCGGTCCCGCCGGGGCCGCCGCGGGAGCGGCCGGGGACGCCGGAGCGCAGCAGGACGGAGCACAGCAGGACGGAGCGCAGCAGGAGGTCAGGCCATGAGCGTCGTCGGAAGCGCCGCCTCCAGGGAAGCGGCCCTGCGGGTGCACGGCGGCCTCGGCCGCTCCGTGCGCGACTCCCTGGTCGTCGCCAAGCGCAATCTGATCCGCATGGCGCGCATCCCCGAAGTGGTCATTTTCGGGCTTATTCAGCCGATCATGTTTGTGGTGCTGTTCAGTTACGTCTTCGGCGGCTCCATCGCCGTCGGCGGCAGCACGGACCCGGACACCTACCGCCAGTTCCTGATGGCGGGCATCTTCGCCCAGACCGTCACCTTCGCCACCGCCGGCGCCGGAGCGGGCATCGCCGACGACATGCACAAGGGGCTCATCGACCGCTTCCGGTCCCTGCCCATGGCCCGCGGGGCCGTCCTCACCGGCCGCACGCTCGCCGACCTCGTCCAGACCGCGCTCACGCTCGTCGTGCTCGCGATCGTCGCCGTGATCGTCGGGTGGCGCGTCTACAACGGCATCCCCAAGGCCGTGGCGGGCTTCGCCCTGCTGCTCCTGCTCGGCTACGCCTTCTCCTGGATCGGCGCCCTGATCGGGCTGTCCGTACGGACCCCGGAGGCGGCCACCTCGGGCGGGCTGATCTGGCTCTTCCCGCTCACCTTCATCTCCAACGCCTTCGTGCCCGCCGACAACATGCCCACCGTGCTGCGCACCATCGCCGAGTGGAACCCCTTCAGCGCGACCGTGCAGGCGGCCCGGGAGCTCTTCGGCAACCTGCCGGCGGGCTATCCCGTGCCGTCGGCGTGGCCGATGCAGCACCCGGTGTGGGCGTCGCTGATCTGGTCGGTGCTGATCATCGCGCTGTTCCGGACGCTGTCGGTGCGGAAGTTCCGGTCGGCGACGGCCTGAGGGGGCCTGAAGACGGCATGAGGGGGTCCTGAAGACGTCCTGAGGGTGGCCTGAGGAGGTCCTCAGGGCGGCCTGAGGACGGCCTGAAGGGGTCCTGAGGGCCTGAGGGGGTCCCGAGGGTGTTCACCACCGGGAACCGCCCGGAAAGCGCCGTGCCCCGTACTCCCGGGAGAGGAGTACGGGGCACGGTCACGGTCGCGTCCGTGGGGCTCAGCCGGTGTACGGCTTGGCCTCCAGGATGCGCACCATGGCCTTCTTGCCGTTCGGCAGCTCGTACTGGGCGTCCTCGCCGATCTTCTTGCCGTTGACGCCGGAGCCCAGCGGGGACTGCGGCGAGTACGTCTCGATGTCCGAGCTGGCGTACTCGCGGGAGGCGAGGAGGAACTCCAGGGTGTCGTCCACGTCGCCGTCGAAGGCGATGGTCACGACCATGCCGGGCGCGACGACGCCGGTGGCCGCCGGGGCCTCGCCGACCTTCGCGCTCTCCAGCAGCTGGGTGAGCTGGCGCACGCGGAGCTCCTGCTTGCCCTGCTCCTCCTTGGCCGCGTGGTACCCGCCGTTCTCTCGCAGGTCACCCTCCTCGCGGGCCGCCGCGATCTTGCCGGCGATCTCGGTGCGAGCGGGACCAGACAGGTACTCCAGCTCGGCCTTGAGCTGGTCGTACGCCTCCTGAGTCAGCCAGGTGACGTTGTCGCTGGTCTGGGTCACAGGTGCTCCTCGTCGGTACTGGGGAATGCTTGGGGATACATCGCGATAACAAATGAACGCCCTACTCAGAAGGGTGCACCTTCAAAGCGGGGCGAAACCACGAGCCTAACAATTCCGTCCCGAAAGGGGGAAGAAGTAAACGGGAGAAATCACGCAAGCGCTGCGTCAATGCAGGTCAGCGCGGGGTGGCCGGGGCGGCTCAGCTGCCGGAGACGGAGCGGCAGCCCTCGAGGTCGGTGGCGGCCGCGTGCGCCGTGGTGCGCAGGACGACCGTCTCGGTGAAGTGCTCCTCGCGCCGGTCGAGCGTGACGTCCTTGCGGCCGACCTCGGCGCCGTTCGCGCCCAGGGAGCGCAGGGTGCACACCGCGGTGCGGTCCTTGTCCTTGCGGACCTCGATGACCGCCTCCACCGTGTCGTCCGACACGGGCTTCGAGCGGAGGAGCTGTCCCGTCACGTCGGTCGTGGTGATGTAGTGCACACCCGACCAGGCGACGACGCCCAGCAGCCCCGCGCCCAGCACGGCGCCGACGATCTTGAGCTTGCGGTCCGCGCGCGCGTCCGCCGAGCGGCCGTAGCGACCGTCGGGAAGGCCCTCGCGTGCCGCAGCCATGATCTTCCTCCGGGTCGGTGCTGGTCGGGAAACAGGAATGAAACGCCTCCCGCTTCGGTCACTATAGGAGGCGCCCCGACACACCGATAAGACGGGCCATGACCAGTGACCGAGGACGAAGTCTTGACTGAGCAGCTGCGACTGATGGCCGTGCACGCCCACCCCGACGACGAGTCGAGCAAGGGCGCGGCCACGATGGCCAAGTACGTGTCCGAGGGGGTGGACGTGCTGGTGGCCACCTGCACGGGCGGCGAGCGCGGCTCCATCCTCAACCCCAAGCTCCAGGGCGACCCGTACATCGAGGAGCACATCCACGAGGTCCGGGCCAAGGAGATGGCCGAGGCGCGCGACATCCTCGGCGTCAAGCAGGAGTGGCTGGGCTTCGTCGACTCCGGCCTGCCGGAGGGCGACCCGCTGCCGCCGCTGCCCGAGGGCTGCTTCGCCGTCCAGGACGTGGACGAGGCGGCCGGGCGCCTGGTGAAGCTCATCCGCGAGTTCCGTCCGCACGTCGTCACCACGTACGACGAGAACGGCGGCTACCCGCACCCCGACCACATCATGACCCACAAGATCACGATGGTGGCCTTCGAGGCCGCCGGCGACCCCGAGCGCTACCCCGAGGCCGGCGAGCCCTGGCAGCCGCAGAAGCTCTACTACAACCAGGGCTTCAACCGTCAGCGCACGCAGGCGCTGCACGACGCGCTGCTGGAGCGCGGCATGGAGTCCCCCTACGGGGAGTGGCTGGAGCGCTGGCACACCATGGGCCGCGAGCGCACGCTGACCACGTTCGTGCCCTGCGGCGACTTCTTCGAGATCCGCGACAAGGCGCTGATCGCGCACGCCACGCAGATCGACCCGGACGGCGGCTGGTTCCGCGTGCCGCTGGACCTCCAGCGCGAGGTGTGGCCCACGGAGGAGTACGAGCTGGCGAAGTCTCTCGTCGGCACGTCCCTCCCCGAGGACGACCTCTTCGCGGGCATCCGCAACAATTGACCCCATGATGAGCTCCCTCGCCGCCACCCAGCTGGTGCCGCTCGCCGAAGAACTCGACAAGAACAAGGTCACCCCCGGTGTCCTCGGCTTCATCGTCTTCGCCGTCATCGGCGTGGCGGTGTGGTTCCTGATGAAGAGCATGAACAAGCACATGAAGCGAGTGGACTTCGCCGAGGAGCCGGACGTCTCCGGCGCGGCACCGGTCGCCTCCGGCGAGGTCCGGCAGGGCTGACTCGGGGGTCGCCGCCGGGCGGAGCGGTCCTCCCTGCAGGAGGGGTGGATTCGGCACCGCCGGTGGCTGTGCCGTCGGGTGTTTCGCCGTTGCGGTGGAGGAGTTCTTCCCGCCGCGGCGGTGATCAGCCATGTGCATGCGTTCCGGCGGTGCCGGATCGTCCTCCGGCCGTCGGTGTGCCGGGGGCTGCCGGTGGGTTCGGCACCGCCGGTGGCCGCCGTCGGGGCGTTTCGCCGTTGCGGCGGGAAAGATCTGCCGCCGCAGTGGTGATCAGCCATGCCGGCGCGTGCCGGCGGTGCCGGACCGGCGTCGGCCGGTGGGTGGTGTCCGGCTCGGCCGGCCCGGGTCCCGGGCGGGTCCGGCCGTCGGTGTGCCGGGGCGGCCTGCCGGGGTGTGTTCGGCACCGCCGGTGGCCGCCGGTGGCCGCCGTTGGGCGTTTCGCCGTTGCGGCGGAAGATTTTCCGCCGCGGCGGTGATCAGCCATATGCATGCGTCCCGGCGGTGCAGGGCGACGCGGCCCCTGGTGTGCGGTGTCTCCGGGCCCGTGGCCCGGTCGCGGACACGGGCCCACCGCCGCCCCGTACGGAAGCCCGTGCGCGAGGATGGGCGTATGCCCAATCGACTGGCGCACGAGACGTCCCCCTATCTCCTCCAGCACGCCGGCAACCCGGTCGACTGGTGGCCGTGGTCGGCCGAAGCCTTCGCCGAGGCGCGGCGGCGGAACGTGCCGGTGCTGCTGAGCGTCGGCTATTCGAGCTGTCACTGGTGTCACGTGATGGCGCACGAGTCCTTCGAGGACGACGCCACCGCGGCCCTCCTCAACGAGCACTTCGTCTCCGTGAAGGTCGACCGCGAGGAGCGGCCCGACATCGACGCGGTGTACATGGAGGCCGTCCAGGCCGCCACGGGCCAGGGCGGCTGGCCGATGACGGTCTTCCTCACGCCCGAGGCCGAGCCGTTCTACTTCGGCACCTACTTCCCGCCCGCCCCCCGGCACGGCATGCCGGGCTTCCAGCAGGTCCTGGAGGGCGTGCGGGCGGCGTGGCGCGACCGCCGTGAGGAGGTCGGCCAGGTCGCCGGCCGCATCGTGCGGGAGCTGTCCGAGCGCACGCTCGCCCTGGGCGTCGCGGGGGAGAAGGGCGCCCCGCCGCAGCCCCCGTCCGCCGAGGACGTGCACGCCGCGCTGCTGGCGCTCACCCGTGACTTCGACGCGGTGCGCGGCGGGTTCGGCGGGGCGCCGAAGTTCCCGCCGTCCATGACGCTGGAGTTCCTGCTGCGCCACCACGCCCGTACGGGCTCCGCGGGCGCCCTGGAGATGGTGCAGGCCACCTGCGAGGCGATGGCCCGGGGCGGCATCTACGACCAGCTGGGCGGCGGCTTCGCCCGCTACTCGGTCGACGCGGAGTGGGTGGTCCCGCACTTCGAGAAGATGCTCTACGACAACGCCCTGCTCTGCCGCGTCTACGCGCACCTGTGGCGCGCCACCGGCTCCGAGCAGGCCCGCCGCGTCGCCCTGGAGACCGCCGACTTCCTGGTCCGCGAGATGCGCACCGAGCAGGGCGGCTTCGCCTCCGCGCTGGACGCGGACAGCGACGACGGCACGGGGCGGCACGCCGAGGGCGCCTACTACGTGTGGACGCCGCAGCAGCTGCGCGACGTGCTCGGCGAGGAGGACGCCCTGCTCGCGGCGGCGCACTTCGGCGTCACCGAGGAGGGCACCTTCGAGGAGGGCGCCTCCGTCCTCCAGCTGCCCGACTCCGAGGAGCTCCTGGACGCCGGCAAGCTGGACTCGGTGCGCCGCAGGCTCCTCGCGGCGCGCGAACAGCGGCCCCGGCCCGGCCGCGACGACAAGGTCGTGGCCGCCTGGAACGGGCTCGCCGTCGCCGCGCTGGCCGAGACGGGCGCCTACTTCGACCGGCCGGACCTCGTCCAGGCCGCCACGGACGCCGCCGACCTGCTGGTCCGTACGCACATGGACTGGCACGCCCGGCTCTTCCGCACCTCCCTGGACGGCACGGCCGGCTCCCACGCGGGCGTCCTGGAGGACTACGGCGACGTCGCCGAGGGCTTCCTCGCGCTGAGCGCCGTCACCGGCGAGGGCGTCTGGGTGGACTTCGCGGGCCTGCTCCTGGACACGGTCCTCACCCGCTTCACCGGCGCGGACGGCGCGCTCTTCGACACCGCCGACGACGCCGAGGCGCTCATCCGCCGCCCGCAGGACCCGATGGACAACGCCACCCCGTCGGGCTGGAGCGCCGCCTGCGGAGCGCTGCTGACCTACGCCGCGTACACCGGCAGCACCACGCACCGCGAGGCGGCCGAGCGGGCGCTCGGCGTCGTGCGGGCGCTGGGCCCGCGGGCGCCGCGCTTCATCAGCTGGGGACTGGCGGTGGCCGAGGCCCTGCTCGACGGCCCCCGCGAGGTCGCCGTCGTGGGCCTGCCGGACGATCCGGCCACCGTGGCGCTGCACCGTACCGCCCTGCTGGCCACGGCGCCCGGCCTGGCCGTCGCCGTGGGCGGGCCCCCGCCGGCGTCCGAGCCGGCAGCGGTCGAGGTGCCGCTGCTCGCGCACCGGCCGCTGGCCGACGGGCGCGCGGTGGCGTACGTGTGCCGCGGCTTCACCTGCGACGCGCCGACGACGGATCCGGAGGCGCTGGCGGAGAGCCTGCGCTGAGCCCGGCCGGGCTGATGGGACACCGGCCGGGCTGTGGGACACCGGCCGGCGTGACGCCGGGCCGGCCGGTTCCAGGTGGCGGGCGTAGGAGACGGGCGTCAGGACGCGGGCGTCAGAGCGTCAGGCCTCGCGCCAGGACGTCCAGCGCCTGCCCGATGAGCGCGATGAGGTCACCCGTCTGGCCCTGCTCGACCCAGCACATGAGGGCCTCGTTCATCGCCGCGAAGATCGCGCTGACGACGATGCGCAGCTCGACGTCGTCGGCCGGGCGCCCGGTGCGCTCGGCCAGGACGGCGCAGAGCATGCGCGCCGAATCCGTCATGCCCTCGGCGGCCCGGGCACGCAGGGCGGGCACCTCGCGCATGAGCCGGGTGCGCTGGCGGAGCTCGGCCAGGTCGCGGTCGATGATGCGCTGCATCGAGTCGACGACGCCCTGCCGGATGGCCTCGACCGGGCTTTCCCCGGCCGGGCGGGCCCGGATCGCGGCCTCCAGCACCGGGTCGTACTCGTCCGTGAGGACGATGTCCTCCTTGGTGGGGAAGTACCGGAAGACGGTGCTGGGGGAGACGTCCGCGGCTTCCGCGATCCGGTCGACCGGCGTCGCGTCGTAGCCCTGCTGCTCGAAGAGCCGGTAGGCGGCGCGGCGGATCGCCTGACGGGTCTGGATCTTCTTCCGCTCGCGCAGTCCGAGCCGGGGCCCGGCCTGTGCGACGGAAGGTGTATCTGCGGAGGCCATGCCTGCATTCTCAGGCATCGGCCTTCCGCGGAACCACTTCCCGGGCCTCCGCGGGCCGCGCCTCCGCAGGCCCGGCCGCCCCGGCCCCGGCCTGCTTGCCGGGCAGGAAGGCGGCGGTGAGGGCCGCGGCGGCGATCGCCGCGATGCCGCAGGCGAGCAGGGCGAGGTCCATGCCGTGGACGAACGCGGCGTCCGCCGACCGGGCGAGTGCCGCGTCCCCGAGCCGCGCGGCCACCTGGTGCGCGGCCACCACGGAGTCGCCCGCGGCGTCCGCCGCGGCGGGGGGCAGGCCGCCGGTGTCGAGGCGGGCGGCGAACGAGCCGGCGATGAGGCTGCCGAGCACCGCGACGCCGACGGCCCCCGCGACCTGACGCAGCGTCATCAGCAGCCCGGAGCCGCTGCCCGCCCGGTCCCGCGGCAGGGCGCCGAGCGCCCCGTCCATGGCCGGGAGGATCCCGAAGCCGAACCCGAAGCCGGCGAGCGTCAGCCACAGCGCGGTGAAGCCGTAGCCGTCGCCGGCCTCCGTGCGGCTGCCGGTCAGCGCGGCGGCGGCGAGCACGAGCAGGGCGCCGGGGATGACGACGCGGGAGCCGAAGCGCCCGGCGAGGGGCCCGGCGGCGCGCGAGGCCACCAGCAGCCCGCCCATCATCGGCAGCATCCGCAGCCCGGTGCCGAAGGCGTCCTGGCCCTGGACGGTCTGCAGGTGCTGGGGGACGACGAACAGCAGGCCGGTGAGGGCGAAGGTCACCAGGGCCGCGGCCAGGGTGTTCCAGCGGAACGCCCGGTTGCGCAGCAGGGCCACGTCCAGCACGGGCCGGGCCGAGCGGCGCTCGCGCAGCACCAGGGCGGTGAGCAGGAGGACCGCCGCGGCGAGCGCGCCGAGCACGAGGGGCGAGGACCAGCCGCGCGCCGGGCCCTCGTTGACGCCGGCGACGAGGGCGGCCAGGCCGGTGACGGTCAGGGCGGTGGACCGCAGGTCCACCTTCGGGGACGCGGGGTCCCTGGTCTCCGGGAGCAGGAAGAGGCACGCGGCGATGCCGAGGGCCACGAGGGGGACGTTGACGAGGAAGACCGACCCCCACCAGAAGTGGTCCAGCAGCCAGCCGCCGACGATCGGGCCGAGCGGCAGGCCCAGCGCGGAGGCGGACGAGACGGCGCCCAGCGCCCGGGAGCGCTCCTCGGCGGGGAAGAGCGACGGCAGCACGGACAGCGCGAGCGGCATGATCAGCGCCCCGCCCGCGCCCAGGACCACGCGGGCGGCGACGACGAGCCCGGGGCTGGTGACGAACGCGCCGAAGAGCGATCCGGCGAGGAAGATCCCGAGGCCGGCCAGGAGCATCCGGCGGCGGCCGAAGCGGTCGCCGAGCAGACCCGCGGGGAGCATCAGGGCGGCGAAGACGATCAGGTAGGAGTCGGCGATCCAGGTCTGCTCGGCGCTGTCGGCGCCCAGCTGGGCCGCCATCTCCGGCAGGGCCACGTTCAGGATCGTGCCGTCGAAGCCGAGGACGAGCATGCAGGCGACCAGGGCGCCGAGGGCCCACCACCGGCGGGGGTCGGGACGGGTGCTCACGGCACACCTCCGAAAGAGAGTTGAAGTCAAATGACAGTAACTCTCAAAAGATGGACACTGTCAATCAGGGTCCGGGAGCGGGCATGAAAAAACGGCCGCGACCTCTGCGGTCGCGGCCGTCCTGCGAAGGAGGGGAAGGGGTGGCAGGCTCAGGCGTGGGTGTAGGCCACCAGGGAGATGCCGACGTAGTGCACGATGAACGCCGCCAGCGTGAGCGAGTGGAAGACCTCGTGGAAGCCGAACCAGCGCGGCGAGGGGTTCGGCCGCTTGATCCCGTAGATCACGCCGCCGGCGCTGTAGAGCAGCCCGCCGACGACCACCAGGACGAGGACGGCGATGCCGCCCTTGCGCAGGAAGTCCGGGAGGAAGAAGACCGCGGCCCAGCCCATGGCGATGTAGCAGGGGGTGTAGAGCCAGCGCGGGGCGCCGACCCAGAAGACGCGGAAGGCGATGCCCGCCGCGGCGGCCGCCCAGACGGCCCACAGCAGCACTTGTCCGCGGCCGCCCGGGATCAGCAGCATCGTCAGCGGGGTGTACGTACCGGCGATGATCAGAAAAATGTTCGCGTGGTCGAGGCGGCGCAGGACGGCGTTGGCGCGCGGGCTCCAGTCGCCCCGGTGGTAGAGGGCGCTGATGCCGAACAGCGACCCTGCGGTCAGGACGTAGACGGCGCACGCGATCCGGCCGCGCGTGCTGTCGGCGAGAGCGGTCAGGAAGACGCCGGCGATCAGCACGGCGGGGAACATCCCTGCGTGCAGCCAGCCGCGCAGGCGCGGCTTCACGGGGACCGGCGGGTCGGCGGGCAGGCCGGCGGCGGAGGGTGCGGCCCCGGCGGGGAGGGCTGCTGCGGCCGCGGCGCCGGCGGGCGCGGGGAGCGCGGAAGGCGCTGCGTCGGGCGCGGGAGTCATGGCCGACATGCTACCTACGCCACCGTAAGTTACGGATCAGTATCGCGTGGCGATGGTCACGGGGGCGCCCCCTGGACAGAATGTCGACGGAGTCGGATGATCAAATGAGTGCGGGCGGCACCGGATGAGCAGTCACGAAGCGTCTGGGTCGCAGCCCCCAAGGGGCATCCATCCATAGAAGCGGACTTCGCGGGCGAAACGGGCGAGTCCGTCAACCCTCAACATCTACGCCGGCCAGTGTGGATTCCGGCGGGACGGAGCGATCGTGGCGCGCAGTGATGCGGCTCCCACCACCCCCACCCAGCACCAGGAGCTGATCTCCTGGGTCGACGAGATCGCCGCCCTCACCCAGCCGGACCGCGTGGTCTGGTGCGACGGTTCCGAGGCGGAGTACGAGCGCCTGAGCGAGGAGCTCGTCCGCAAGGGCACCTTCAGGAAGCTCGACCCGGTCAAGCGCCCCAACTCGTACTACGCCGCCTCCGACCCCAGTGACGTGGCACGCGTCGAGGACCGCACGTTCATCTGCTCCGAGAAGGAGGAGGACGCCGGCCCGACCAACCACTGGAAGGCCCCCGCCGAGATGCGGGAGATCTTCCGGGGCAAGGACGACCAGGGCGGCATCTTCCGCGGCTCCATGCGCGGCCGCACGATGTACGTCGTGCCCTTCTGCATGGGCCCGGTCGGCTCCCCGCTGTCCGCGATCGGCGTCGAGATCACCGACTCGGCCTACGTCGCCGTCTCCATGCGCACCATGACCCGGATGGGCCAGGCCGTCCTCGACGAGCTCGGCACCGACGGCTTCTTCGTCAAGGCCGTCCACACCCTCGGCGCGCCGCTCGCCGAGGGCGAGGCCGACGTCCCGTGGCCGTGCAACACCACCAAGTACATCTCGCACTTCCCCGAGGACCGCGAGATCTGGTCCTACGGCTCCGGCTACGGCGGCAACGCCCTGCTGGGCAAGAAGTGCTACGCCCTGCGCATCGCGTCCGTGATGGCGCGCGACGAGGGCTGGCTCGCCGAGCACATGCTCATCCTCAAGCTCACCCCGCCCCAGGGCGAGTCCAAGTACGTCGCCGCGGCCTTCCCGTCCGCCTGCGGCAAGACCAACCTCGCCATGCTGGAGCCCACGGTCTCCGGCTGGACCGTCGAGACCATCGGCGACGACATCGCCTGGATGCGCTTCGGCGCGGACGGCCGCCTCTACGCCATCAACCCCGAGGCCGGCTTCTTCGGCGTCGCCCCCGGCACCGGCGAGCACACCAACGCCAACGCCATGAAGACCCTCTGGGGCAACTCCGTCTTCACCAACGTCGCCCTCACCGACGACGGCGACGTGTGGTGGGAGGGGATGACCGAGGAGCAGCCCGCCCACCTGACGGACTGGAAGGGCAACGACTGGACCCCGGCCTCGCCCACCCCGGCCGCCCACCCCAACGCCCGCTTCACCGTCCCCGCCTCGCAGTGCCCGATCATCGCGCCCGAGTGGGAGGACCCCAAGGGCGTGCCGATCTCCGCGATCCTCTTCGGCGGCCGCCGCGCCTCCGCCGTCCCGCTGGTGACCGAGTCCTTCGACTGGCAGCACGGCGTCTTCCTCGGCGCCAACGTCGCCTCCGAGAAGACCGCGGCCGCCGAGGGCAAGGTCGGCGAGCTGCGCCGCGACCCCTTCGCCATGCTGCCCTTCTGCGGCTACAACATGGGCGACTACATGGGCCACTGGGTCAACGTCGGCAAGACCGCAATCGCCAAGGGGGACGAGTCCAAGCTCCCGAAGATCTACTACGTCAACTGGTTCCGCAAGGACGCCGACGGCCGGTTCGTGTGGCCGGGCTTCGGTGACAACAGCCGCGTCCTGAAGTGGATCGTCGACCGCCTCGACGGCCGCGCCGAGGGCGTCGAGACCCCCATCGGCATCCTGCCGACCCGCGAGGCGCTCGACACCGCGGGCCTGCGCATCTCGGACGAGGACCTCGACCTGCTGCTGACGGTGGACGAGGAGGTCTGGCGCGAGGAGGCCGCGCTGATCCCCGAACACCTGAACACCTTCGGCGACCACACGCCGAAGGAGCTGTGGGACGAGTACCGGGCGCTGGTACGGCGCCTGGGCTGACGGCCCGGGTCGCGCGCGACGCCCGCCCCGGCTCCCGGGGCGGGCGTCACTACTCCTCTTCGGGGATGCCGAGCGCCGTCGCGTGAGCCCGCAGGCGCTCGGCCGCGAGAGCCCGGCCCGCTGCGTCGCCGGCCGATGCGGCGACGACCAGGGCCTGGCCGGCCAGTTGGTGGGCGCGCTGGTGGAGGGCGTTGACGCGGGCGGGGGTGGGGTGGTCCGCCGACGGGGCCGCCCGGAGCGGGGTGGTGCCGCTCATGCGGGTGATGGCGTCGGCGAGACGGTCGGCGGCGTCGTCCAGCGCGCCGGACGGCGCGAGGGCGCGCAGCTCGTCGGTCACGGTCAGCAGCGCGGTGAGATGTCCCGCGAGCCGGATGTCCAGCTCCTCCTCGCGGGAACGGTGCAGGACCCGCTTGCTCCAGCGCTGTGCGGCCAGGCTGTGGACCGATTGCGTCCGGATCGGCTCGTACATGGATGGCCTCCTGGGAATGCCTCAGAAGGCCATCCTAACTTAGACGGCGTCTAAAGTTATCTTCTCTATAGAGAACCGGTCGGCCGACCGGCTACGGCTGCCCGTAACCGGTGGGCCGCAGGCCGGCTACGGCTGCCCGTAACCGTCCAGGAAGCTCCCGATCCGCGTCACCGCGTCCGCCAGGTCCGTGGCGTTCGGCAGCGTGACCAGGCGGAAGTGGTCCGGCTCCGGCCAGTTGAAGCCCGTGCCGTGCACGACCATGATCTTCTCGGCGCGGAGCAGGTCCAGCACCATCTGCCGGTCGTCCTTGATCTTGTAGACCTTGGGGTCCAGCCGCGGGAAGGCGTACAGCGCGCCCTTCGGCTTCACGCACGTCACGCCCGGGATCTGCGTCAGCAGCTCGTGCGCGACGTCGCGCTGCTCCAGCAGCCGGCCGCCCGGCAGCACCAGGTCGTTGATCGTCTGCCGGCCGCCGAGGGCCGTGGCCACCGCGTACTGGGCGGGCATGTTGGCGCACAGGCGCATGTTCGCCAGGATCGTCAGGCCCTCGATGTAGCTCTCGGCGTGGGCCTTGGGGCCGCAGACCGCCATCCAGCCGCTGCGGTAGCCGGCCACCCGGTAGGCCTTGGACAGGCCGTTGAAGGTGAGCGTCAGCAGGTCCGGGGCGAGGGCCGCGGTGGGGGTGTGGGTGACGCCGTCGTAGAGGATCTTGTCGTAGATCTCGTCCGAGCAGACGATCAGGTTGTGGCGGCGGGCGATCTCGGTGAGGCCGCGCAGCATCTCGTCGTCGTAGACCGCACCCGTGGGGTTGTTCGGGTTGATGATGACGAGGGCCTTGGTGCGGTCGGTGATCTTGCGCTCGATGTCCGCCAGGTCCGGCATCCAGTCCGACTGCTCGTCGCAGCGGTAGTGCACGGCGGTGCCGCCGGCCAGGGAGACCGAGGCCGTCCACAGCGGATAGTCCGGGGCCGGTACGAGGACCTCGTCGCCGTCGTCGAGCAGCGCCTGCATCGACATCTGGATCAGCTCCGAGACGCCGTTGCCGAGGTAGACGTCCTCGACGGACAGCTCGACGCCCTTGGTCTCGTAGTGCTGCACCACCGCGCGGCGGGCCGCGAGCAGGCCCTTGGCGTCGCCGTAGCCGTGGGCGTCGCCCACGTTGCGCAGCATGTCCTCCAGGATCTCCGGAGGGCACTCGAACCCGAAGATCGCGGGGTTGCCGGTGTTGAGCTTGAGGATGCGGTGACCTGCCGCCTCCAGCCGCATGGCCTCCTCGAGCACCGGGCCACGGATTTCGTAGCAGACGTTGGCGAGCTTCGTTGACTGGATCACCTGCATGACGGCCACCATACGGGGGCTCCGGGCCGCGTGCTCGCCGTTTCCGGCCCGGCCGGAGCCGCCGCGCAGCGGCCGATCACGCCGCCGCGGTGCGCCGGACCGCCCGGCCGGCCAGGACGTCCGTCCGCTGCCCGTCTTCCATCACAAAGCGTCCCGCAATCAGGACATAAGGAATGCCGGTCGGAAGGGTCCGAGGGGCTTCGAAAGTGGCACCGGCGGCCACCGTCTCCGGATCGAAGAGGACGAGATCGGCGCGGTGCCCGACGCGCACGAGACCCCGGTCGGGCAGCCTCAGACGCGCCGCGGGCCGCGACGTGAGATGCGCCACGCACTCCTCCAGGGAGAGCACGCCGAGCTCCCGCGCGTACCGGCCCAGGTAGTGCGGAAACGTGCCGTACGCCCGCGGATGCGGCTTGGCGCCGTGCAGGATGCCGTCGCTGCCGCCGGTGTGCACGCGGTGCCGCATGATCGTGCGGACGTTCTCCTCGTGGCCCACGTGCTGCAGGATCGTCGGCCCCAGCCGGTCCGCGACCAGCAGCCGGCGCGCGGTCGCCCACGGCTCCTCGCCGCGCTCGCGGGCGGCGCCCGCCACCGTCCTTCCGACGTGCTCCGCGGCGAGGGCCGGGTCGGAGACGCCCGAGATCTCGATCGTGTCCCAGTCGATGGGCACCCCGTGGCAGCCGTCCGCGCCCTCCACCTCCATCGCGTACCGGATGCGCCCGGCGGTCGCGTCGTCGCGCAGACGCGCCAGCACCGCCTCCGGGCCGCCCTCGCCCGCCCAGCTCGGCAGCATCGCGACGAGCGTGGTGCAGCCGGGGGTGTAGGGGTAGGTGTCGAGCGAGATGTCCGCGCCCGCGGCGAGCGCGGAGTCGAGCAGGGCCAGCAGCTCGGGGGCGCGGCCCTCGTTCACCCCGAAGTTCATGGTGGCGTGGGCCAGGTGCAGGGCGCAGCCGGCGGCCCGGCCGAGGGCGATCATCTCCTCGTACGCGGCGAGGGCGCCCGCGCCGTACGAGCGGTGGTGCGGGCAGTAGTAGCCGCCGTACGAGGCGACGACGCGGCACAGCTCCGTCAGCTCGGCGTCGTCGGCGTACATGCCGGGCGTGTACGTCAGCCCGGACGACAGGCCCACCGCGCCCTGCTCCAGCCCCTCGGCGACGAGCCGCTTCATGCGGCCGAGCTCGGCGGCCGTGGCGGGCCGGTCCTCCCAGCCGACGGCGAGCGCGCGGACGGTCCCCTGGGGGAGGAGGTAGGCGGCGTTCACCGCGATCCCTTCGCCGGCGAAGCCGTGGTCGAGGCGGTCCAGGTACTCGCCGACGGTGCGCCAGGAGAAGGCGACGTCCGAACCGTCACCGTTCCAGCCGGTGATCTGAGCGCGGACCCCGGCGAGCGTGCGGTCGTCGACGGGCGCGTACGACAGCCCGTCCTGACCGATGACCTCCAACGTCACGCCCTGCGCGGCCTTCGCCTCGTGGACGGGGTCGCGGAGGAGGGCCAGGTCGCTGTGGGCGTGCATGTCGATGAAGCCGGGGGACAGCGCGAGGCCCGCCGCGTCGACGACGCGGCGGGCGCCCGGACGGGGCCCGTCCCCCGGCCGCCGGATCTCGGCGATCCGCCCCCCGGCCAGCCCGACGTCGGCCCGGTAGGAGGGCCCGCCGGACCCGTCGATGACGCGCACGTTGCGGAAGACGGTGTCCATGAGCGGGTCCCTTCGCGAGCGGTTGGCGGAAGGCGGGGGGTGGGCGGTGGGGGACGACCGGCCGGTGCGCGCGGGCTGTGACGGCCGGTACGCGCGGGCTGTGACGGCCGGTCCGGCACCGCCGGGTTGCGCCGTCGTGGCCGGTCGCCGCGGCGGCGGGTTTTTCTGCCCGGCGGCGGGACGTACGGAGGGGCCGGGTCTTTCTGCCCGTCCCGCCGTGGTGGTGACCGGCCAGGAGGGCGCGGTCCGGCGGCGCCGCCGGCGGGCCGGTGTGACGGCCGGTGTCACGGCCGGTGTGACGGCCGGCCGGGCACCGCCGGCCGGTGCGGTGGTGGTTCCTGCCCGGCGGCAGGGCGTACCGAGTGGCCGGGCCACCCTCTCCCGCCGCAGCGGTGGTCTGCCACGACGGCGAAGTGCGGTGGTGCCGGTCCGGCCTGTGCGGATCGGTTGGCACGCCGGGCCGGCGCAGTGGCCGGCGGTGGTGCCGGGCAGGCCCGCGCAGCGGCCCGTGCCCTGCGCGGGGGCGAGCCGACCCGAACCGGGCCTAGAAGAAGGTGCGGACGTAGTCCGTGACCGTGCCGGCCTCCGTGGCCAGCGGGATCAGCTGCCACTTGTCGAAGACCGTGCACGGGTGCGACAGACCCAGCCCCACCCAGTCCCCGACCTCCAGCTCCACGTCCTCCGCCAGTTCCACGAACGCGTGCTGGTCGGCCAGCCCGATCACGGTCATGCCCGCACCGCCCCGCACCGAGCCGTCCCGTGCCGAGCGCACCGCCCGTACCACCGGCAGGTCCAGGTCGTAGGGGACGTCGCGCTTGCCCGCGTTGAGGTAGGCGCGGCCCGGCTCCGGGCGGGAGACGACCTGGGCCCAGAGGCGGAACGCGGGGCGGAGCTCGCCTTCCTCCGGGTGCCGGTTGAAGGGGGTCTTCTTCCGGTACGCGACGTCGTCGTGGGTGATGTACGCCCCCGACCGCAGCAGCTTCAGCACGGGCACCGACAGCTCCGGCAGCTCCGCGAAGACCTCCGCGACCGCGTCGAACCACGCGCTGCCGCCCGCGCTGACGACCACCTGCTCCACGCCGGCGAACCGGCCCGCCTTGTCGAACTCGACGGCCAGCGCGGTCAGCCGGCGCAGCCACGCGCCGACGAGTTCGCCGTCGGCGCCGGGGATCTCCGCCTCGTACCCGCCGACCCCCGCCAGTCGCAGGGTGCTCACGGCGGCCACGGCGTCGGCCACGGCCGTGCACTCGGCCTCGGTGCGGGCGCCCGTGCGGCCGCCGGCCGCACCCAGCTCGACGACGACGTCGAGCGGGCGCGCGGCCCCGGCCTCGCGGAGCGCGGCGTCCATCAGCTCGACGCCGCGCACGGAGTCGACGTAGGTGAAGAGGCGGAACTCCGGGTCGGCGTCCAGCTCGGCGGCCAGCCACCGCAGCGCGGCGGGGTCCACGACCTCGTTGGCGAGGAAGACGCGGCGTATGCCGAAGGCGCGGTAGACGCGAACCTGGGAGACCGTCGCGGCAGTGATCCCCCAGGCGCCGTGCGCGATCTGCCGCTCCAGCAGCTGCGGGGCCATGGTGGTCTTGCCGTGCGGGGCGAAGGCCAGGCCGTGGCCGGTGGACCAGCGCTCCATGAGGGCGAGGTTGTGGTCGAGCGCCTCCGCCGAGAGGGCGAGCACGGGCGTGGTGAAGCCGCCCGTGAACAGCGAGCGGCGCTCGGCGGCCAGCGCGCCGACGGTCAGGCCCTCGGCGTCCGGGGGCAGGCCCTTGAAGCGGTGGTCGACGCGGGTGTCCGCGAGGCGGGCGACGGCGTCGGTGGTCGCGTTGGTCGCGTCGGCGGTGGCCATGGAGCCTCCCGGGGAGTCGTGTGTACGTACAGCGCGCGTCGGATTTCGTTGCGCACAGTGCAACGCCCATTGCGTAGAGCGCTGGATGCTGTCTAACATCCCGCCAAGTACGGGGTCAACGGTCATCTCGCGTCCTGAGAGCGACCGTGACAGGACGCGTACACAGGACCGTGTGCACAGGGCGCGTACATGGGACTGCGTACATGGGACCGCGTGCACAGGACCGTGTGCACAGGGGCGCGTGCGTAAGGCGCGTGCGTAAGGCGCGTGCACAAGAGGCGTACACCAGACGCGTACACCAGAGGCGTACGCAACCGGACCGGGGAGCGAGGCCGACCGTGACCGCAGCCGACGTCGTGTGCCTCGGCGAGTCGATGGTCGCCTTCCGCCCCGCGCGGCCGGAGCCGGGCCCCCTCGCCGGCGTCGCGTCCTTCGACCGCGGCATCGGGGGAGCGGAGTCCAACGTCGCCTGCGCACTGGCCGCCGCCGGGCACCGGGCGAAATGGGTGAGCCGGGTCGGCGCGGACGCGTTCGGCGACCACCTGGTGGCGGCGATCGCCGCGTACGGCGTGGACGTGTCAGCGGTCCAGCGGGATGCCGGGCGGCCCACGGGCGTGTACTTCCGCACGGCGGGGGAGCGGGGCGTGGGGCTTCCCGGACCTTCCGGGCTTCCCGGATGTCCCGGGCATCCCGGACCCGCCTCCGCCCCCCTCTCCGAAGTCCTCTACTACCGCGCCGGATCCGCCGCCTCCGCCATGTCGCCGGCCCTCGTCCGCCGCGCGACCGCGTGGTCCGGCCGCGTCCTGCACCTCACCGGCATCACCGCCGCGCTCTCCGCCGGCTGCCTCGCCCTCGTCCGCGACCTCACCGAGCGGCGCCCCGGCCGCCCCCTCGTCTCCTTCGACGTCAATTACCGCGTGGCGCTGTGGCGGGGCGCTCCCGCAGGGCGACCTGACGCCTCCGCAGGGCCCGTCGCCTCCGCCGGGGCCGGCGCCTCCGACGGACCCGCCGTCCTGGCCGACCTCGCCCGCCGGTGCGACCTCGTCTTCGTCGGCGAGGACGAGGCGGAAGCGGCCTGGGGCGTCCGCGGCGCCGCGGCGATACGGGCCGCGCTGCCCGAGCCGCGGGTCCTCGTCGTCAAACAGGGGGCCGCGGGGGCGACGGCGTACGTACGCGGTGCTGCCGCTGCCGCTGCCGCTGCCGCTGCCGGTGCCGGTGCTGACACTGACGCAGTCGTCTACGTTCCCGCCCTTTCCGTCGACGTCGTCGCGCCCGTCGGTGCCGGGGACGCGTTCGCCGCCGGTTTCCTCTCCGGCACGCTGCGCGGGCTGCCCGTCGAGCGGCGGCTGCGCCACGGCCACCTGATGGCCGCCGCCGCGCTGACCTCCCCGGGCGACCTCGCTGCCCCGCCCCGGCGCGACCTCGCCGACCGGCTCGCGGCCCTCGGCGCCGAGGAGTGGGGGCGGCTGCGTCTCGGCCCGGGCTGGACGGAGGCCGTGACCGCACCCCCTGCACCCGCCGCACCCCCTGCATCCACTGACCCCACCGGCCCCACCGGCCCCACCGAATCGACCGGGGGCACCGACCCCGGGCCCGCCGCCGCGAAGGAACGCACATGAGCCAGACCGTCGACCGCGCCCTGCGGATCCTGCCGCTGCTCGCCGAGGGGCCGGCCAACCTGGAGCAGGTGGCGGCCCGCCTCGACGTCCACAAGTCGACCGCGCTGCGCCTGCTGCGCACCCTCCACGAGCACGGCATGGTCTACCGGCAGCAGGACCAGCGCTACCGCCTCGGCACCCGCCTGTTCGCCCTCGCCCAGCAGGCCGCCGAGAACCTCGACGTGCGCGAGATCGCCCACCCGCACCTCGTCGCGCTCAACGAGCGGTGCGGGCACACCGTGCACCTCGCCGTGTACGAGGACGGCGAGGTCCTCTACATCGACAAGGTCGAGAGCCGCTACCCCGTACGGATGTACTCGCGCATCGGCAAGCCCGTCGCGATCACCGTCGCCGCCGTCGCCAAGCTGCTCCTCGCCGACCTGCCCGAGCCCGAGCGCCGCGCCGTCGCCGAACGCCTCGACTACCCCGCCTACACGTCCCGTTCGACGCCGGACGCCGCCGCGTTCCTCAAGGAGCTGGCGACCGTGCGCGAGCAGGGCTGGGCCACCGACTTCGGCGGCCATGAGGAGTCCATCAACTGCGTCGGCGCACCGGTCCGCGGCACCGACGGGCGCGTCGTCGCCGCCTGCTCGATCTCCGCGCCCAACGTCGTCGTGGGCACGGGCGAGCTCCTCGAACTCCTCCCGCTGCTGCGCCGCACCGCGGAAGCCGTCAGCGCGGAGTACTCCGGCACCACACCGCCACCGCCACCCGTCAGGAAGTAGTCACGCCATGACCGCGAAGACCGCGAAGACCGCGAAGACCGCGAAGGCCGCGAAGACCGAGAAGGCCGCGAAGACCGAGAAGGCCGCCATCACGCCGGCCACCCACACCACCCCGCCCGCGAAGTTCTCGCACGGGGTGAAGAAGGGCAACATCCTGCAGGTCGCCGGGCAGGTGGGCTTCCTGCCGGCGGTGGAGGGACAGCCTCCGACGCCCGCCGGGGACACCCTGCGCGAGCAGACCCTGCAGACCCTCGCCAACGTCAAGGCCGTCCTGGAGGAGGGCGGAGCGACCTGGGAGGACGTGATCATGATGCGGATCTACCTCACGGACACCGCCCACTTCGCGGAGATGAACGCGATCTACAACGAGTACTTCGCCGACCTGAAGTCCGTTCCGGCGGCCCGTACGACCGTCTACGTCGGCCTCCCCGCGGGCCTGCTCATCGAGATCGACGCGCTCGCCGTGCTCGGCTGACGGCCGTACCGGGGCCCGGGGGTGCTCGCCGTGTCCGTCACATCCGCTATATCCACCAAATCTGCCACATCCGCCACATCCGTCATATACGCGGCCGAGGGTCGCACGGGAGGGCTGCCGGCCCTCGTACCCGGCACCGCCGGTCTGCTGACCGTCGCGGCCCTCGGCATCGCCCTGCTCCTGTTCCTGATCATCAAGGTCAGGCTGCAGCCGTTCGTGGCCCTGCTGGCCGTCTCGGTCGCCGTCGGCCTCGGCGCCGGGCTGTCCGTGACGGAACTCTTCGGCACGGTCCAGAAGTCCGGTGCCGTCCCGCTCGTCGAGGCGGGCATGGGCGGCACCCTCGGTCACATCGCCGTCATCATCGGGCTCGGCACGATGCTCGGCTCGGTCCTGGAGGTCTCCGGCGGGGCGGAGGCCCTCTCCGCGCGGCTGCTCGCCCTCTTCGGCGAGCGGCGGGCGCCTCTCGCGATGGGGGTGACCGGGGTGCTCTTCGGCATCCCGGTCTTCTTCGACGTGGGCATCTTCGTCCTCGCGCCGATCGTGTACGCGGCCGCGAGGCGCAGCGGGAAATCGATTCTGCTGTACGCGCTGCCGCTGCTGGCCGGGCTCTCCATGACCCATGCGTTCCTGCCGCCCCACCCGGGCCCGGTGGCCGCGGCCGGGCTGCTGCACGTGGACCTCGGCTGGGTGATCCTCATGGGCGCCGCGACGGGCGTGCCGGCGGTCCTGGCGGCGTGGGGGTACGCGGCGTGGATCGGCCGCCGCGTCTTCGTCCCCGTACCGGCCGACATGGCCGAGGCGGCGGAGGAGACGAAGCGGGCGGTGACCGCGCAGAGCCCCGTGCTCAAGGAATCAGGGGAATCCGGGGAACCTGGGGAATCCGGGGAACGGGCCGAGCCCGGGAGCCCGGCCGCGCCGGAGAAGCCGGTCGCGCTCGGCACCCTGCTCGCCGTCATCGGCACGCCCCTGCTCCTCATCCTCCTCGCGACGTTCTCCTCGGTGGCGTTCGCACCGAGCACGGCCCGCTCGGTGGTGGAGTTCTTCGGCCACCCCTTCGTGGCGCTGACCATCGCCCTGCTCCTGGCGTACTGGCTGCTGGGCCTGCGGCGCGGCTGGTCCCGCGCGTCGCTGGAGGCCGTCTCGACCGCGTCGCTGAAGCCGGTGGGCAACATCCTGCTCGTCGTCGGCGCGGGCGGGATCTTCGGTGCGGTCCTCAAGGGCAGCGGGGTGGCCCGGGCGCTGGCCGGCACGTTCGACGGCGCGGGCCTGCCGGTCATCGTCCTGGCCTGGCTGCTCGCGGTCGCGCTGCGCGTGGCACAGGGCTCGGCGACGGTCGCGATCGTCACGACGGCGGGCATCGTCGCCCCGCTCCTCTCCGGCACCACCTCCTCCCAGGCCCACCTGGCGCTGGTCATCGTGGCGGTGTCGGCGGGCTCGACCTTCGCCTCGCACGTCAACGACGGCGGCTTCTGGATGGTGGCCAAGTACTTCGGCATACCGGAGCGGGAGACGCTGAAGTCGTGGACGGTGCTGGAGTCGGTGCTGTCGGTGGCGGGGTTCGCGGTGGCGGGGGCGCTGAGCGTCGTGATTCCGTGACGCGGGGCCGCGGCCCCGCGGGCTTGTCCGGCTTGCCCGGCGGGGCCGCTCGTACGACGGCTACTGCTGCCTGCGGTCTCGTACCGCGGGCTCCTGCCGCGCTACTGCTTGCAGTACTGCGCCTCCTTGCCGATGACCCGGTACATGCAGTCCGACGCCTCCAGCAGCTGCAGCACCGCGTCGCGGTTGCGCGCGGTCTCGCGGTCGATGACCTCGTCGGGCGGGTAGAAGCCGCCGCCCGCTCCGCTCTCGTCGGGATACATCTCGAAGGTGTACGAGAAGATCCGCTGGTCGCCCCAGAGCCAGTCGTCGATCGTGCCGTCGGTGATGTAGAGGTCGCTGGACTGCTCGGGCGTGTAGCCGTTGCTGGCGGCCATGGACTTGCCGAGGGTCGCGTAGACGTCGTGCTCGTCCTGGGTCATGCCGGGGCCGGTGTCGTTGTAGGTGTAGCCGAACGGCCACAGCACCAGCTCGCTGTACGTGTGGAAGTCGATCCCGGCCTTGATCTGCTGCTTGCCGCCGACGATCCGGCTGCGCGCGAAGTCGGCGACGACCTTCACCTCGGGCGCGGACTCGGCGGCCGAGCCGCGGTAGGTCTCGGAGCCGGTGCTGCCGGAGGAGCCGTTGCAGCAGCCCCACTTGAAGTTCCAGTTGCGGTTGAGGTCGGTCCCGCGGCTGCTGGACCCCGCGTTGGGCTGGCGGTTCTTGCGCCAGCTGCGGTACGAGCCGGTGGCGATGTCGTATTCGCCGCCGTCGGGGTTGACGTCGGGCACGATCCAGATCTCGCGGCTGTCGACCGCCTTGGTGATCCGCGGGTCGCTGCCGTACTTGGAGCCGAACTCCTTGATCAGGTAGAGGGCCATCTCGACGGTGAGGTGCTCGCGCGCGTGCTGATGCGCGGTGAAGAGGACCTCGGGTTCGTCCTCGTCGGCGGCCACGTTGTCGCTGATCTTCACGGCGACGATCTCGCGGCCCTCGTACGACTTGCCAATGACCTTCTTGCTCATGATCGACGGGTACTTGGCGACGCCGGCGTCGATCTCCGCCATCGCCTCGCGGTAGTTGTGGAACCCGGCGTCGGCGGGCGGGAAGTCGTACGGCTCGGGGGAGCGGCCCTCCGTGCGGTCCGGCGGCCCGGGCAGCCGGCTGACCTTGTAGCCCATCCGGCGGATGCGCTCGGCCTGGGCGTCGTCCGCGGTGATCACGACCGAGCCGTGCCGCACGGCGTCGATGGCGGCGCCGGTCGCGGCCACGGCGGTGCGCTGGGCGGCGGTACGAGGGCCGGTGACCTCGTACGCCCGGGACCTTCCGTCGGTGGTCTTCTCGTCCGTGTCCCGCGAGGCGGCGGGGACGGCCAGGGCCAGGGTGAGCACGGCGGCGAGGGCGGTGGCCCATCTGCCGTGCGAGCGGGGTCGCATGCGGTCTCCTGGGGGGTTCCGGTAGTGCGACGGGTGGGGGGTGCGGGGCCCGCGGGTGGTGCACGGGTGGTGCATGGCGTGCCGGGCCCGCCGGCGGTGCGTCGCCCGCGGGTGGTGCATGGCGTGCGGATGGCGCATGGCGTGCGGGTTGCGCGGGGTGTGCGTAGGGTGCGGGTAGTGCCCGGGGGCGCGTGGCCAGTGTCGGAGGGTGTCATGAACTGGTCAACGCGTCCGAACGGGAGATTCAGGCCAACTTCCCTTTCACTTGCGACCGGTTGATTGCGCGCGCCCTCAGGGGCACCAACAATGCACACGTCAAAACCGAACGGAACTTCGGCCCGGATCCGGCCCGGGCGGCCCGGATCCGTCTCAGAGAGGAACCACCCCCCATGAGAAGACCTCTCGTCGGCGCGCTCACCACTACCCTCCTCCTCGCCGGGGCGACCATGGCCGGCGCCGGAACCGCCTCCGCCGTCTCCCCGGACGGGGGAGCGGCTTCGGTCACGGCTTCGACCACGGCCACGGATTCGGCTACAGCTACGACCACGGCTTCGGCTGCAGCTGCGGCCGCGAACATCGGCGCGAGCGCCTACGGCAAGGGCACGCCCAAGGCCGTCGACTTCGCCGGCACCGTGGCGCTCAGCAACTGCTCCGGCTCCCTGATCCGCCTGCCGAGCTCGTCCGACAACGACCCCGGTCTCGTCATGACCAACGGACACTGCCTGGAGACCGGCATGCCGGGCCCGGGCGTCGTCTTCACCGACAAGCCGTCCACCCGCACGTTCAGCCTGCTCGACTCCAGCGCGAACAAGGTCGCCACGCTGCGCGCGACCAAGATCTCGTACGCCACGATGACCGACACGGACGTCACGCTGTACGAGCTGAACACAACATATGCCCAGATCAAGCAGCGCTACGGGATCAACGCGCTCAGCCTGTCGGCGGACCACCCGGTGAGCGGTACGCCGATCAAGGTCGTCTCCGGCTTCTGGAAGCGGATCTACAGCTGCAACGTCGACGGCTTCGTCTACCGCCTGCGCGAGAGCGACTGGACCTGGAAGGACTCGCTCCGCTACACCCCGTCGTGCAACACGATAGGCGGCACGTCCGGCTCGCCGGTGATCGACGCGAACACCGGGAAGGTCGTCGCCATCAACAACACGGGCAACGAGAGCGGCGAGCGCTGCACGATGAACAACCCGTGCGAGGTCGACGAGAGCGGCCAGGTCACCGTGCGGAAGGGCATCAACTACGCCCAGGAGACGTACGGCATCGCCAAGTGCGTCAAGGCGGGGAACAAGGTGGACCTGAGCCTGCCGGGCTGTGCCCTGCCGAAGCCCTGATCGCCGCTCGCACCCCTCGCACCCCTGGCACCCCGCCTCTCTGCTGCTCTGCTGCCCTGCTGCCGGGCGGGCCCGCAGGCCCGCCCGGCAGCAGGGGATGCGTGGGGCGCCGGGCGGGCAGGACCTACGGCAGCCCGTGGACGTGCGGCCCCACCGCACCGGACCAGGCGTTGCCGGCCGCGGCGTCCCAGTTCGTCGACCACGTCATCGCCCCGCGGATCCCGGGATACGTCTTCGACGGCTTGAACGCGCCGCAGCCCGTGCCCTTCGCCAGGCAGTCCAGGGCGTTGTTGACGACGGACGGAGACACGTAGCCGCCGCCCGCCGCGCGCGGGGAGGCGGGCAGGCCCAGACCGACCTGCGAGGGGTCGAGGCCGCCTTCGAGCTGGATGCAGGCGAGCGCGGTGAGGAAGTCGACGGACCCCTGCGCGTACACCTTCCCGTCGCAGCCGTTCATGGACCCGCTGTTGTAGTACTGCATGTTGACGACGGTCAGGATGTCCTTGATGTTGAGGGCCGTGCGGAAGTAGCCCGCCGACGCCGACTGCATGTCGATCGTCTGCGGCGCCATGGTGATGACGAGCTTGCTGCCCGCCTTCGCCGAGAGCGCGCGCAGGGCCTGCGTCATGTAGGTCGGGTTGAGGCCGTTCTCGAGGTCGATGTCGACGCCGTCGAACCCGTACTTCTGCATCAGGGCGTGGACGCTGTCCGCGAAGCGGGCGGCAGAGGCCGCGTCGTTGACGGTGACCGTGCCGCGTTCGCCGCCGATCGAGATGATGACGCGCTTGCCGGCCGCCTGCTTGGCGGCGATGTCGGCCTTGAACTGCGCCTCGGAGTAGTTGAGCGCGGGATCGAGCCGGAAGTCGACCGCGCCCGGCGTCGCCGTCGCGTCGGCGAAGGCGACGGCGATGATGTCGTACTGGCTCTGCACGTCACTGATCTTCTGGACGGTGGCGCCGTTGCTGAAGTTCTGCCAGTAGCCGGTGACGGCGTGCTTGGGCAGGGAGGGCCCCGGATCCCCGCCGGCGGTGGTCGTGGCGGTCACCGCGGCCGACCTGGGCGACTCCCCGGTCGCGTTGGTGGCGGTCACCTCGAACCGGTACGAGGTGGAGGCCGCGAGCCCGCCGACCGTGGCCGAAGTCCCTTCGGCCGAAGCGACCTTGGTGCCGTCGCGGTAGACGTTGTACCCCGTGGCCCCGGCGACCGCGTCCCAGGACAAGGCCACGGAAGAGGCGGTCACGGCCCCGGCCCTGAGCCCGCCCGGAGCCCCCGGCACCGGTTCGCCGGGCTCGCCGCCGCCGGGCCCCGTGAGGGTGATGTCGTCGGCGAAGTAGGGAGCCTGCCCGTACCACCCGTGGGTGTAGACGGTGACGGAGGTGGTGGAGGGCCCGGTGGTGAAGGAGGTGGAGAGCTGCTGCCACGTACCGGCGGAAGGCGTCCACGTGGAGACGTCCGTCGTCCCGGTCCCGCTCGCACCGAGGTGAACGTAGGGCCCCTGCACCCACGCACTCAGCGTGTAGGACGACCCGGGCCGCACGGCAACGCTCTGCCCGCACCGCGCGTTGTCCGCCCCGGCCGGCGAGGCCTTGAGCGCCCCACTCCCACCGTGCACGGGCGCCCCGACGACGACCCCGCTGCCCCCGGAACAGGACCACCCGGAGAGGCCGTTCTCGAATCCGGGGTTCTTGGCGAGATTGGGCTCGGCGGCTGCTTGTGCGGGGGCCGCGCCGCCGAACAGGGGGAGGAGGCCGGTCAGGAGGAGGGTGACGGCGGCGAGGAAGGGGGTGCGGCGAGCGTGAGGTCTGCGGGATCTGCAGGGTCTGGAGGGTCTGCTGCGACGGGTTGTGCCATGCCGATGGTGATCCACTGTTTCCTCCGGTGGGAGAGGAGTTGGCGTCGTGCCGGTGGGTAGTGATGTGGGGGTACGGCGGCGGCCGTGTGCGCGTAAAGATGGTCTAGGCCAATACATCCGTCAAGGGTTCCCGAAGACCGGTTCTCAGCCGCTCCATTCGTGGATAAAGTGCGGAGGCGCCAGGACGGGGCAGTGCCGAACCGCGCCTGCCAGCAGCCCCCGAGGCCGGAGTGAACGGGGAAGCCGACGTGCCCCTAGCGATAGCAGTGACCAGCCCCGACCTGGTGATCTCACCGACCGACGGGCCGGTCCCCGACGCGGCCGTCCTCCATCCGCCCGGGGAGGAGCCGCTGGAGACCGCCGTGGCCCGCGCGTCCGCGCTGCTCGACCGGTGCGGCCACGTCGTCGTCCTCTACCCCGACTCCCTGCCCGGCCCGTACGTGCGGCGCCTGCACGCGGTCCGGGCCGTCCTGGAGAGCGACCGGATCGCACTGCTGCCCATCGCGCTGCCACCGCTGGCCGTCGGCGTCCTGGCCCGCCAGTTACGGCAGTTGTCGGTCTCCGACCTCAGTCCGGGAGTGCTCGCCTCCGCCGCGCGGCTGCTCGCCCACTACATCTACGCCGGAGCACAGCTCTCCAGCGTCACCGGCCTCGACCGCGTCGAGGTGGGGCTCGGTGCGCACCTCGCTTCGGTCCTGCCCGGCACGCGCTTCGCCGCCCTCGTCAACCCCGGTCCGCGGCTCCTCAGGATCGGCGGTGACGCCGTCCCCGACGGCCCGGGCTTCGCCACCTGGATGACCGTCGCCCGCGACAAGCCGGTCCGCGGCGACGACTGGGTGCTGGAGACCCTCGCCCCCCACTGGCACGTCCAGGGTGCTCAGGAGACCGCGCTGCCCGAGGAGTCCCGGCGCTGGTGGGGCACGCGGCGGGCGGTCGAGTTCGCGGCGGCCATCCCGGACCCGTCCCTGCTCTACCAGCTCGTGGCGTCCGTCAGGAGGGAGGAGTGCCACTGGTGCGGCCTCGAACTCATCGGGGACCGCTGCGCGTTCTGCACCGGGCCCCTGCCGCGAACCGACGGCGGCCCCGCCCCGTCCCCGCCCCGCCGCGACCGGGCGGCCCCCGCCGTCCCCGCCCGCCGCTGAGCACCGCCCGGTCCGCCGGGACCGCCCGGTCACGTCCCCGAACGAGGTTCGCCGCCCCATGAATTCACGTCAGCGCCGCGGGATCATCCTCCTGCTCCTGTCGGTGCTCTGCGCCCTCGGCGCCTTCGCCGGAGTGCTCGCGGTCGTGCACGACGCCGAGTCCAAGCTCGGCCCCGAGGCCACCGCCTACCGGCTCAAGGCCGACATCCCGGCCTACCAGCACCTCGGGGACGCCAAGGAGCGGTTCGAAAGGGTCTCCATGCCCCGGCGCTGGCTCCCGGCGACGGCCGTCACCGACCTGGACTACCTCGACGGGAAGATCTCCGTCACTCCGCTCCGCAAGGGGTCGCTCCTCCAGCAGGACATGGCCGTCGCCCGCCCGGAGCTGCGGCCCGGCCAGCAGGAGATCGCCATCATGATCGACGCGGCGACGGGTGTCGCGGGAAAGATCTACGCGGGGGCGAAGGTCAACGTCTACGCCACCTTCGACGGCAAGGAGCAGGGCGCCAAGCCGGTGTCCAAGGTGATCGTCACCAACGCCCAGGTCATCCAGGTCGGCAAGCTCACCCCCTTCGAGCGTGACGCCGGCAGCGGCACGGCGGGCGGGCGGCGCGGCGGCGAGGCCGTGCCGATCACCTTCGCCCTCGACACCAAGGACGCCCAGCGGGTGGCCTACGCGGAGTCCTTCGCCTCCCACGTCCGGCTCGCGCTCGTCGCCCCCGGCGGCGACGACGCGGTCAGCGGCAGCGACCGCACCTACACGCTCGACGGCGACAAGTAGAGCAGGGGAGAACGGTGACCATCAGAATCCTCCCGGCCGTCGGTGACCCCGACGCCGCCCGCGCCCTCGGCGGGCTGCTCGGACAGCTGCCCGGTGTCGAACCGCTGCAGGCCGTCGGCGACTCCACGCGCCTGCTCGACACCCTGGCGGTCCTGGCGGCCGCCTCGGTCGACGAGCTTCCCGAGGTCGTGCTGGTCCACGAGCGGCTCGGACCGGTACCCGCCCTGGAGGTCATCCGCGAGGTGGCCCTGCGCTTCCCGGCCACGGGCGTCGTGCTCGTCACCGCCGACCGCGGGCCCGCGCTGTACGCGGCGGCGATGGACGTCGGGGCGCGCGGGCTCGCCGGACTGCCGCTGTCGTACGAGGAGGTGGGCGCCCGCGTCCAGGCCGCCGCCCACTGGGCCGTAGGGGTCCGCCGCCATCTCGGCAGTGTCGGAGAGGGGCCCGGCGGCGGGGAGGGCGGGACGCTCCTCGCGGTCGTCGGGGCCAAGGGCGGCGTCGGCACGACCGTCACCGCCGTGCAGCTCGCCCTCGCCGCCTGCGCCGCCGGGCGCAGCGTCGCCCTGGTCGACCTGGACCTGCAGTCCGGTGACATCGCCTCCTACCTGGACGTCCAGTTCCGGCGGTCGATCGCGGACCTGGCCGGCATCAGCGACATCTCGCCGCGAGTCCTCCAGGACGCCGTCTTCCCGCACCCCACGGGCCTCGGCCTGCTGCTGGCCCCGGCCGAGGGCGAGCGCGGCGAGGAGATCGGCGACCTCGCCGCCCGGCAGATCGCGGCCGCCCTGCGCAGCCGCTACGAGCTGGTCGTCGCCGACTGCGGCACGCAGATAACGGCGGCGGGCGCCGCCGTCGTCGAGACGGCGGACGTGGCCCTGCTGGTGACGACGCCGGACGTCGTCTCCGTACGGGCCGCCAAGCGCATGGTGCGGCTCTGGGACCGGCTCCAGATCCGCAAGGCCGCCGAGACCACGACCGTCATCAACCGGCACACCCGTAACAGTGAGATCCAGCCCGCCCTGGTGGAGCGCACCACGGGCACGCGGACGGCACGCACCACGGTCCCGGCGGGCTACAAGGAGCTGCAACCGGCCGTCGACTCCGGCCGGATGCAGGACCTCGACGCCCGCTCCGGGGTGCGGCAGGCCCTGTGGACCCTGGCCGGCGAGATCGGCCTGATCGCCGCTCCCGCCGCGGGCGGCGGCTCCTTACGCGGCGGCGCCGCCCACGCGAACCGCTCGCTCACCGGCGGCACCCGGCGGCGCCGGGCCCTGGGAGCCGGCGGCTCCGGCGGCACGGGGGCCGACCGGCTCTCCCCCGTGCCGACGAGCCGCTTCCGGCGGCGGGCGGGCGGCGACCGGGGGCAGGTCGCCGTGGAGTTCCTGGGCATCCTCCCGCTCATCCTCGTCGTGTTCGCGGTGGTGTGGCAGTGCGTCCTGATCGGCTACACGTACTCGCTCGCGGGGGACGCGGCGGACAAGGGCGCGCGGGCGGGGGCGGCCGGAGGCAACTGCGTCGCAGCCGCCAGGGCGGACCTGCCGGGAGCCTGGCGCGGCGGCCCGGAGTGCGGGGGAGACGGCACGGGCGTCGTCCGCGCCGAGGTCGCCCTGCAGGTCCCGGCCCTCTTCCCCGGGCTCGTGAACTGGCCGTGGACGGTGACGGGTTCCGCGGGCGCGGCGGAGGAGGCGAGGTGATGCGGCCACCCCGGCCGGGGGCGGCGGCCGCCCGCCGCGGCGACCGCGGCTCCCTGTCCATCGAACTCATCGGCTTCCTGCCGGTGCTCCTGCTCGTCGGGCTGGCCGCCATCCAGCTCGGGCTCGCCGCGTACGCGACGCAGCAGGCCGGCAGCGCGGCCCGGGCCGCGGCGCGCACCGCCTCGCTGGACGACCCGAGGGTGTCGCCGGCCGCAGCCGGGCGGGCCGCCATGAGCGGGTGGCTGCGGACCGACGGCGCGCCGGCGGCGGCGCCGTGCGCGGCCGGCGCCCCGCGGACGACCGCCTCGGTCACCGTCGTCATCCCGGCGGTGCTGCCCTTCCTCGGCGAGCGTTCCGTCACCCGCCGGGCCACGATGCCCTGCCCGGCCGACACCGGACCGTACCCGCTGCCGAGGAGTGCGCCATGAGCCTGCGGGCCCGCATCACCACCCCCCAGACCCCCGGCGACGGACGGGAGTCGGGCCACCTCGTCCCCGTCTACCGAGCCAAGCTGCTCGAAGAGATCGACCTGGCCGAGATGTCGGCGCTCGCCGCCTCCGAGCGCCGGACCCGGCTGGAGCGCGTCCTCGGCCACATCATCAGCCGCGAGGGACCGGTCCTGTCCACCGCCGAGCGGGACCGGCTCATCCGCCGCGTCGTGGACGAGGCCCTCGGCCTCGGCGTCCTCGAACCGCTCCTGGAGGACCCCTCCATCACCGAGATCATGGTCAACGGGCCCGATCAGATCTTCATCGAGCGCTCGGGGCGGGTCGAGCCCGTCCCCGTGCGGTTCGCATCGAACGAGCAGCTCATGCAGACCATCGAACGCATCGTCTCCACGGTCAACCGCCGGGTGGACGAGTCGAATCCGATGGTCGACGCCCGGCTGCCGAGCGGCGAGCGCGTCAACGTCATCATCCCGCCGCTCGCCCTCAACGGCGCGACGCTGACCATCCGGCGCTTCCCGCGCGCCTACGCCCTGCCCGAGCTCATCGGCATGGGCACGCTGGACGAGCGGATGCTGATGCTGTTCTCCGCGCTCGTCCGGGCGAAGTTCAACGTGGTGGTGTCCGGCCCGACCGGGTCCGGCAAGACGACCCTGCTGAACGCCCTCTCGGGGCTGATTCCGGAAGGAGAGCGCATCATCACCGTCGAGGACGCCGCCGAGCTGCAACTGCAGCAGGCGCACGTCATCCGCCTCGAATCGCGGCCGCCCAACGTCGAGGGGAAGGGCCGGATCACCATCCGCGACCTCGTGCGCAACTCCCTGCGCATGCGGCCCGACCGCATCATCGTCGGCGAGGTGCGCGGCGGCGAGACCCTCGACATGCTCCAGGCCATGTCCACCGGACACGACGGCTCCCTCGCCACGGTGCACGCCAACAGCGCCGAGGACGCGCTGATGCGGCTGCAGACGCTCGCCTCCATGTCGGAGGTCAAGGTCCCCTACGAGGCGCTGCGGGACCAGATCAACAGCGCCGTGGACTGCGTCATCCAGCTCACCCGGCAGGCCGACGGGTCGCGCCGCATCGCGGAGGTCGCCCTGCTCGACTCGCAGGGCCGCGAGGACTACCGGCTGGCGACCGTCTGCCGCTTCGACGCCCGCCCGCTCGACGCCGACCGGATCGTCCGCGGAGGCTTCACCTGCTTCCCCGTTCCGGAGCGGGCCGCCGACCGCCTGCGGCTCGCCGGGGAATCCGTGCCGCCCGCCTTCGGCGTCGCGGCGTTCCCCACCGGGCCGGCGGCACCGGAAGCGCGGCAGGGATAGGGAGGGCGACGGGCATGGACGATCTCGCGCACCTCGTCGCGCCGACCATCGGCGCCGTCGTGCTGGCCGGTGTCCTCGGCACCGCGGGCCTGCAGATGTACGCCTCGGGGAAGGCGCAGCGCCGCTCCCTGGTGGACCGGCTCTCCGACGCGCCCGCGCTGCCGCAGGCGGGCCGCACCCGCCGCTTCGCGCGTCTCGACCGGCGGCTTCGGGCCACCGGAGCCGGGCGCCGGCTGGAACGGCGGCTCGCCGCGACCGGCCTGGACGTCACTCCCGCCGAATTCGCCGTCGCCACGCTGGGCGCCGCCGCGGGGCTGTGGCTGGTCGCGGCCGGAGCCCTCGCCCCGTTCTTCGGACCCCTGGCCGCCCTGGTCGCGGTGTGGACCGCCTCCGGCTTCCTCGCCCGGCAGCGCCGCAAACGCATCGAGAAGTTCATCAACCAGCTCCCCGAGCTCTCGCGCATCCTCGCCAACGCCACCCAGGCCGGGCTCGCCCTCCGCACGGCCCTCGGCATGGCCGCGGACGAAATGGAGGCGCCGGCCGGGGAGGAGCTCGCCAAGGTCGCCGACAAGCTCGCCGTGGGCCACTCCATCGACGACGCGCTGGGCGAGCTGGCAGACCGGCTGCCCTCCCGCGAGCTGGTCGTCCTCGTCACCACCCTGATCCTGTCGAACCGGGCGGGCGGCACGGTCGTCAGTTCGCTGCGCAACCTCACCCGGACGCTGGAGGAGCGCAAGGAGACCCGGCGCGAGGTGCGCACCCAGCTGGCCCAGGTGACCATCACGGCGTACGTCGTCCCGCTGATGGGCATCGGCACGCTCCTGCTGACGGACCGGGTCGCACCCGGCTCGATCGACCGGATGACCTCCTCCGTCCTGGGGCAGGCGGCCGTGATCGCCGCCTTCGCGCTGTACGGGCTGGGCTTCTTCGTCATCCGCCGCCTGTCCCGGATCGACGTCTGAGGGGCGGCTGCACATGGGAATCGCGGGACTTCTGCTGGGTCTGCTGGCCGGGCTGTCCGTGGCGGGCGCCTGCGCCGGCCTCGTCCTGTGCCGCAGCCGGGCCAGGCTGCCGGAGGACCTGGCCATCGCACTGGAGGTCGGCTCCACGCGCACGACGGCCGTGGGGTCGGCCGTGGACCGGCTCGGCATGCGCTACGCCCCGCTGGTGCTGCGGATGATGGGCGGCAAGCGCGTGGCGAAGGTCCGCAGCCGCATCGACCGCGCGGGCAACCCCGGAGGCCTGACCGTCGACCGGTACGCGGCCCGCCGCGCCGTCTACGGCGCGCTCGGCTTCGGCGGCGCCCTGGTGATGCTCGGCGACGGTCAGCTGCTCCTGGCGCTGCTGCTGGTGGCCTTCGGGCTGTTCTGGACCGAGGTCGGCATCTGGGCCGCCGTTCGCGAGCGCAAGGCGGCGATCGACCGGACGCTGCCGGACTTCCTGGACGTTCTCGCGGTGGTCGTCAGCGCCGGTCTCGGCTTCCGGCAGGCCCTGGAGCGCGTCGCCGAGCGCTACGCGGGGCCGTGGGCGGACGAACTGCGCATCACTCTGCGCCAGATGGACATGGGCGTGAGCCGCCGGCAGGCGTTCGAAGAGCTGCGCCGACGCAACGACTCCGAACAGGTGGCCCAGTTCGTCACGGCGCTGCAGCAGGGCGAGGAGCTGGGCGCCCCCATCGTCGACACGCTGATCGCCATCGCCGACGACATGCGGCGCGTCGATGCCCAGCAGGCCCGGCGCCGCGCCGCGCGCGCGGTGCCGAAGGCGACTGTGGTGATCACGACCTTCATGGTCCCGGCCACGATGATCCTGCTGGTCGCCGGGTTCTTCCTGGGGTCGGGAACGAACTTCGGCCCGATCCTGGGGGATTGACGTGGCTCCCGGCGGGGTTGGCATGACCGAGGCGTCATTGCGGAAGAACCCTTCGCGGGTGCAATGGGATGTGGGACAGTCGTTCTCCGGAGGATCCTCGGCGGGGCACTGCGGGGCGGGGGTGGGGCGGATGGACCGGCCGAGCCGTGCGGTGCGTGTGGTTCAGGTGGTGCGGGTGATTCCCCAACTCGCTTCAACGGTGGGTGAATGGTGGCGGAGGCACTGTTCCGCCGCGGCTGAACCGGCGTACTTTTCTTGTGCTCGCCCGCCAGGACGGACGGGGCAGGCTGCCGATGGAGGGGAACGTGATGGGGAAGCGCTTCGCGGGGAAGAGCCGCCTCTTGGGGAGGATCCGCTTCGTGGGGAACGACCGCTTTCCGCGGAGGGGCCGCCTCCCGGGAAACGACCGTGGCCAGACCGCGATCGAGTACCTCGGCATCATCGCCGTGGTCGTGGCCATCGTTCTCGTACTGACCAGGACGGACTTCGGGAGCGCGATCGCCAGCGCCATCTCCGACAAGATCAGCGAGGTCACCAGCGGCTGACCGGAGCGCGGGCGGCGGACGACCGGGGGCAGGCCTTCCCGATCTACATCACCGCCGTGGCCGCCCTCCTCTTCCTCGCCCTGGCGTTCTTCGCCGTCGGTCGCGCGGGCGCCACGAAGAACGGCACCCAGACCGCGGCCGACGCGGCGGCCCTCGCCGCCGCACAGGCCTACCGTGATCAGCTCCGTACCGGTCTCCTGACGGCCGTCGGTGCAGGCGGCCCCTGGACCGATTGGCTTGTCGGCCGCCTGGGCGATGCGGCCGCGGCCTGCGACGAGGCGGGCCCGTACGCGGAGGCCAACGGTGCCGACGTGCAAGGGCGCTGCTCGGCCTCGTGGGGTCCGCTGCCCGTCTCCTTCATTGTCACGGTCAGGTCCGCCGAGGCGGTGGGTAAATCGGTTGTCCCCGGCACCGAGGACCGGCACGCGACCGCGACGGCGCGTGCGGTGGTCGAGCCGCGGTGCACGGCGAAGCCGCCCGGGGAAAAGCCCCCGGAAGGGGAGCCATCGGGGCCCCCGCCGGGGCCGTCCGGCAGCCCGCAACCGTCCGGCGGCCCGGGCCCCGGGAGCCCCGCGGAGCACAAGCCGGCCGTCGAGGTCGTCTGCGACGGCGAGACCGTAAGGATCGAACCCGGCGGGCACGGGACCCTGGTGAGAGCGACCACGCTCTTCACCGTGCGCCTGGCGGACGGCGAGTGAGGGGCCGTGCGGAGGGGCTGCACGGTGCGGCGCCGTGCGGCCGGAGGCCCGGCCCGGTGCTGTCCCGCGCGGCCCGTGCAGCGGAAGCCCGCCCGACGAGCGAAGGAACGCGACCATGAGAATGCGGCGCACGACGAAGGCCCGCGGGCGCGCGGCGGTGACCGTGCTCACGGCCGTCATGGCCTTGGCCGTGGCGGGCTGCGGCGACGACGGAGGAGACAAGGGCGAGGATGGCGCGGACGCCCGTAGCTCCAAGAAGCCCGCCGCCCAGCACGGCGAGGCCAAGAACCGCGCCCGGGAACCCGCTTCCGACGGGATCGGCGAGATGGAAGGCCCGGACGGCACGGCCATCGCCCTCACCTCAGCCGTACGGGACAAGGGCGGGTTCGTCACCGTCAACGGCACACTCACCAACCGCGGCTCCAGGCCGTTCAACGCGATCCACTGGTCGTCGAAGGAGACGGAGATGAAGTCCAGGTCCTCCGTCTCCGGAGCCTCACTCGTCGACCAGGCGAGCAAGAAGCGCTATCTCGTGCTCCGTGACACCGACGGGGAGTGCCTGTGCAGCACGGGCCTGACCAACGTCAAGCCCAACGAGACCCGCCCGGTCTTCGCCCAGTTCCCCGCGCCCCCGGACGACGTCACCGAGGTCGACTTCCAACTGCCCGCCATGCCGTCCGTCCACATCAAGATCTCGGGGTGAGGGCGCCGTGCCGACGCTCCGGGCCTGCTGCGGCACCGCTCTCGCCGCCGCCCTGACCACGATCCTCGCCGTCACACCCGCCGCCCCGCCCGCCGCCGCGCAGGGACGCCCCGGCGCCGGCGGCCCGGGCAGTCCGGCGAACACCACCCCACCCGTCAAGATCGACAGCGCTGATCCGGACCTGAAGCTGCGCTCCGGCGCGAAGCTCGCCGCGGGGCGCGTCCTCGACATCAAGTCCGTGGTCGAGACCGAGGGCGGGGACGAGCGCCGCGAGGACACCAACGTCGATGTCACCTTCGCCCTGCAGGCCGAGGTCCTCTTCGGCAAGGACAGCGCGCAGCTGAGCGGCGAAGCCGGCAAGCGCATCAGCTCGATCGCGGCGGAGGTGAAGAAGCAGAAGGCGGGCGCCCTGCGCGTCTTCGGCTTCACCGACAACCTCGGCTCCGTCGCACACGGCCTGTCCCTGTCGAAGGAACGTGCCAACGCGGTCCAGCGGCAACTCGCCCGCGAGATCGGTTCGTCCTCTGTCACGTACCAGATCCGGGGGTACGGGGAGCAGTTCCCGATCGCGGACAACTCCACGGAGGAGGGGCGCAGGAAGAATCGCCGGGTGGAGGTGAGCTTCCCGCGGCGCGGATAGGGGTGCCCATGCCCCCGGGGCGGTTGTCCACAGGGGTCGCGGTGCGGGGCGGGTATGCGCTGTGCTGGATGGATGAAGGCAGATCACCCGCGCCTGCGTGAACTGGCCGCCGTACAGGGCGGCGTCGTGCTGACGTCCCAGGCCGTGGCCGCCGGACTGTCGCCCGGCGGAGCGGCCCGCTCGCTGCGCCGCGCGGGCTGGTCCCGGCTGCATGCCGGCGCGTGGGCCGAGCCCGGCCGCGAGGCCGGTCTGCGGCTGCGACTGCGGGCTCTGCAACTGCACCACCCGGAGCTCGTCGCGAGCCACACCTCGGCCGCCGCCGCGCACGGGATCGCGCTGATACGGCCGTGCAGGCCCGAGTTCACCGCTCTCGAAGGGCGCAGACGCAGAGCGGGGGTCGTCTCGCACCGGGTCCTGCTGGCGGAGAGCGAGGTCACCGTGGTCGCGGGCGTCCGGGTCACGACTGCGGTGCGGACGCTGTCCGATCTGCTGCGGGTGCTGCCTGCCGAAGAGGCGGTCATCGCCGCCGACTCGGCGTTCGCCCGCGGCCTGGCCCGACGGGAGGACGTGGCCCTGGCCCTGGACGAGGCGGCGCGCCGCCCGGGCACCCGCCCGGCGCGCCGGGCTCTGGCGCTCACCGATCCGGCCAGCGGCTCCCCGGCCGAGACCAAGGCCCGGCTGGAGATGGGGCGGGAGGGACTGCACCCGGAGTCCCAGGCCGAGGTCACGACGGCCCGCGGGCGCACGGCGCGGCTGGACTTCCTCTTCCGCGCGGAGGGACTCGGCATCGAGATCGAGGGGTTCACCTGGCACGGCACGAGGGCCGCCCATCAGAACGACGCCATGCGTTTCAACGATCTGGCCGGCTGCCCCGGAGTGTGCCGCATTCTCCGCTTCACCCGGGACGACGTCTTCCACCGTCCTCGGCTAATGGTCCGCACGGTCCGAAGGGCGCTGAACGACCTCCGCGCAGAGGGCTGAAGGCTCGCGAACTCCCCGGGTGGCACGGCAGGATGGGACGGCGCGGGTGCCGGGGGAGTGGTGAGGGAGGCGTGGGATGCGGGGCCACGGGAAGGCGAGGGGCGGGATCGTCGGGGTGACGGCGCTGGGGCTCCTGATGGCGGTGACCGGCCGGGCGGGAGCGGCAGACGAGACAGGGACCCCGGCCGCGTACGTGATGGCGCCGGGGGCACAGCTGGTGGAAGGGACCGCGGCCAAGGAGGGCGGGCCGTTACTGAGACCGGGCCCGCAGACGTACAAGGACTCCGTCCGGCCGGGAGAGCGCAGGTACTACACGGTGGAGCTGGACGGCGGGTCCAGCGCGTACGTCTCCGCCGTGGCGGCTCCCCGCCCCGGCAGCACCATGGGCCCCAGGGACGGCATCGAGGTCGCGTTGGAGGCGCCGGACGGGACGCCCTGCGGCGGCGGGCGGCACCGCACGTTCCTGTCGGCCGGGGGCGCCTACCCCGTCGCCGACTACGCGGAACGGGTCGTGCGGTCGGGCAGCCCCTGCGCGTCCGCGGGGACGTACCACTTCGTACTGGAGCGGGGCGATGCCACGGGCGGGGACGGCTCGCCGGTGCCCGTGGAGCTGAAGTACGTCACGGCTCCGCCGGACGCGGGGAGGCCGGGTGTCCGGGGCGGCGGCCCGTCGGCCTCGGGCGGCACCTGGTCCTCGCAGGTGCCGGAGATGCCCGACGGGCCGGGCACGCAGATCACCGGCGGATCCGGTTTCCACGACGCGGCCGAGGTGGCCGCCGGCTCCTGGAAGGACGAACTCCGCCCCGGTGAGACCCGTTTCTACCGGGTCTCGGTCGACGCGGGCCGGCAGCTCTTCGCCCGGGCCCGGTTCGGAGCGGCCCCCAGCGGCGGCCCCACCGCCCGGTACGTGGCCGGCGGGGTGCGCCTCGGGCTGAACAACTCCGCCCGCGGATACGTGATGAACAGGACGACCGGCTACCAGGGCAGGCCCGTGACGGTCTCCCTGGCCACGCCCCCGGCGGCCTACGCCAACGGTGTGGCGATCGGTGACGCCGTCCGCGGCATGCGGTTCGCCGGGTGGTACTACCTCCAGGTGAGCGTGAGCCCGAAGGCCGGCGGGACCTCCGCGGAGGTGCCCGTCACGCTCGACGTCGACGTGGCCGCCGCCCGGCCGGCCGGGCCGGACCCGAAGCCAGCCGCCGGCGGTGCAGCGGCCCCCGTGGGCGGCGGCCCCGACGGTCGGCTGCGCGTCGTCGGCTACGCGGGCGTGGGAACAGGCTCGGCGCTGCTGGTCGGCCTCGCGGGGTGGACGCTGGCGGCCCGCCGCCGGGCCCGCCGCCCCGGTGCGTAAGAGGCTGAGGGGGCTGAGGGGGATGAGGAACTGAAGGGGCTAGAGGGGGCGCGGGAGCCCGGGGCCGGAGGCCGGATCCGCGTCCCGGATCTCCACCCGGACGCCCGGGCGCAGGCCCCAGCCGCCCATGGCGCCCGCCGCTGCCTCCAGCACGTGGCGCGCCCGCAGCCGCGGCGCTCCGAGTCGGCCGGGCCGCATGGTGCGCACCGCGAGGACGGTCAAGTCCCGGTCCAGGTGGGCCACGTCGATGGGAAAGCGCATCCGGAAGGTGTGCACGCTCGTGGCAGGCGTGAGGAGCAGTGCGCCTTCGAGGGTATCCCGGCCCAGGAGCCCCCGGGTGCGGGCACGGTAGGACGCGGCGATCTCCAGCGGGACCGGCGGCCGGCCGGGGATGTGCAGCTGCGCCGTGCCGTCCTGTCTGCGGGGCATGCCCGGACTTTATCCACAGGCCCCGGCGGGTGCGGGCGGATCTCCGTATTCTCGGGGCATGGAGGCGTTGTTGATCATGCTGGCGGTCGTCTACGGGGCCGGGGCCGGCCTGCTGGTGCCACGGGCCCGGTATCGGCTGAGCGTCGAGCCGGAGGAGCCCTGGCGGTCGGCGGGCCCGTGCGGGCACGCGGTCGGGGGGTGGCTCGGCCGTGCGCGGTGCGGCGTGTGCGGCGAGGCGTACGGACAGGGGGCGCTGTGGCCCGCGGCGATGACCGCCCTGGTGTGCGGGGTCCTGGCGGCCGGGGTCGGGGCCCGGCCCGAGCTCGCGGTGTGGCTGCTGGCCGCGCCGGTGGCCGTGGTGCTGGCGGCGGTCGACCGCTCGGTGCGGCGACTGCCGGATGTGCTGACGCTGCCCCTGGCCGCGGGAATGGCCGTCCTGCTCGGCGCCGCCGCGCTCATACCCGGGGCCGCCGGGTCGTGGCCGGGCGCGCTGCTGGGCGGCCTGGTGCTGGGCGGCGGGTATTTCACGCTGTTCCTGATCCACCCGGCGGGGATGGGCTTCGGTGACGTGAAGCTGGCGGTGGGGCTGGGCTGTGCGCTCGGCTGGTACGGCTGGCAGGTGCTGTTCCTGGGAGCCTTCGCCGGGCTGATGCTCGGCTCCCTCTACGGGGTGGCGCTGCTGGTGACCCGCCGCGCGGGCCGCGGCTCGGCGCTGGCCTTCGGGCCCTTCATGATCGCAGGCGCTTGGCTGGGGGTGCTGACCGGAGGGACGGGCATCGGCTGAGCGGCCCGAAAGTATTGGAATGGGTGATCCAAAACTGCTACGGTTCCCACCATGGCCCGACCGAGGAAGTTCGACGAGGAGCGGGCGGTCGACGCCGCGCTGGAGGCGTTCTGGACCGCCGGGTACGAGGCGACCTCGACCCAGGATCTGTGCGACGCCACCGGCCTGGGCCGCAGCAGCATCTACAACACCTTCAAGAGCAAGCACGACCTCTTCCGGCGGGCCCTGCTCCGCTATATGGAGCGCAAGAACGGGAACCTCGACGCGGTGCTGGAGGGCGAGATGCCCGCGAAGGAGAAGATCCGGGCACTCCTCGGTGTGATCATCGAGGAGGAGGGGCTCTACCCGGAGGACCGGCGCGGCTGTCTGGTCGTCAACACCTGTATCGAGCTGGGGTCCAGGGACCCCGAGGTGGCCGGCGTGCTGGAGCGTGACTACCGGCGGCGGTTCGAGGCGCTGAAGGCCGCCATTGAAGCCGGGCAGCGGGACGGTGACATCGACCGCGCCAAGGACGCCGGCGCCCTCGCGCACTTCGTGATCGCGGCCGTCGGCGGCATGCGCGTCTCCGCCCGGGCCGGCATCGGGCGGCAGGCGCTCGAAGGGATCATGCGGACCACGGTCGACGCGCTCTGACGGGCGGGGCGCGCCTCCTGGGGGTGCGGCCGGTCCGTTTCTCTGCCGGTTCGTCTCTCCTCTTCTACCTCTCCTTCTTCCTCTCCGTTTGATTCATACCTTTATGCCTTTTCGTGCCTTGATTTTGTACTGAGCAATCCAAAACCATGCCCTACCCAAGCACCGAGGAGCACCCCACCATGCCCCGCGCCGTCTACCTCCTAGCCCTGGGCATCTTCGCGATGGTGACCAGCGAATTCGTCGTCGCCGGCCTGATGCCGCAGATGGCCGACGGGCTGGGAGTCACCGTTCCGGAGATCGGCTATCTCATCACCGCCTTCGCGGTCGCCATGGCCGCCGGCGGACCGTTCCTGACCGTCGCCGTGATGCGGCTGCGGCCCAGGGCCGCCCTGCTGACGCTGTTCGCCGTCTTCCTCGCCGGGAACGTCCTGGCCGCCACCGCGACCACGTACGGCGCGATGCTGGCCGCGCGGATCGTCACCGGCGTCGCCGCGCAGGCCTTCTTCGGCGTCTCCCTGTCCCTGTGCTCCCAGCTGACCCGTCCGGAGGTGCGCGGCCGTGCCGTCGCCGTCGCCATGAACGGCCTGATGCTCGGCACCCTGCTGGGCCTGCCGCTCTCCACCCTCGTCGGCGAGCACTTCGGGTGGCGCGCCGCCTTCTGGGTCATTTCCGCCCTCGCCCTGTTCGCCGCGCTCTGCACGGCCCTCGGCATCCCCGACGCGGACCGGCCCGCCGGGGGCGGCGGAATCCGCGGCGAGCTGGCCGTCTTCAAGCGCCGCAAGCTCTGGCTCACGCTGCTGACCAGCACCTTCGTCATCGGGGCGACGTTCTCGGCCTTCAGCTACTTCAACCCCGTCCTCACCGAGGTCACCGGGTTCTCCGCCGGCTCCGTGCCCCTGCTGCTCATCGCCTACGGTGCCGCCACCGTCGTCGGCAACTGGGTCGTCGGGCGCCTCGCGGACCGGTACCCCGTCCGCGTCCTGCTGTGCGGCCTCGTCCTCAACGCGGTCTTCCTCGCCGGCTTCGCCCTGACCGCGCACCTGCCCGCCCCCACGGTGGCCTTCCTGCTGGGCATCGGCCTCGTCGGCGTCACGATGAACCCGGCGATGGTCACCCGTGTCCAGCGCGCCGGCAACGCCGGCCCGCTGGTCAACTCCATCCACTCCTCGTTCATCACCCTCGGGATCATCATCGGCTCGTCGCTCGGCGGGCTGGCCATCGACGCCTACGGCCTGCGCTCGCCGCTGTGGCTCGGCGCCGCCATGGCCGTCGCCGGGGTCCTCACCCTTGTTCCCGATCTCGTTCCCGGTCTCGTTCCCGGTCTCGTTCCCGGTCTTCCGCGGCGGAGCCTCACCCGTCCGGCCGAGGGTGCCGCCGAACGGGCCGCCGACGCGCCCGAGCCCGTCGCGGCGTCAAGTCGGCCGTGATTTTTCCGGACGTTATCGAAGTGTTCCCAAGCGCCGACCGGAGCTGTCCGCCGAATGGCTGGTTCTACGCTGTAGGCCCAGTGCTGGCAGGCCCCCCGGGCCTCCGAACACACCGGCCGCGTCTACTCGTTCAAGATCAAAAAGGTCACCCAGTGTCAGCATCCCGCGCGCCGTCACCCCTGTCGGTGCAACGAGCACGGCCTCAGACCGGTTAAGGTGGAAACCCCCCCTCGGGCCGGTCCGTATCCCCCCCACGGACCGGCCCGTTTTCTTTCCCCCTTGTCACCCACGGTGACGATGCGGTGCATCCCGGGCCGGTCCGCCCCGGGTCAGCTGCGGCGGGCCCAGATGTTGACGCCTTCGGTGCTTACCGCGAAGGAATCGATCTCGGCCAGTTCCTCATCGGTCAGCTTCGGAGACCCCAGCGCGGCCACATTGGCCTCCAGCTGGCCGACGCTCGACGCGCCGATCAGCGCCGAGGTCATCCGCGGATCGCGCAGCACCCAGCTGAGCGCCAGCTGGGCGAGCGACTGCCCGCGCCGCCCGGCGATCGCGTTCAGGCCGCGCAGCCGGCCCACCACGTCCTCGGTCAGCAGCCCCGGGTCCAGCGACTTGCCCTGCGACGCGCGCGAGCCCTCCGGGACGCCCTGCAGGTACTTGTCGGTGAGCAGGCCCTGCGCGAGCGGCGCGAACGCGATGCAGCCCATGCCCTCCGTCTCCAGGGTGTCGAGCAGGCCGTCGTCCTCCGTCCAGCGGTTGATCATCGAGTAGGACGGCTGGTGGATCAGCGCCGGTACGCCCATCGCGCGCAGCAGCCGGGCCGCCTCGGCGGTCTGCTCGGCGCTGTACGAGGACACGCCCGCGTAGAGCGCCTTGCCCTGCTGCACGGCGGACGCGAGCGCGCCCATCGTCTCCTCCAGCGGGGTTTCCGGGTCGAACCGGTGCGAATAGAAGATGTCGACGTAGTCGACGCCCATCCGGCGCAGCGACGCGTCCAGCGAGGACAGCAGGTATTTCCGCGAGCCCCACTCGCCGTACGGGCCGGGGTGCATGAGATACCCGGCCTTCGTGGAGATCAGGATCTCGTCGCGGTACGGCCGGAAGTCCTGTGCGAAGATCTTGCCGAAGTTCAGCTCGGCGGAGCCGGGCGGCGGGCCGTAGTTGTTGGCCAGGTCGAAGTGCGTGACACCGAGGTCGAAGGCGCGGCGCAGAATGGCGCGCTGCGACTCCAGGCTGCGGTCGTCACCGAAGTTGTGCCACAGTCCGAGGGAGATGGCGGGCAGCTTCAGCCCGCTGCGGCCCGTTCGCCGGTACTCCATCGCGTCGTAGCGGGAATCGGCCGCACGATAGTGAGCGGAATGTGTGGAATCGGTCATGTGCATCTGACTATCACGGTCTTGTGACAGACCGAGTTGGGTTCCCGTGACACGCGGGCAGTAATGTGGCGCCCTCGGGGCGACCGCTGTGGCTTGGAGGGGCTGGAAACGTGAAGTTGCGCGACCTGGTGTACAGGCTCTACGCACGCCGGGTGGAAGGCCGCCTCGACCATGCGCAGGTGCCCAAGCACATCGGCGTCATCCTCGACGGCAACCGCCGCTGGGCGCGGGCCGACGGCCGCACGACCGAGCAGGGTCACCAGGCGGGCGCCGACAAGATCTCCGAGCTGCTCGGCTGGTGCGCCGAGACGGACGTCGAGGTCGTCACCCTCTGGATGCTCTCCACCGACAACCTCGACCGCCCGGCCGTGGAGCTCAACCCGCTGCTCGGCATCATCGAGAACACGGTGCGCGGCCTCGCCGCGGACGGCCGCTGGCGCGTGCACCACGTGGGCACGATGGACCTGCTGCCCGCCCGGACGCAGTCGGTGCTGAAGGAGGCCGAGCAGGACACGCTCGGCACCGGCGGAATACTGGTCAACGTGGCCGTCGGCTACGGCGGCCGGCAGGAGATCGCGGACGCGGTGCGCTCGCTGGTCCTCGAAGCCGCGGAGAACGGCACGTCCTTCGAGGAACTGGCCGAGACGGTCGACGTCGAGCACATCACCAAGCACCTCTACACGCGCGGCCAGCCCGATCCGGACCTCATCATCCGCACCAGCGGTGAACAGCGGCTGTCCGGCTTCATGCTCTGGCAGAGCGCGCACTCCGAGTATTACTTCTGCGAAGTCTTCTGGCCGGCTTTCCGGAAGGTCGACTTCCTGCGCGCATTGCGGGATTACGCGGCGCGGCACCGCAGGTACGGTTCCTGAGGCGTTTGCGCTGCGCATGGATCCGGCTGGGGGCGCGGGGGTTATCCCCCGCAAGGCGCTGTGCGGCGCGGCACCGCAGGTACGGTTCCTGAGGTCCCGTGGCCGCAACTCCTTCTGCCACCGGTACGGCTCCTGACGGACCGGTGGCTCACCACGTCACCGCATATGCCGTTGCATGGTCAAGCGGTCCAGCGGGAATATCCCCTGCAGGCCGACGGTCTGTCCTAAGACCGTCGCTCTGCCAGCGGGCGGCATGGGGCCGCCCGCCCGGGAGGCCCTTTGCACACGGACGACGACCGTGCGGACCGAGCGGCCCTGTCAGGTCGCGCGGCCGCCCGCGGAGGGCCGCAGCCGGGCCCTCGAAGGGCTCCGATCCCGGCCCATTCCCCGGCGACGCCGTCGCGCCCCGACCTCCCCGAGGGGGTTCGTCCACCCGTGGTGACCAGCAAGAAGCGCCGTGAGAACGACCGGCGCACCTACGTCCTCGACACCAGCGTCCTGCTGGCCGACCCAGGCGCCATGTCCCGCTTCGAGGAGCACGAGGTCGTGCTGCCCGTGGTGGTGGTCACGGAGTTGGAGGCCAAGAGGCACCACCCCGAGCTCGGTTACTTCGCGCGGCAGGCGCTGCGCCTGCTGGACGCGTACCGGGTGCAATTCGGCCGACTGGATTCCCCGATTCCGATCGGCGATCTGGGCGGGACGCTCAGGGTCGAGCTCAACCACTCGGATACGGGCATACTGCCCGCCGGCTTCCGCCTCGGCGACAACGACTCGCGCATCCTCGCGGTCGCCCGCAACCTCCAGGCCGAGGGGTACGACGTCACGGTCGTCTCCAAGGACCTGCCGCTGCGGATCAAGGCGTCGGCGGTCGGCCTGCTCGCCGAGGAGTACCGCGCGGAGCTTGCGATCACCGACTCCGGGTGGACCGGGATGGCGGAGCTCACCGTCACCGCCGAGCAGGTGGACGAGCTCTTCGCCGCCGAGGTGGTCCACGTCCCGGAGGCCGCGGAACTGCCCGTGCACACCGGCCTGGTGCTGCAGTCCGAGCGGGGCAAGGCGCTCGGCCGGGTCGCGGCCGACGGCTCGGTGCGGCTGGTGCGCGGCGACCGCGAGGCGTTCGGCATCCACGGTCGCAGCGCCGAGCAGCGCGTCGCGCTCGACCTGCTGCTCGACCCCGAGATCGGGATCGTCTCGATGGGCGGCCGGGCCGGCACGGGCAAGTCCGCGCTGGCGCTGTGCGCGGGGCTGGAGGCCGTCCTGGAGCGGCGGCAGCACCGCAAGGTGATGGTCTTCCGGCCGCTGTACGCGGTCGGCGGGCAGGAGTTGGGGTATCTGCCGGGCAGCGAGGCGGAGAAGATGAGCCCCTGGGCCCAGGCCGTCTTCGACACCCTCTCGGCGGTGACGAGTTCCGAGGTGATCGAGGAGGTCACCGGGCGCGGCATGCTGGAGGTGCTGCCGCTCACCCACATCCGCGGCCGGTCGCTGCACGACGCCTTCGTGATCGTGGACGAGGCGCAGTCACTTGAGCGGAACGTGCTGCTGACCGTCCTCTCCCGCATCGGCGCCAACTCGCGCGTCGTGCTCACGCACGACGTGGCGCAGCGCGACAACCTCCGGGTGGGGCGGTACGACGGCGTGGTCGCCGTGGTCGAGAAGCTGAAGGGGCATCCGCTCTTCTCGCACGTCACGCTCACGCGTTCGGAGCGTTCGCCGATTGCGGCGCTGGTGACCGAAATGCTGGAGGAAGGCCGGATCTGATGCGGCTCGCCGGATAGGGCTCGTCCTCGAAAGACCGGGCAGGGTTCGTCCTCAAAGGAGAGGAGACGGCCGCCCTGTCCGGCTCATCAGGCTCATCCGGCCCGTCCGGCTCATCCGGCCCATCACCGAAGGCCGTTGTCCGAGGAGTGTTCCCCGAAGGCCGATACCCGGTGGCGCGCGGCAAAGCCAAGGAGCTTAGCCGCGCGCCGCTGTTGTGCGTCGGGCTTTCCGGAAAAGCCCAGGCATAAACGAGGTGTGACCTTTCCCACGTAACCCGGAATTGCCTCGGGGCAACCGGGTCGGGCAGAGTCTGGGTCCTGTCAGGCCCCGCATACGGCACTTCGTCCCCTCACCGGGGCGGTGCAGAGCAGATCCAGAACTGAACAGCGTCGCCGTATGCCGCCCGAGCGTCACGCGGACCTCCCTCGCGGGAGGCCCCACGGGCCCGTGCCTTCTGTGACCGATTACGGAGGCCAGCGCCAGGGGCACGATCGCGCTCGCGAGGTCACCCATGCGGGCGATGCTGGAAGGAAAACGTGTGAGCCGGATTTCGGTCCGGGGGTTCGCCGTGGCATCCGCCACCGCGGTCACCACCGTCGGCGCCGTCGTGGGTGTCGCTGCAGGCCATGACCAGGGTACGAACGACCGGGTCGAGGCGACCGCAGCGGACACGACGCTCCTCGCGGACATCCCCGCAGGACAGAACGTCCGGGCACAGGCCGCTTCCCTGACCCAGCAGGCGGACACGCAGTCCGAGGCCGCCGAGAGCGCGGCCAAGAAGGACGCCGAGGAGGCCGCGCGCAAGCAGGCCGCCGAGGACGCCACCGCGAAGAAGGAAGCCGCGGACGAGGCCGCCAAGAAGAAGGAGGAGGCCGAGGAGAAGGCCAAGGAGCGCGAGAAGGAGGAGAAGGAGCAGGTCAGCAGTCGCTCTGCGACGCGTGACGCCTCGTCCTTCCCCGCCAAGAGCTCCTACTCCGTCGCCGAGGTCAAGGCGATGGCCCGCTCCATGGTCCCCGGCGACCAGTTCCAGTGCTTCAGCAACATCGTGAACAACGAGAGCACCTGGGACTACACGGCGGAGAACCCCTCCTCCGGCGCGTACGGCCTGGTGCAGTCGCTCCCCGGCTCCAAGATGGCCTCCGCCGGCGCCGACTGGCGGACCAACCCCGCCACCCAGATCAAGTGGGGCCTCGGCTACATGAACGAGCGCTACGGCAGCCCCTGCGGCGCCTGGTCGTTCTGGCAGGCCAACCAGTGGTACTAGGGCGCACCGGCCGCGCCTAGCGCCGGTCACTTCCCCGCCCTCGCAAGCCCCCGGTCCTCATCAGGCCGGGGGCTTGGCTGTCCTACCGCGTCACCCGTCAGGGGTAACGTTCACCCTGGCCACGGGGGAGTGGGGGTAGAGGAAGAGAAATGTCCAGATTGCCACGATGGGTCGGCGGTGTGGGAGCGGGTCTGACCCGTCTCGCCCGGCGGCTCGAGGAGCGCACGGCCGAGGTGGAGAGCGCGGCGCCGGCCGCCGGCGCCACCGGTGCCGACGGCGCGCCCGAGTCCGGCCGCGCCGCCGACCCTGCACACGCCTCCTTGCCGATACGTTCCGGCGCCGCCGGTGACTCCGCCGGTGACTCCGCCGGTGACTCCGCCGGGTCCGGCCCGGGGCATCCGGGTCCGGCACCCGCGCCCGCCGCGGGCGACCCCGAACACGTACCGCCGCCGCCCGGGTACGCACCCGCGGTCCCGGCGCGCCCCGACCCCGTGGCCGTCGTGCCCTGGGGCGTGCGGGTCGCGGCCGAGGTCGCCTGGCGGCTGCTGATCCTGGCGGGCACCCTCTGGGTGCTGATGCGCGTGATCAGCTCGGTCCGCCTGGTGGTGCTGTCCTTCGTCGCCGGCCTGCTGATCACCGCGCTGCTGCAGCCCACCGTCGCCTGGCTCAAGCGCCGTGGGGTGCCGCGGGGACTCGCCACGGCCATGACGTTCATCTCCGGCTTCGTCGTCATGGGCCTGGTCGGCTGGTTCGTGGTGTGGCAGGTGACGGACAACCTCGACGACCTGTCAGGACAGGTGCAGCAGGGCATCAAGGACCTGAAGCACTGGCTGCTCACCAGCCCGTTCCACGTCACCGAGAACCAGATCAACAACATCGCCGACAACCTCAGCACGGCCATCGGCGCCAACACCAAGGACATCACCACCGCCGGCATCGAGGGCGTCCAGGTGATCCTGGAGGTGCTGACCGGCATCCTGCTGGCGATGTTCAGCACGCTCTTCCTGCTCTACGACGGGCCGCGGATCTGGGAGTGGCTGCTGAAGCTGTTCCCGGCGGCGGCGCGCGAGGGCGTGGCGGGCGCGGGCCCGCGCGCGTGGGCGACGCTGACCGCCTATGTGCGGGGCACGGTGATAGTGGCCCTGATCGATGCGATCTTCATCGGCATAGGGCTGTTCTTCCTCAAGGTGCCGCTGGCGGTGCCGCTGGCCGTCTTCATCTTCCTGTTCGCCTTCATCCCGCTGGTCGGTGCCGTGGTCTCCGGCGCGCTCGCGGTGGTCGTGGCGCTGGTGACGAAGGACGTCTTCACGGCCCTGATGGTGCTGACCGTGGTGCTCGCGGTGCAGCAGATCGAGGGGCACGTGCTGCAGCCGTTCATCCTCGGCCGCGCCGTGCGCGTCCACCCGCTCGCGGTGGTCCTCTCGGTGGCCGCGGGCTCCCTGGTCGCCGGCATCGGCGGCGCGGTGGTCGCGGTTCCGCTGGCCGCGGTGACCAATACGGTCGTCGGCTACCTGCGCGCCTACGCCAAGGACAAGGCCCTGGCCGCGGCGCCACCGGACGGGCCTCCTGCGCAAGCCTCCTCCGAGGCCCCCCGCGGCTGAGAACCGCAGTCCAGGACACACGTGTGGGCCCCGGCCGCAACGGCCGGGGCCCACACGTATCAGAGCAGGAGAGCAGATCAGGCGTTGTCCGCCAGGACCTTCTCGGCGTCCAGGGTGGCGCCGACGGCCTGGAGGACCGCGGCGATCTTGAACGCTTCCTGGATCGTCTCGCGCGAGACGCCCGCCTTGCGGAGGACCTGCTCGTGCGAGTCGAGGCACAGGCCGCAGCCGTTGATGGCCGAGACGGCCAGCGACCACAGCTCGAAGTCGACCTTCTCCACGCCCGGGTTGCCGATGACGTTCATCCGCAGGCCCGCGCGCAGGTTGCCGTACTCCGGGTCCGACAGCAGGTGCCGGGTGCGGTAGTAGACGTTGTTCATCGCCATGATGGCGGCGGCCGACTTGGCGGCCGTGTACGCCTCGGGCGACAGGTTGGCCTTGGCGACCGGCTCCAGCTCGCGCAGCACGATCGGCGAGCGGGTCGCGATCGCGCAGGAGAGGACGGTGCCCCACAGCTGCTGCTGCGGCAGGTCGGAGTTGCCGATGACCGAGCCGAGGTTCAGCTTCAGGTCCTTGGCGTAGTCCGGTATGGCGGACTTCAGCTCATCGAGCGCCATGGGAGATCAGCTCACTCGCCCGCGAGGAGCTTGACCGCGTCGAGGGTCTCCTCGCCCTTGGACCAGTTGCAGGGGCACAGCTCGTCCGTCTGCAGGGCGTCGAGGACCCGCAGGACCTCCTTGGGGTTACGGCCGACGGAGCCGGCGGTCACCATGACGAACTGGATCTCGTTGTTCGGGTCCACGATGAAGACGGCGCGCTGGGCGTAGCCGTCCTCGCCCTCGACGCCGCAAGCCTGCATCAGCTCGTGCTTGGCGTCGGCCAGCATCGGGAAGGGCAGGTCGCGGAGGTCCTTGTGGTCCTTGCGCCAGGCGTGGTGGACGAACTCGGAGTCGCCGGAGACGCCGAGGATCTGGGCGTCACGGTCGGCGAACTCGTCGTTCAGCTGGCCGAACGCGGCGATCTCGGTCGGGCAGACGAAGGTGAAGTCCTTGGGCCAGAAGAAGACGACCTTCCACTTGCCCTCGTGGGTCTTGTTGTCGATCTGCGCGAAAGCCTTGTCCGCGTCGAGGTCCACACAAGCGGTCAGGTCGAACTCGGGGAACTTGTCACCGACAGTGAGCACGCGCTCTCCTTGCAGCGAGCGGGAAGCTCCCGTGACAGGAGTTTCCCTCGGGGTTGGACATGAGCAACCCTGCCACAGGAGCCATTGATAACGGAAATAGCTAGACTGGGAGATGTTGATCGGAGGTGCTTATCAGTCATGTCGTCCGCACCGCACCCACCACAGACGCCGGCCGGTCCGGCCGTGTCCTCCATAGCCCCGGGCTCGCGCCCCCGCCAGCCCAGCCTCGCCCAGCTGCGGGCCTTCGCCGCCGTCGCGGAGCACCTGCACTTCCGTGACGCCGCCACCGCGCTCGGGATGAGCCAGCCCGCTCTCTCGGGCGCCGTCTCCGCGCTGGAGGACATCCTCGACGTCCAGCTCCTTGAGCGTACGACGAGAAAGGTGCTGCTCAGTCCCGCGGGGGAGCGGCTCGCCACCCGGGCCCGCACGGTCCTCGACGCCGTAGCCGCCCTGATGGAGGAGGCCGACGCGGCCCGCGCGCCCTTCACCGGAGTCCTGCGCCTCGGGGTGATCCCGACCGTCGCCCCCTACCTCCTGCCCACGGTCCTGCGCCTGGTCCACGACTCCTACCCCGACCTCGACCTGCAGGTCCACGAGGAGCAGACGTCCTCCCTGCTCGACGGGCTCACCCAGGGGCGGCTGGACCTGCTGCTGCTCGCCGTGCCGCTGGGTGCGCCCGGCGTCAGCGAAATCCCCCTCTTCGACGAGGACTTCGTCCTGGTCACCCCCCGGGACCACTGGCTGGCCGAGCGCGGAGACATCCCGCGGGAGGCCCTGCGCGAGCTGGAGCTGCTCCTCCTGGACGAGGGCCACTGCCTGCGCGACCAGGCGCTGGACATCTGCCGCGAGGCCGGCCGGACGACCGGCGCCGCGGTGACCACCAGCGCGGCCGGCCTGTCCACGCTCGTCCAGCTGGTCGGCGGCGGCATGGGCGTCACCCTGCTGCCGCGCACGGCCCTGCGCGTCGAGACCGAGCGCAACGAACAGCTCGCCACCGGGCACTTCGCCGACCCGGTGCCCTCGCGCAGGATCGCCCTCGCGATGCGGACCGGGGCGGCGCGGCAGGGGGAGTTCGAGCAGTTCGCGGCGGCCCTGCGGATCGCGATGCGGAAGCTGCCCGTACGGATCGTCAACGGGTGACCGGGGGCGGCCGGACCGTCCCTCCGGCCCTTCCGCCCCCGGCACCCGTCACCGGCACCCGCCCCCGGCCGCGCGCCCCGGTCGGTCACCCCGGGGCGCCCGCCCCCGTCACTCCGTCCGCATGCTCTCCGGCCGAGTCAGGCGCCACAAGGTGGGCAGCGCCAGCAGCGTCACCGCGACGATCACGGCCGCGCCGGCGCCGACCAGCGGGACGAAGGCGAACCAGTCCCGTACCCGCTCGCCGGTCAGCGCCACCATCAACCGGCCCAGCCCGAGGCCGCCCGCCGTCGCCAGCACGAGGCCCACGGCGACGGGGACCGCCGTCTGCCACAGCACCGACCAGGCCAGCGTCGACCGGTCCGTCCCGCAGGCGACCAGCACGGACAGCGCCCGCCTCCGCTCGCGCAACTGCTCCACCGTGGCGACGAGGAGGCTCAGCCCGATGAGGACGAGGACACCGACCCCACCGGTCGTCAGTCCCCCCTCGACGGCCGCGAGCTGGTCCTTCTTCACGACGCCGCCCATGCGCCACACCCGCATGCCGGGGTCGATGGCGGCGGCGGTGTTGCGGAACCGCTCGATGGCGTCGTCGCGGTCACCGGGGTCGACCCGCGCCAGCACGGTGGTGCGGGCGTCCGGGATCGCCCGGGCGTCGATGGCCGACGGCGTGGCCAGGATGCCGAACGTGTCCGATCCGGCGGGGGCGGTCCGCGTCTCCACGACGCGCGCGGTCCGCGGGACCGTCCACCGGTAGGCGGGCGTGCCCTTGGCCTTCGCCTCCTCGAAGCCGTCCATCTCCAGCGCGGTGCCGGGCGGGAACCGCCCGGCGGTGTCGACGTCGCCGTCCTTCTCCTGCGCCACGAACACGTCGCCGTCGCGGCAGGAGCCGATCTTCGCCATGCGGCTCAGGGTGGCGCAGTCGGCGACGTGCACCGTGGTGACCTTGCGCTCCGGGCCCGAGCCGGCGGCGGCGTACTGCTCCACGAAGGCGACGGTGTCGCGGACGCCCGGCGTGGACCGGAACGCCTCGGTGTGCGCGCGGAGTTCGTCCGGCGTGCCCGGGCGGTAGGCGGCCTGCAGCTGGGAGTGGCTCGCGACCGTCCCCGGCGGCCCGTCGTCGTCGCCCCGCATGCCGGAGACCATCATCTGGACGGCGACGGCCCCGGCCACCGCCACGGTGATGCCCGCGACCGCCCGCGCGGCCGGGCCGCTGTTCGCCTGCAGCCGCCGCGTGGCCAGCTGCCAGGCCGGCGGCCCGCCCCGCAGCCCGGCCACGCACACCTCGACCAGCCACGGCAGGAGCGTGGCGACCCCGGTGAGCAGCAGCGCGGCACCGGCGGCCACCAGGACCGGCTGCCCGGACCCGGCGAAGGCGGAGCCGAAGCCCGGGGCGCCGCGCGTCTGCAGCACGCCGGGCGCCAGCAGGGCCAGACCCGCGGCCGGTATCAGCAGCCGCCACCACAGCCGCCGGCGCCGGACCGGGGCGTCGCGGACGACCCCGAGCGGTTCGGCCGCGACGCCGCGCAGCGCGAACAGCGTCACGGCGACGGCCAGGGCGGGCACGGCGACGGCGATCAGCGCGGCCAGGACCGGGTCGGGGGTGACGTCCGCGGGGAAGACGCCGATCTCGCGGATCGCGACGTGCGGGGCGAAACCGCGGACGAAGAGGAAGATCCCCGCCCCGGCCGGCAGGCCGAGCAGGGCGCCGCACAGCGCCTCGCCGGCCGCGATCCGCCGGGTGGAGCCGATGCCGGCGCCGATGAGCCGCAGCGCCGCGAGCCGGCGCTCGCGCCCCTCGCCGCCGAAGCGGACGGCCGTGCCGATGAGGACCGCGACCGGGAGCAGCAGCACGACGCACACCATGGCCGCCAGGACGATGACGCGCGGGTCCACGGGTTCGTCCCGGCTGCTGCCGAAGCCGTCGATGCGGACGACGCCGCCGCCCTGCTCGATCCGGTCGCTGCCCAGGTAGTAGAAGAGCTCGTCGGGGCCGGTGAGCCCCGCGTCGCCGATGGTGCCCACGGTCCGGTGGCGGAACCGCTCGCTCAGCAGCTTCCCCTCGTCGGAGGCGAGGAGCCGGCCGAGGGCGGGGGAGACGAGCATCTCGCCGGGGCCGGGGAGCGTGCCGACGCCGGGCGGCACCGGCGCCCCGGGGCCCTCGGGGCGCAGGATCGCGCCGTCGACCGGCCGGTCGCGGAAGTCCGTGGACGCCCGCTGGTAGAGGAGCGTTCCCGTGCCCTTGTGCGGCTGGTCGTCCGGCGGGATGTCCGCGCCCGCCGGGAACACGCTGCGGGCCGCGTCGCGCCGGTCGCGGTCGTCCAGCAGCTGCGGCACGGACGCGGCGATCGCCAGGACGGCCACGCCGAGGCCGACGGCCAGGGCGGTGAGGGCGGCGCGCACCAGGCCCTCGCGGCCGCCGGTGACGGTGAAGCGCGCGCCCATGAGCAGGTCGCGGAGCCAGGCGGCGGGGCCGGACGGCCCGGTCGGCCCGGTCGGCCGGTCCGTTGGGCCGCCACCGGGGCGGGGAGCCCCGCCCTCGCGCCCGTTCTCGTCGCCGCGCCCGTTCCCGCCCTCGCGCCCGTGCTTGTCGTCGCGGCCGGTCATGACAGCCTCGCCCCCGCCATGTCGCGCGCCCGTCCGTCGCGCACGACGACCTCGCGGTCGGAGTACGCGGCGACGCGGGCCTCGTGGGTGACCAGGACGACGGCGGCCCGGGTGTCGCGGGCGGCCTCGGTCAGCAGTTCCATCACACGCTCGCCGTTGAGGGAGTCCAGGGCGCCGGTCGGCTCGTCCGCGAAGATCACGCGCGGGGTCGTGACCAGCGCGCGGGCGACGGCGACGCGCTGGCCCTGGCCGCCGGAGACCTCGCCGGGGCGCTTGCCGCGCGCGTCCGCGACCTCCAGCCGTTCCATCCACCGCATGGCCTGCTGCTCGGCCTCCTTGCGCCGCAGACCGCCCAGCCGCAGCGGCAGCGCCACGTTCTCCACGCACGTCAGCTCCGGGACCAGCTGCCCGAACTGGAAGACGAAGCCGAACTCGCCGCGTCGCAGGGCGCTGCGCTCGGCGTCGGAGAGCTCCGAAAGCTCGCGTGCGCCGTAGCGGACGACGCCCGCGTCCGGGCGAATGATTCCGGCCAGGCAGTGCAGCAATGTCGACTTGCCGGAGCCCGAGGGGCCCATGACGGCGACGATCTCGCCCGGGTGGACGGAGAAGTCCGCGCCGTCCAGCGCGGTCGTGGGCCCGTAGGCCTTGCGTAGTCCGGTCGCGGCGAGCAGGGAGCCCGACGGCGTCATGGGCGCACCGCCCGGGCGAGCTGGTCGAGCCGGGCAGCGGTCATTTCCAGCCAGCGCAGGTCGGCCTCCAGATGGAAGAGGGCGTGGTCGCAGATCAGCTGGTCGGCGAGGTCGCCGCCGGTCTTGCGGCGGGTGAGCTCGCGCATCAGCCGCAGGTGTTCGGCGCGCTGGGCGTCCAGCAGCTCGTCGGCGTCCCGGCCGGTCAGCAGGGCCACGACGACCTTCGTATAGAGGACAGACTGCAGGTAGGGCTCGGGCTTCTCGGGCCGGGCGAGCCAGTCCGCCACGTCCGTGACGCCCGCGTCGGTGATCGCGTAGCGCTTGCGCTCGGGGCCGTCGCCCTGCTCGACCCCGTCTACCTCCACCAGGCCGTTCTTCAGCAGCCGCGACATGGTCGCGTAGACCTGGCCGTAGTGGAGCGGGCGGTCGTGGCCGAAGCGGGCGTCGAAGGCGCGCTTGAGGTCGTAGCCGTGGCGCGGGCCGGACTCCAGGAGCGCGAGCAGAGTGTGTCCGATTGACATGCCCGGACTGTACATCGTGTGTATACATAGGGAGTATAGGTGGCTGAAAATCGCCCTTGATTGGCCGGTGAGTGGCCCCTGCAGATATGGCCCGCCGGCCCCGACAGCCCCTTGTGCGCCCGCTGTTCGGGCTGCCGAATCGGATCCGGAATCGGAGCCCTGTACGGTTTGCCGCACTGCGCCGCGCCCGGTTCCCGCCAGCCGGGGTGCTGTATGTCACGTGCGTCAAAGCCTTGATCAATGGGCGTTTGGTGACAGTTGCGGTGTTAGCTTCATGAGCTGGGTTGGGGGCGGAAAGACTGGAGCTACGGGAGAGATGGGCCGAGCGGAAGCGCGACGGGCGCAGAAGAGCACCCGCACAGCAAAGGGCAAGAAGCCCAAGAAGGCCGGGAAAACCGGTATACGCCGCTTCTTCACCTGGAAGAAGCTGCTCGCCTACTTCGTGGTGCTCGTCGCTCTCGGGGCGGGCGCCTGCGTGGCGCTCTACCTGTACGTGGACGTCCCCAAGGGCAACAGCCAGGCCAAGCTGCAGAGCAACGTCTTCAAGGACGCCGACGGCAAGATCATCGCGCGTAGCGGCGACGTCAACCGCCAGGAAGTGACCCTGGACAAGATCCCGGACGACATCGAGCACGCCGTCGTCGCCGCCGAGAACAAGAACTTCTACACCGACCCCGGCGTCGACGTCCTCGGCACCGCCCGGGGCGTCCTCAACACCGTGATGGGCCGCGGCAAGCAGGGCGGCTCCACCATCACCCAGCAGTACGTCAAGAACTACTACCTGGACCAGCGGCAGACCGTCACCCGCAAGGTGAAGGAACTGGTCATCTCCCTCAAGGTGCAGAAGGAGAAGTCCAAGGACGAGATCCTCGAGGGCTACCTGAACACCAGCTTCTACGGCCGCGGCGCCTACGGCATCCAGGCCGCCTCCCGCGCGTACTACAACAAGGACGTCGACAAGCTCAGCCTTGAGGAAGGCGCCTACCTCGCCGCGCTGCTCCAGGCCCCCAGCCAGTACGACTGGACGGCGGCCACCCCGGCGGGCAAGGAGAACGCCAAGGCCCGCTGGAACTACGTCCTGGACAAGATGGTCGAGCAGAAGTGGCTCGACAAGGACAAGCGCGCCACGATGCAGTTCAAGGAGCCCGGCAAGCCGCCGGCCGCCAAGGGCCTCACCGGCCAGAACGGCTACCTGATCGAGGCCGCCAAGGCCGAGATGCGCAAGAAGCTGGCCAAGGACGGCCGCCCCGAGAGCGACCTCGACGCCGGCGGCTGGACGATCACCCTCAGCGTCGACAACAAGAAGCAGAAGGCCCTGGAGAAGGCCGTCAAGGACAAGCTCCTGGACGACCTCGACCCCAAGGCCCGCGCGGTCGACAAGAACGTCCAGGTCGGCGCCGCCTCCGTCGACCCGAAGACCGGCAAGGTCGTCGCCCTCTACGGCGGCACCGACGCCCTCCAGCACTGGACGAACAACGCCACCCGCGAGGACTACCAGGTCGCCTCGACCTTCAAGCCGATGATCTTCGCCTCGGCGCTGGAGAACAAGTCCACCACCCAGGACAAGGTGCGCATCAACGCCGGCACGCTGTACGACTCGACCACCGAGCGTCCCGTCACCGGCACGAGCGAGCACTTCGCCCCGGAGAACGAGGACGGCTACTCGCACGGCATGATCCCCGTGCAGAAGGCCATGAACGACTCGGTCAACTCCGTCTTCGCGCAGATGGCCATCGACGTCGGCCTGCCCGAGGTCAAGAAGACCGCCGTCGACATGGGCATGAACGGCAAGGTCCGCGACTTCGTGGAGAAGCCCGCCATGTCGCTCGGCTCCATGGGCAACAGCCCGCTGCACATGGCCGGCGTCTACGCGACCCTCGCCCACCACGGCAAGAAGGTCACGCCCTCGATCATCAAGTCGGCCTCGCAGAACGGCAAGGAGCTGTCGCTCGACAACCCGATCGGCGGCGACGCCATCTCGCGGAACACCGCCGACGGCGTCACCACCGTCCTCAGGGGCGTGGTCGACGACGGTACGGCCTCCGTCGTGCAGAGCGTCGGCCGTCAGGTCGCGGGCAAGACCGGCACCTCCGACGACAACAAGTCCGCCTGGTTCACCGGCTACACCCCCGACCTGGTCACGGCCGTCGGCCTGTTCGGCGAGGGCGAGGGCGGCAAGCAGGTCACCCTCAAGGGCACCGGCGGCAACGGCCGCGTCAACGGTGGTACGTACCCGGCCCGCATCTGGGCCGCCTACACCGCCAACGCGCTGCAGGGCTCGGAGGCCGAGGAGTTCGACCTCGAGACGAACATGAGCACGACGGTCCCGGTCATCCCCGGCCCGCCCGCCTCGTCCAGCCCCTCCGCGCCCGCGTCGCACAGCCCGTCGCCGTCGCCCTCGCGGCCCTCGCAGTCGCCGTCGGCCTCGTCCTCGCGCACCCCGTCCCGCGCGCCCTCGTCGGCGCCTCCGTCCTCGCGGCCGCCGGTCCCGCCGGTCACGCCGAGCGGCAAGCCGTCCACCTCCCAGCCGGCCACCGGCGGTGGCGGGCTCCAGCCCAACGGAAGCCGCGAACCGATCGGCAACTGACCTCCGGTCGGCTCCGGCCCCGGCCGCCCACCCTCCGCGCAGGGTGAGCGGCCGGGGCTTTCGCTTTCCCGGCTCCTTCATGACCGTCAGGGGGAACCCGCTCAGCCGCCGTTGACCTTCGTGGCGATGCGGTCGCCGATCTCCTTGTCGATGTTGCGCCAGTACTGCAGGGCCCGCTCCCGGACGGCCGTGCTCACGCCGTTGCCCACGTGGCCGGCGACGTTGGAGACGAGGCGGTCGCGGGCGGCGTCGTCGAGGACCTGGCGGACCATCGTGCCCGCCTGGCCCCAGTCGTCGTCCTCGCGGTGCGGCTTGTACGCCTCGCGGACCATCTCGCCCGCCGCCCGCCAGCCGGCGACGTCCCCGAAGCGCCCGGTGTCGGCGGCCGGGCCGCCGTAGGAGTTGGGCGCGTAGGGGCGGGCCACGCGGGCGGCCTCGTAGCGCATGGGGCCGTCCTTGGCGTACGAGCGGACGTCCGAGCGCGGGTGGTTGGGCGGCAGCTGGGCGTAGTTGGGGCCGATGCGGTAGCGGTGGGTGTCCGGGTAGGAGAAGAGGCGGCCCAGCAGCATCTTGTCGGGCGACGGGCCGATGCCGGGCACCAGGTTCGACGGCTCGAAGGCGGCCTGCTCGATGTGGACGAAGAAGTCGTCGGGGTTGCGGTCCAGCGTCATCCGGCCGACCTCGATCAGCGGGTAGTCGCCGTGGGGCCACACCTTGGTGAGGTCGAAGGGGTTGAAGCGGTAGTCCGGGGCGTCGTCGAACGGCATGACCTGCACGTACATCGTCCAGGAGGGGGCGTCACCGCTCCTGACGGCGTCGAAGAGGTCGCGCCGGTGGAAGTCGGCGTCCTCGCTCGCCATCCGGTCGGCTTCCGCCTGGGTGAAGCACTCGATGCCCTGGTCGGTCTTGATGTGGTACTTGATCCAGAACTTCTCGCCGCCCCGGTTGACCCACATGTAGGTGTGCGAGCCGTAGCCGTTCATGTGGCGCCAGGTGCGCGGCACGCCGCGGTCGCCCATCAGCCACGTGACCATGTGGGCGGACTCGGGCGACAGGGTCCAGAAGTCCCACTGCATGTCGTTGTCGCGCAGTCCGTTGTCGGTGCGGCGCTTCTGGGAGCGGATGAAGTCCTGGAACTTGATCGGGTCCCGGACGAAGAAGACCGGGGTGTTGTTGCCGACCAGGTCGTAGTTGCCGTGGTCCGTGTAGAACTTCAGGGCGAAGCCGCGCGGGTCGCGCCAGGTGTCGGGGCTGCCCTGCTCGCCCGCCACCGTGGAGAAGCGGGCCAGCATCTCCGTGCTGCGCCCGGGCTGGAAGAGGTCCGCCTTGGTGTACTGGCTGACGTCGCCGGTCACGCGGAAGGTGCCGTACGCGCCGCCGCCCTTGGCGTGGACCACCCGCTCGGGGACCCGCTCCCGGTTGAACTGGGCCATCTTCTCGATCAGATAGTGGTCCTGGAGAAGGATGGGTCCGGAGTCGCCGATGGTGAGCGAGTGTTCGTCGCTCTCGACGGGGATGCCGGCGTTGTCCGTCGTGTACGGGGTCTGCTGCGCCGAGTCGGTCATGGGACGCCTCCCGGTACGGGGGATGGTGAGGGCGCGCGGCAGTGCCCGCCCTCCAACTCGCCAGTGAACTCCGCCGACGACGTGTCGGCAACGGGCGTCTGGACACTGTCCAGAATTTCACCGCGTACGGGTCTCCTCGTGTTCGAGCCCGCCCGGAGCGGGTACGAGAGGGCGCCGCCCGGCGCGGTCACCCGGCGCGGCTCACCGGGCGCGGGGCGGCAGCGCCAGCTCGAACCAGACCACCTTTCCCGTGCTCAGCCGGGTCGCTCCCCACCGCCTGGCCAGCCGGTTGACCAGGTACAGCCCGCGGCCGCCCTCGTCCGAGGGGCGGGCCTGGCGCAGCCGCGGCAGCTGCGGCACGTCGTCGCCCACCTCGCAGCGCAGCACGTCCGTGCGCAGCAGGCGCAGCGTGATCGGCCGCTCCGCGTACCGCACGGCATTGGTGATCACCTCGCTCACCAGCAGCTCCACGGAGTCCGTGAGCTCCTCCAGGCCCCAGCGGGTCAGGGCGCGGCGGGCCAGCCGGCGCGCCTGACGGGCCGTCTGCGGGCGCGGGTCGAGGAACCAGTAGGCCACGTCGCTGGGCGCGATGCCCTCGAAGCGGGCGGCGAGCAGGGCGATGTCGTCGTCCCGGTCGCCCGGGCCGAGCATGCCGAGCACCTCGTCGCACAGGGGCTCCAGCGGCGGCGGGTTCGGGCCGGTCAGCCGGGCGGTCTCGATCAGCCGCTCGCGCAGCTGCTCTATGCCCGTCCAGACGTCCCTGATCCGCGACTCCACCAGGCCGTCCGTGTACAGCAGCAGCGTCGCCCCGGCGGGCGCGTCCAGCTCCACCGCCTCGAAGTCGACCCCGCCCACGCCGATCGGCGCGCCCGGCGGGACGCGCAGGACCTCCGCGCGGCCGCCGCGGTGCAGCAGTATCGGCGGCGGATGGCCCGCGTTGGCGATCACGATGCGGTGCGCGACCGGGTCGTACACCGCGTACATGCACGTGGCCATGCGGTCCGAGCCGAGGCGCTGGGCCTGCTCGTCCAGATGGTGCAGCACCTCGGCCGGGGGCAGGTCCAGGCCCGCCAGGGTCTGCGCGGTCGTGCGCAGCTGGCCCATGATCGCGGCCGAGGTCATGGAGTGGCCCATGACGTCGCCGACGACCAGGGCCACCCGGTTGCCCGGCAGCGGGATCGCGTCGTACCAGTCGCCGCCCACGCGGGCGGTCTCGGCGGCCGGCAGATAGCGGCTGGCGAGCCGGACGCCGGTCGGCTGGGGGAGGGAGTCGGGCAGCATCGTGCGCTGCAGCTCGTCCGCGATGTACACCTCGCGGCCGTAGAGCACGGCTTTGTCCACGCCCAGGGCGGTGTGCGTCGCCAGCTGCGCGGCCACGAGCAGGTCGTCGTTCTCGAACGCGGCCCGGTCCGGGCGGCGGATGAACACCGCGGCGCCGATCACCCGGCGCCGCCCCCGCAGCGGCGCCAGGATCGTCCGGTGCCGGTCCGGGACCGGACGGTCGTCGCCCAGCAGCTCGGGAAGGGCCGCCCGCGCGGCGGAGGAGTCCCCGAAGACCGGTCTGACACCCCGCAGCACCTCCGCGAGCGGCCCTCCTATGCGCACCTCGCAGCGCTCGGCGGCGCAGCCGGCGAGATCGGGGACGGGCTCGGGGCGCTCGGCCGCGAAGTCCGTGCCGTCGCCCTCGCCCACGCCGCGCACGTGCTCGGGCAGCTGGTCGGTGCGGCGCAGCCGCAGCACGACGGGGCCCACGGGCCGCTCGTCGCCGACCGGCAGCGGGTCGCGCAGGTAGACGAGGATGGCGTCGGCGAACGTCGGCACGGTGGCCCGGCACAGGCCGAGGACGATCTCGTCCAGGTCGATGCCCCGGGCGATCCGCCGCGTGGCGGCTCCCACGAACCGCAGGCGCTCGCCGCCGGTGGTGCCGACCGGGCCCGCACCCGGGCCGCTCGGCGCGGCGGCCTGCGCGCCGTCGCCGCCGTTCGCGGGCCCGGTGGCTCCTTCCGGCTGCGGGGCGCCCGCGGCGGGCTTCGGGGCATCGTTGTCAGCGGTCACGGAGGGAGGGCGCTCGGCCGTGGCGGCGGGCAGCGCGGCGGAGGCCGCGCCGGAGGCACGGGTACGGGAGCGGCCGCCGCGAGGGCTCGTGGCCGGGACTCCACCGGCCTGGGACGAAGCGGCCCGGGACCCCTCGGCCCGCCGCGACCGGGCGGTGCGGGAGCCGGCGGCGCGGGGCTCCTCGGCCGGGGAGCCGTCGGCCGGGGAGCCGTCGGCAGGGGACCCGGTGGCCCGGGACCCCGTGGGCGCGGGCGCCGGGCCGGGTGCCGCCGGGGTGCCCCGGGCCGGGAGGCCCTCCGGTTCCGGGTGGGAGCTCGCGCGCGTCCGCCCGCGGGAAGGGGCGTCCGCCGCCGGGCGCGTCCCCGCGTGCGCGTCGTCGCGCCGCTGGGGCGGCACGCCCTGGGGCCCCGGCTCGGGGACCGGCCGGGGACGTCCCGGTTCCGGTTCCGGGGCAGAGGCAGCGGCGGGCGCGGCGGCCTGCCGCACCGCGGCGATCCGCTGGCTTCCGTGGGAGTCGGTGTGCTCCGTCACGCGTGGGGTTCCATCCGTCGGGGCCGTGCGCCCGCTCGCGCGGGTGCACCGTGGGTCAGGCGCGTCGCAGATTGAGGAAGAGCTGGATCTCGGGTGGTACGTCCGTACTCGCCGGGGCGTACGCCAGCGAGTTCTCCCCGGCGACTTCGAAACCCGCTTCGCGCACGACCTGGCGCAGTTCGTCCCGCAGGTATCCGGATACCCGGATCGTGTTGCCCAGGAACGGGATCGCGTAGTCGTCCACGTCGGCCTCGACCATCGACAGGGCGAGCAACCCCCCGGGTCTCAGCAGCCCGTGGAGCATCCGCAGGGCGTGCGGGATCTCCGCGCGCGGCAGCATCAGCAGCGAGAAGAACGCGGTGACGCCGTCGAAGGCGCCCAGCCGGCCGTCGCGCAGGTCCGCCAGGTCCGCCAGGTGGAAGTCGGCCCCGGGAACGTTCTCCCGGGCCAGCTCCAGCATGCCGGCGGAGAGGTCGACGCCCACGACGTGGTGGCCCGCGTCGGCCAGCTGCAGGGCGGTGGGCAGGCCGGTGCCGCAGCCGACGTCGAGGACGCGGGAGCCGGGCGGCAGGGCGGCCGCGAGCCAGGCGGCGGCGCCGAGCTGGCCCTCCTTGTGCGGGAAGGCCTCGTCGTAGCGGTGGCCTATCGCGTCGAACGCCTCGGCCTGACCGCTGCGGTCCAGCCCCGGACGGGCATAGCCGTCGTAGTCCCGCTGGTTCTCGTCACCGCTCACGGCGCCCGCCCTCTCTGTGACCGTATTTCCGTGAACAAGCGTCACATGCCGTGCTCTGTTAGTGCCGTGCTGCTGTGCAGTATCGCGGAGGCCGATCCTACGATTGCCCGGAGGGCCGACGCCAAGCGGTTGCCGGTTCTCTCCGGGGTTCCGTCATGCCTCATGCCCGGATCCGGGCCGGGGAACGGTCCCAGTCGTCCGGAAGGGCGGGTACGGGCCACGCCGGATCCGGCCGCCAGGCCTCCCAGCCCGCCGCGAACGGCGCCCCCCAGGACTCGATCCGCTCGACCGCGGCCCGCCCGGCCGCCCGCACCCGCTCGGCCTGCCCGGCGGACATCAGGCCCGCCTGCTGCGCCTGCGCGAACTCGTCCTCGTCCTTCCACTGCCAGCTGCGGTCCGGGTAGACGGCGATGTCGAGGAAGTGGTCCTCGGAGTCCACGCCGCCCGTCCAGCGGGCCAGCGGCTCCTCGAGGTTCACGTACCAGTTCTTGAACCGCCAGTCACGGTCCCAGAACAGCCAGACCGACCACGGCTCGCCGGGCCGGGCCAGCTTCAGCACGCCCGTGCCGGACCACGGGGAGACGCCCGTGGTGCGGGGCTTGGTGTAGCGGGTGGCGAGCGGCTCCTGGTGGACCGGGGTGCCGTCGGCCAGCAGCGGGCGCACGCAGGCCGTGCCCGGCGCGACCCAGACCGCGAGCAGGTCGGCCGTGTCCTGCACGACGGTGACGGGGCGGCAGATGTGGACCCGGTCCGTGGCATTGCCCCGGTAGCGCCAGAGGATCTGGTCCCCGGGCGCCCAGGAGGGCGTGCCGGCCGTGTTCGTGGAGTCCACCGTGTCCGTGTCCGCGTCCGCTGTCATGCGGAGATCCTAGGCGCGGGGGGTGCGTATGCGCCGTGATGTGTGACGCACAGGATCGGTTGCCGGCGGGCGGGGACGCGCGGACCCCGCCCGCCGGCAACCGGCCCGGCCCCTACGGGCGCGTCATGCGCAGCACGTCGAGCGCTTCGTCCAGCTGCTCAAGCGTCAGCAACCCGCGCTCGACGTAACCCGACTCGAGGACGACCTCGCGGATCGTCTTCCGCTCGGCGAGCGACTTCTTCGCCACCTTCGCCGCCTCCTCGTAACCGATGTAGCGGTTGAGGGGCGTGACGACCGACGGGGAGGACTCGGCGTACTCGCGGGCCCGTTCCGTGTTGGCCGTGATGCCGTCGACCGTGCGGTCGGCCAGCAGCCGGGAGGCGTTGGCGAGCAGCCGCACCGACTCCAGGACGTTCTTCGCCATCACCGGGAGCATCACGTTGAGCTCGAAGTTCCCGGCGGCGCCCGCGGCCGCGACCGTCGCGTCGTTGCCGGTGACCTGGGCGGCCACCATCAGGACGGCCTCGCAGATGACCGGGTTGACCTTGCCCGGCATGATCGAGGAGCCCGGCTGCAGGTCCGGCAGGTTGATCTCGGCCAGTCCGGCCCGCGGGCCCGAGCCCATCCAGCGCAGGTCGTTCGCGATCTTGGTGAGGCCGACGGCGACGGTGCGCAGCTGGCCGCTGGTCTCCACCAGGCCGTCGCGCGCGCCCTGCGCCTCGAAGTGGTCGCGGGCCTCCGTCAGCGGCAGCCCCGTGGCGCGGGCGACCTCGGCGATGACGGCGGCGGAGAAGCCGGGCGGGGTGTTGATGCCGGTTCCCACGGCCGTGCCGCCCAGGGGGAGTTCGGCCAGGCGCGGCAGCGACGCCCGCAGCCGCTCGACGCCGTAGCGGACCTGGGCCGCGTAGCCGCCGAACTCCTGGCCGAGGGTCACCGGGGTGGCGTCCATCAGGTGCGTACGACCGGACTTGACGACCTCGGCGAACTCCGCGGCCTTGCGCTCCAGGGACGCCGCGAGGTGCTCCAGCGCGGGCACCAGGTCGCGGGTGACGGCGGCCGTCGCCGCGATGTGGATGCTGGACGGGAAGACGTCGTTGGAGCTCTGCGACGCGTTCACATGGTCGTTGGGGTGCACGGGGCGGCCCAGGCGCTCGCTCGCCAGGGTGGCGACGACCTCGTTCGTGTTCATGTTGGAGGACGTGCCGGAGCCCGTCTGGAAGACGTCCACGGGGAAGTGGTCGTCCCAGCGGCCCTCGGCGACCTCCGCGGCGGCCGCTTCGATCGCCTCCGCGACGTCCTTGTCCACCACGCCCAGCTCGGCGTTGACCTTGGCCGCCGCGGCCTTGATCCGGGCCAGCGCCTCGATGTGCGACCGCTCCAGCCGCTGCCCGCTGATGGGGAAGTTCTCCACCGCGCGCTGGGTCTGCGCCCGCCACTTGGCATCCGCCGGGACCCGGACCTCACCCATCGAGTCGTGTTCGATCCGGTACTGCTCACCATCGGTCATCGTCACTACCTCCTGACACACCAAGCGTTTGTCCGGTTCACGGTGTTCCCAAAAAGCACTACCGCCTAGTAAATACCGCGGGTAACAACTGAAATCGGGGAGGCACCATGACACGCAGACCCACCCTGCGCTGTTCACTCGCCGCCGTCGCCGCGTTCGCCGCGGCGCTCGGCGGCATCGCTGTCACCGCACCCACCGCCCACGCGGCCCCCGCGCCGAACGCGCCCGCCGCCGCGACGCCCCTGTCGCCCGAACTGGAGAAGATCCGCGCCGCCGAAGCGGTCAAGCTCTACGGGGACGCCGCCCAGCGCCCCCTGGAGCAGCGCAAGACCTCGCTCCTCTCGCTCGGCGACAGCGAGATCTCCGGCGAAGGCGTCGGCACCTACGAACCGGGCACGAACGGCCCCGCCAACTGGTGCCACCGCTCGCCCGACGCCGCCATCCACCGCACCACGATCCCCGCCGACGTCACCTACAACGTCGCCTGCTCCGGCGCCTCCACCGCCAACATCCGCATCGGCGGCTCCAAGCAGTACGCCGACGAGCTCGTCCAGAGCGACAGCCTCGCCGTCAAGGCGCGCAACACGCGCGTGAAGATGGTCCTGCTCGTCGCCGGCGCCAACGACGACCTGCAGTTCGGGCCCGTCATGACCGACTGCGTCACCCGCTACCTGACCCTCCAGGGCACCTGCGAGCCCAAGTACGCCCCCGGCTGGCAGGCCCGCGTCGACGGACTCGTCCCCAAGGTCGAGCAGACCGTACGGGACCTGCGCACCGTGATGAAGGACGCCGGCTACGCCGACGGCGACTACAAGCTCGTCCTCATGGGCTACCCGAGCCCCATCGGCCCCGACTTCGAGGACAACCCCTCCTTCCCCGGCAAGCTCCCCGGCGGCTGCGTCGGCCACACCTCCGACGCCGCCTGGGGCCGCAACCACGCCGTGCCGGCCTTCGAGCGCGGCATGCGCAAGGCCGCGCGCGACACGGGAGCGGTCTACCTCGACAACTCGCGCCTCTTCCACGGGCACGAGGTCTGCATGGAGGACGCCTGGGCGCGCGGCCTCTACGTCGACCTGTCCAACCCCTTCCCGCCCGACGCGAACTCCGTGCGGCAGTCCTTCCACCCCAACGCCCGGGGCCACGGCGCGTTCGCGTCCTGCCTGAGCCAGGCCTACCAGGCCGGCTACCGCGAGGCCGGCTGCGCCGACCCGGCGAGCACCGGGAAGCCCGTGCTGCGCGAGGGCGCCTGGGACGACGCCTTCCGGCCGCTGAAGAACGAGGCCACCGGCGCCTGCGTCGACGCGTACGGGGCGGGCAGCCGCAACGGGACCGCGGTCGGCGGATGGGACTGCACGGGCAACCGCAACCAGGAGTGGGGCCACGACCCCGGCACCAAGGCGCTGCGGACGGCCCTCTCGCACGACCGGTGCGTGGACGTTCCCGGGGGGAAGTACGCGGCGGGGACGGCCGTGGTGCTGTGGAACTGCCACGGCGGGGCGAACCAGCAGTTCGTGCGGGACGGTCTGACCGTGCGGCCGGCCGCGGCCGGCGGGCTCTGCCTGACGCTGGGGGCGGCCAAGGACCCCGTACGGCTGCAGGCGTGTGACGGGTCGCGGTCACAGCGGTTCGCGTAGCGGCCGACCCGCCGTGGGGCCGGCTTGTGCCCACCCGTTCCGCCCGGCGGAACGACTGCCCACAAGCCGGCTTGCGGGACTACTTCGTGCGCACCGGAATGGACGTGAACGTCGGCGCCGGGGCCGGGTCCACGAAGAAGTCGTTGCCCTTGTCGTCCACGACGATGAACGCCGGGAAGTCCTCGACCTCGATCTTCCAGACGGCCTCCATGCCCAGCTCCTCGTACTCCAGGACCTCCACCTTCTTGATGCAGTCCTGGGCGAGGCGGGCCGCCGGGCCGCCGATCGAGCCGAGGTAGAAGCCGCCGTGGCTGCCGCACGCGTCGGTGACCTGCTTGCTGCGGTTGCCCTTGGCGAGCATCACCTTGGAGCCGCCCGCGGCCTGGAACTGCTCGACGTAGGAGTCCATGCGGCCGGCCGTCGTCGGGCCGAAGGAGCCGGAGGCGTAGCCCTCGGGGGTCTTGGCCGGGCCGGCGTAGTAGACCGGGTGGTCCTTGAGGTACTGGGGCATCTCCTCGCCCGCGTCCAGCCGCTCCTTGATCTTCGCATGTGCGATGTCGCGGGCCACGACGAGCGGTCCGGTCAGCGAGAGGCGGGTCTTGACGGGGAACTTGGTCAGCTCGGCGAGGATCTCGTCCATGGGCCGGTTGAGGTCGATGCGGACGACGTCGCCCTCCGACTCCAGGCCCGCGGCGGAGCCGCCGTTGAGCTCGGCGTCGGTGGTCTCCGGGAGGAAGCGCGCCGGGTCGGTCTCCAGCTGCTCCAGGAAGACGCCCTCGGGCGTGATCTTCGCGAGCGCCTGGCGGTCGGCGGAGCAGGAGACGGCGATGGCCACCGGGCAGGACGCGCCGTGGCGCGGGAGGCGGACGACGCGCACGTCGTGGCAGAAGTACTTGCCGCCGAACTGGGCGCCGATGCCGATCTTCTGCGTGAGCTCGAAGACCTTCTCCTCCAGCTCCTTGTCGCGGAAGCCGTGGCCGAGCGGGGAGCCCTCCTCCGGCAGCTCGTCGAGGTAGTGCGCGGAGGCGTACTTGGCGGTCTTGAGGGCGTACTCGGCGGAGGTGCCGCCGACGACGATCGCCAGGTGGTACGGCGGGCAGGCGGCCGTGCCGAGCGAGCGGATCTTCTCCTCCAGGAACTTCATCATGCTCGCCTCGTTGAGCACGGCCTTCGTCTCCTGGAAGAGGAAGGACTTGTTGGCCGAGCCGCCGCCCTTGGCCATGAAGAGGAACTTGTAGGCGCCGCCGTCGGTCGCGTACAGCTCGATCTGCGCGGGCAGGTTGGAGCCGGTGTTCTTCTCGTCCCACATGGTCAGCGGGGCCATCTGCGAGTAGCGCAGGTTGAGCTCGGTGTAGGCGTCGAAGATGCCGTGCGAGAGGGCCTTCTCGTCGCCGCCCTCGGTCAGCACGTTCTGCCCGCGCTTGCCCATGACGATCGCGGTGCCGGTGTCCTGGCACATCGGGAGCACGCCGGCGGCCGCGATGTTGGCGTTCTTCAGCAGGTCCAGGGCGACGAAGCGGTCGTTCGGGGAGGCCTCGGGGTCGTCGAGGATCTTCCGCAGCTGCGCGAGGTGGGCCGGGCGCAGGTAGTGCGAGATGTCGTGCATCGCCTCGGCGGCCAGCTTGCGCAGCGCCTCCGGCTCGACCTTGAGGAAGGTGCGGCCGTCGGCCTCGAAGGTCGACACGCCCTCGGAGGTGACCAGGCGGTACGGAGTGTTGTCCTCGCCCAGGGGCAGGAGGTCCGTATAGGCGAACTCAGAGGCAGACATTGCGGCGGATTCCTCACTCGGCAGGCGGTGGTGGCTGGCGTCCTCGACAGCGCATACCAGCCTAGGGCGCGCGCGGGGGAACGGTCTTGTGAGGTAAGGCTCACCCGCTCCGACCAGCGGGAATCCCCGGGATGACCCTGCCCTCTATCGCGATCTATCGCGTTGTGGCTACCCTTGCTTGCCGTGGAAGAGCCATCGTCCCCCTCGTTCGAGAAGAACCCCCGGCCGGGCCGGCCCGCCGTGCCGGAGGCCGGGCTGCGCGCCTCCGACGCCGACCGCGACCGCACCGCCCGCATCCTGCGCGACGCCCTGGGCGAGGGCCGGATCACCGCGGAGGAGCACGCCGAGCGGATCGGCGCCGTCTACCGGGCCAGGACCCTGGGCGAGCTGGAGCCGCCGGTCCGTGACCTGCCGGTGGACGGCCGGGCCCGGCCGCAGGGCTCCGCGCGCCCGCACGCCGCCCCGGTGCACACCGCCGGCGCGGGTCCCGCCGAGAACCTCGTCGCCGTCTTCGGCGCCGCGAGCCGCAAGGGACGCTGGCGGGTGAGCCGGCGGACGAACGCGTTCGCGCTCTTCGGCGCCGTGGAGATCGATCTGACCGAGGCGTTCTTCGAGCAGCGGGAGATCGTCATCAACGCGACCTCGCTCTTCGGCAGCGTCGACATCACGGTCCCGGAGAACGTCACCCTGCGCTCCACGGGCACCGGGATCTTCGGCGGTTTCGACGTCAGGACCGTGGAGGCGCCCGACCCCGACGCCCCGGTCGTCTCCGTCACCGGCTTCGCCGTCTTCGGGGGCGTGGACGCCGAACCGAAGCGGGGAAAGCGGCTCAAGAACCTTCGCCCGGGCCGCTGATGGCGGGCCGCGCGCCCTATCACCGCGAACTTACTGCGGGTTACCGCGTTCCGCTCATGGCAACGGTGTGAATAAGCACGCGCACAGCGGGTAAAGCTTGGTGCATCGTCTCTCGTACGGCTGCCGGTGCGAATGGCCGTGCGCAGTGGAGGCGGGCAAGGGTGACTCAACCGGCCAAGCAAAAGCCGTCGTCAGGAGTAGACCGTGCTGCTACCGCATCAGCCCCTGCAGGAAGCCGCCGTACCGTCCCCGCGGATTCCGTCCGCGCGGGATCAGGCCGGCCCCTGGCATTCGGAGGCGGTGTGCCGCCGGGATGAAGCCGGGCTCTTCTTCGCACCATCCAAGGAACCGACGGCCGCCCGTCTGTCGCGCGAAGAGGCCGCCAAGCGCGTCTGCGCCCGTTGCCCGGTGATGGTCGAGTGCCGCGAGCACGCTTTGCTGCAGCCGGAGCCCTACGGGGTCTGGGGCGGTCTCACCGCCGCCGAGCGCCGGGTGGTGCTGGCGCGCCGGCGCCGGCGCGAGGCCGAGCTGGCGCGCACGACGCGGGTCGCCGCCGCGGGCTGAGCGCACCGGGGCGGCACGAGCGCCGGACGGGCTTGATTTCGGCTGGGTCCAGCCGGAATCGCAGCCCGTCCGGCGTTTGCGGGCACGCGTGCCCGCAGGGCGGTCAGCTGGGGCGCTCGAAGTCCACCGTGCTGTACGCGCGCAGCTTCGAGAGCCGGTGCGTGGAGTCGATCTGCCGGATCGTGCCCGACTTGGAGCGCATGACCAGCGACTGCGTGGTCGCCGTCTCCGCGCGGTAGCGGACGCCGCGCAGCAGCTCCCCGTCGGTGATGCCGGTGGCCACGAAGAACACGTTGTCGCCGCTGACCAGGTCGTTCGTGTGCAGGACGCGGTCGAGGTCGTGGCCCGCGTCGAGGGCGCGCTGCCGCTCCTCGGCGTCCTTGGGCCACAGCTTGGCCTGGATGGTGCCGCCGAGGCACTTCATCGCGCAGGCCGCGATGATGCCCTCCGGCGTGCCGCCGATGCCCAGCAGCAGGTCCACGCCGGTGCCCTCGCGGGCGGCCATGATGGCGCCGGCCACGTCGCCGTCGGAGATGAACTTGATCCGGGCGCCGGCCTCGCGGATCTCCTTGACGAGCCCGTCGTGGCGGGGGCGGTCCAGGACGACGACCGTGACGTCCTCGGGGGAGGAGTGCTTGGCCTTGGCGATGCGGCGGATGTTGACGGCGACGGGGGCGTCGATGTCGACGAAGTCGGCGGCCTCCGGGCCGGTGACCAGCTTGTCCATGTAGAACACCGCGGACGGGTCGAACATGGTGCCGCGGTCGGCGACGGCCATCACGGAGACGGCGTTGGCCATGCCCTTGGCGGTGAGGGTCGTGCCGTCCACCGGGTCGACGGCCACGTCGCACTCGGCGCCGGTTCCGTCGCCCACGCGCTCGCCGTTGTAGAGCATGGGGGCGTTGTCCTTCTCCCCCTCGCCGATGACGACGACACCGTTCATGGACACGGTGCCGATCAGGGCGCGCATGGCCTTGACCGCGGCGCCGTCCGCGCCGTTCTTGTCGCCCCGGCCGACCCAGCGGCCCGATGCCATGGCACCGGCCTCGGTGACCCGGACGAGCTCCAGGGCGAGGTTGCGGTCGGGAGCCTCGGGGCTGACCTCGAGCGAGGACGGCAGATGATGCTCGGTCATCGGAGCGCACCTTTCTGTACGGCGACGGCCGTGGGACCCCTCTCCCCCGAAAGGGGCAGAAGGTGAGGGTGCTGATGACTTTATCTGTTTACTGCGAGAGTGAGCAGAGGGCCCCACGCATGAGCGGCGTCAAGGTCTTGCGGACGGGCCGCGGACGGGGTTCCGGCGCGCCCCCGGGGCCGCCGTCAAGATCTCCCGGGGCATGGGGGACGATGGGGTCGTGGCAGGTAGGAATCCCAAGGCGCAGACCGTACGCAACATGGTGCTCGCGATGGCGGTGATCATTCCCGTCGCTTTCGTCAGCTACGTGTTCATCCCGCACGACGAGGGCAGGGCGAGCGACGCGGTGCCGACCGTCGACTACCGCGTCGAGCTCGACACGGCGCGGCGCGCGGCGCCGTACCCCGTCGCGGCCCCGGCCGGGCTGGACAAGGACTGGCGCGCCACCTCGGTCTCGTACCGGGCGGGCGGGACGGGCGGCAAGGAGGGCTCGGTCTGGCACCTGGGCTTCCTCGACCCGGACACGGAGTACGTGGCGGTCGAGCAGAGCGACGGCCCGGCCCGTGCCTTCATCGACGGCGCGAGCCAGCGCGCGGTGAAGACGGACAGGACGCAGCGCGTGGGCGATGCCACGTGGCGGCACTACGAGGGCGAGAAGTACAACGCGCTCGTGCGCGAGGAGCGCGGCGTGACCACGGTGGTCACCGGAACCGCGTCCGCGGAGCGGCTCGCGGAAATGGCCGCCGCGCTCAAGTCCAAGAAGGGCTGAGGGAGCGCGACGGCCGGTGCCGCTGCGGGGACGACCTGAGGCCGTCCCCGCGTTCCGGGCTGTGCGGACGGGTCAGACCGTCGTGACGACCTGCTCGTAGGGCAGGCGCGGCGAGCGGGGGTACGAGGCGCCCTCGCCCGGCTTGCCGATGTTGACGATCATCAGCGGGGTGTGGTCGCCGTCCAGGAACTCCTTCTGGACGCCCGCGAAGTCGAAGCCCGTCATCGGGCCGGCGGCCAGGCCCGCCGCGCGGATGCCGAGGATGAAGTAGCCGGCCTGCAGCGAGCCGTTGAGCGCGGCGGACTTCTCACGGACCGGGCGCTCGGTGAAGAAGACGTCCTTGGCCTGCGGGAAGTGCGGGAACAGCTCCGGCAGCTCCTCGTGGAACTCGTTGTCCGTGGCGAGGATCGCGACGAGCGGGGCGTTGCGGGTCTTCTCGCGGTTGCCCTCGGCCATCAGCGGCGCGAGGCGCTCGCGGGCCTCCTCGGAGCGGATCAGCACGATGCGCAGGGGCGACTGGTTGAACGCCGTCGGGGCGTACTTCACCAGGTCGTAGACGGCCTGGATCTGCTCGTCGGTCACCGGCTCGTCCGAGAAGGTGTTGGCGGTGTGCGCCTCACGGAAGAGCAGGTCCTGGGCGGCGGAGTCGAGGGCGAGGGACATGGCGGTGCACCTTCTTGCGTACGGAAGATCCCGGGGGGAGGGCTTACGGGATCCACTGTACGACAAGTAGATGAAACTTCAACTAAAGGGGTGGGGATGTGGCCGGGTTCACCCGCCCTCGGTGACGTATTGCCTGGTCAGAAGGGGTAGGCCGGTGTCAGGACGCCTCTTCGGCATCCTCCGCGGCACCCTCCGCCGCCCCGGCCTCCTCCTCGGAGGCCAGCGCCGCGTCCAGCCGCGCCCGCGCGCCCTCCAGCCAGCGCCGGCACACCTTCGACAGCTCCTCGCCGCGCTCCCACAGGGCCAGCGACTCCTCCAGCGTCGTGCCGCCCGCCTCCAGGCGGCGCACGACCTCGATCAGCTCGTCGCGCGCCTGCTCGTACCCCAGCGCATCCGTTGTCGTCGCCATGGCCACCAGCCTATGCGGGCGGTACGACAGCGGACCCCGCAACGGGCCGCACCGTGAACTCGCCCTCCGCGACCCGGGCCCGCAGCTCCTCCTCCGCCGTCACCTCCGCGGCGTCCCGCACCACCGAGCCGTCCGCGTGCTGCAGCACGGCGTAGCCCCGGCGCAGCGTCGCCGCCGGGGACAGCGCCACCACGCGCGCGTGCGTGTGCGACAGCTCCGAGTCCGCACGGTCCAGCAGGTGGCCGAGCGTCCGGCGCGCCCGGGCCGTCAGCGCGTCGATCCGGTCCTCGCGCTCCTCCACCATCCGCTGCGGGTGCTGCATGCACGGGCGGGCCCGCACCGACGCCAGGCCGCGCTCCTCGCGGTCCAGGTGCGCGGTGACGCAGCGCAGGGCGCGCTCGCGCAGCTGGCGGACCCGGACCAGCTCCTCGCCGACGTCGGGCACCACGCGCTTGGCCGCGTCCGTCGGCGTGGACGCGCGCAGGTCCGCGACCAGGTCCAGCAGGGGGGAGTCGGGCTCGTGGCCGATCGCGGAGACCACCGGCGTGCCGCACGCGGCCACCGTCCGCACCAGGCGCTCGTCGGAGAACGGCAGCAGGTCCTCGACGCTGCCGCCGCCGCGCGCCACGATGATCACGTCCACGCCGGGGGCCTTGTCGAGCTCCTCGACGGCCTCGATGACCCGCGGGACCGCGTGCACGCCCTGAACGGGCACGTTGCGGATCTCGAAGCGGACGGCGGGCCAGCGGTGCCGGGCGTTCTCCAGGACGTCCCGCTCGGCGGCCGAGGCACGGCCGCAGACCAGGCCGATCAGCTGCGGCAGGAACGGCAGCGGCCGCTTGCGCTCCGCCGCGAACAGGCCCTCCGCCGCCAGCGACTTCTTCAGCTGCTCCAGCCGCGCCAGCAGCTCCCCGACGCCCACCGGCCGGATCTCCGCCGCCCGCAGCGAGAGCTGGCCGCGCGGGGCGTACCACTCGGGCTTGGCGTGCACGACGACGCGCGCGCCCTCCGAGACGATGTCGGCGACCCGGTCGAAGACCGCGCGGTAGCAGGTGACGGACAGCGAGATGTCGTGCGCCGGGTCGCGCAGCGTCAGGAAGACGACGCCGGCGCCCGGGCGGCGGGAGAGCTGGGTGATCTGCCCCTCGACCCACACCGCGCCGAGACGGTCGATCCAGCCGCCGATGAGCCGGGACACCTGCCCCACGGGGATCGGGGCGTCGGGGGACGTGTTGAGGGCCATGGGGTGAGCGTAGTGGCCTCTCACCGGCCGGGGGCCGGGCACGTACGGTCGGCCCTCTCCGGGCGTTCCGCCGGACCCTCGCCGTCGTGGTCGCCCGCCGTGGCGGCGGGCATTTCCTTGAGGGCCTCGCCCCTCAAGCCGCCGCCGCGGCGAGTGACCACCGCGGCGCAGCCCGGCGGTGCCGTACCGGGCCGCAGGGCGGCTGTACCGCGCCGCGCCGCAGGGCGGCTGTACCGCGCCGCACCGCGCCGCACCGTTCCTACGCCGGACCCCTGCGGAGCGCTTCCGCCCCCAGGACCCCCAGCCCCGCCGCCAGCCACACCCCGCCCACGACCTGAGCCATGGGCGACGCCTCGACGATCACCGCGATCACCACCGCCAGCCCCAGCAGGGGCATCACCACGTGCCGCACGGGCCGCAGCTCGCGGCCTCGTCTGCGGATCGCGAACCAGCCGATCACCGACAGGTGCAGCAGCGCGAAGGCCACCAGCGCGCCCACGTCCACCACCGACACCAGGCGGTCCAGGCCGTCGGCGCGCCGCGCCGCCCACACCGCCGCCACGAGGTTGACCGCCGCCGCGCCCAGCACCGCGATCCGGGGCACGCCCGAGGCCGGGTCCACCTTCGACAGCGGGCCCGGCAGCCTCCTGTCCCGCGCCATCGCGAACAGCAGCCGCCCCGCCGCGGCCTGCCCCGCCAGTGCCGCGAACGCCGCCCCGACGGCCTTGCTGACCGCCACCAGGTCGTGCAGCCACGCGCCGGTCGCCGAGTCCACCGTGTCGTAGAACGCCGAGCCCTGCGCGGCCGGGTCCGCCGCCAGCTCAGCCGCCGTCATCGGGGCGAGCAGCGCCGCCAGGTACGTCTGGACGATGAACAGCACGCCCGCCACCGCCAGGCAGGTCATCACCGCCCGGGCGACGCGCTCCGAGCCTCCGGCGGCCTCCTCCGCGAACGCCGCGATCGCGTCGAAGCCCAGGTACGACAGCACCGCCACGGACACCGCGGCGACCACCGCGCCCATGGCGAAGTCGCCCTCCCCGGTCAGCGGCGACAGCAAGCCGCGCCGGGCCCCGTGCTCCGCGAGGGCGAACACCGCGCACGCCACGAAGACCAGCAGGACGGCGATCTCCATGGCGAGCACCAGGAAGCCGACGGCGGCGGCCGTCCGCACGCCCGCCAGGTTCAGGGCGGTCGTCACCACGACCGCGACGGCCGTCCACACCCACTGCGACACCGACGGCACCAGCGCGTGCAGGGCGATCCCCGAGAAGAGGTAGGCCACCGCGGGGATCAGGAGGTAGTCCAGCAGCGCCATCCAGCCGGCGATGAACCCCGGGCCCTCGCCGAGCCCCACGCGCGCGTACGTGTAGACCGAGCCGGCCTGCGGGGCGACGCGCACCATCTGCGCGTACGAGAAGGCGGTGAAGGCCATCGCGACCGTCGCGACGATGTAGACGAGCGCCACCGCCCCGCGCGACTTCGCGTCCAGCGTGCCGAAGATTCCCACCGGCGCCATGGGGGCGATGAACAGCATCCCGTAGACGATCAGGTCCCGGAAGGTGAGGGTGCGGTGAAGCTTTCCGTCGGTGCCGCCGGGGGGTGCGGTCACGGGTGCGGTCATGGGCTGCCTCTGGAGCGGACGGAATCGCGGCTTCCGTCATCGTGCCCCACCGGGCCGCCCGCCGCCGGTCGGCACCGCGGGCCCTTACGATGGACGGCATGACTGCACCCACCGCCCGCAAGGTCCTCCTCGCCGCCCCCCGTGGCTACTGCGCGGGTGTGGACCGCGCCGTGATCGCCGTCGAGAAGGCCCTGGAGCAGTACGGCGCCCCCGTCTACGTGCGTCATGAGATCGTCCACAACAAGTACGTGGTGAAGACCCTGGAGAAGAAGGGCGCGATCTTCGTCGACGAGACGGAGGAGGTGCCCGAGGGCAACATCGTCATCTTCTCCGCGCACGGCGTCGCCCCGGTCGTCCACGAGGAGGCCCGGCGCGGCAAGCTGGCCACCATCGACGCCACCTGCCCGCTGGTCACCAAGGTCCACAAGGAAGCCGTCCGCTTCGCCAAGGAGGACTACGACATCCTCCTGATCGGCCACGAGGGCCACGAGGAGGTCATCGGCACCAGCGGCGAGGCGCCCGACCACATCACCCTGGTCGACGGCCCCGGCGACGTGGCGAACGTCGAGGTCCGCGACCCGGACCGGGTCGTCTGGCTCTCCCAGACCACACTCTCGGTGGACGAGACCATGGAGACGGTCGGCGCGCTGCAGCAGAAGTTCCCCAACCTGCTCTCCCCGCCGTCGGACGACATCTGCTACGCCACGCAGAACCGTCAGATCGCGGTCAAGCAGATGGGCGCCGACGCCGACCTGGTGATCGTCGTCGGCTCGAAGAACTCCTCCAACTCCGTCCGCCTGGTCGAGGTCGCCCTTGGCGCCGGCGCCAAGGACGCCCACCTGGTGGACTACGCCGACGAGATCGACGAGGCCTGGCTGGAGGGCGTCACCACGGTCGGCGTGACCTCGGGCGCCTCCGTCCCGGAGATCCTCGTCGAGGGCGTCCTGGACTGGCTGGCCGAGCGCGGCTACGGCGACGTCGAGACGATCACCGCCGCCCAGGAGAGCATCACCTTCTCCCTGCCCAAGGAGCTCCGCCGCGACCTGCGCGCGGAGGCCGCGGGGATGGTCGGCGGCGAGTCCGCCTAAGGGCCCCCGGACCGCGCAGGAACCCTGCATTCATGGCCACCACGCCGTAGCGTGGTGGCCATGAACGTATTCGGCGTGGACATCGGCGGATCGGGCATCAAGGGCGCTCCGGTCGACGTGCTGCGGGGCGAGCTCACCCAGGAGCGCTTCAAGGTGCTCACTCCGCGCCCGGCGACCCCGGACGCCGTCGCGGACTGCGTCCGGCAGGTCGTGGAGCACTTCGGCGCGCCCGCCGGGCCGGTCGGGGCCACGTTCCCCGGCGTGGTCGTCGGCGGCACGACGCGCACGGCCGCCAACGTCGACAAGGGCTGGATCGGCCGGGACGCCGCGGGGCTGCTCGGCGAGCGGCTGGGCGCTCCGGTGACCGTGCTGAACGACGCCGACGCCGCCGGCCTGGCCGAAATGCACTTCGGGGCGGGCCGCGGCCGCCGCGGCACCGTCATCGTCCTCACCTTCGGCACGGGCATCGGCAGCGCCGTCTTCACCGGCGGCAAGCTCGTCGCCAACACCGAGCTGGGCCACCTGGAGCTGCAGGGCCACGACGCGGAGACCCGCGCCTCGACCCGGGCCAAGGAGGAGGAGGGCCTGAAGTGGCACCACTGGGCCCGGCGCGTGGAGCGCTACCTGGCCCACGTGGAGATGCTGTTCTCGCCCGAGCTGTTCGTCATCGGCGGCGGGGTGAGCCGCAAGGCGGCCAAGTTCCTGCCGCTGATCGAGGGCGTCAGCGCCGAGATCGTGCCTGCGGAGCTGGAGAACAACGCGGGGATCGTGGGGGCCGCGATGGCTGCTGCCGCTGCGACCGGCGCAGCCGTGCCCGTCTCCGCCGCCTGATCAGCACGATCCGGCGCACCAGCGTGATCAGTGCGGTCAGCAGGGTGCCCGCGTAGAGCCAGCCCGCGTTCAGCGACAGCAGCGTGACCAGGCCCATGACCTTGGCGCCCGCCCCGTCGCCCCCGCCGGCCAGGGGCACGGCGCCCACGGCGAAGGCGATGGGGGCGGTGACGGGCGCGGTGATCAGGTCGGCCGGCCGCACCCACAGCGCGCACACGGTGCCCGCCAGCAGGAAGAAGAGCCCGTAGAAGGCGGAGGAGCCGCCCGCCAGGGAGTCCAGCCAGCCGATGCCGAGCATCCACGCGGTGGTGAGCACGCCGCTGCCGAGGCCGGTCAGCCGGGGCGCAGGCAGCCGCCCCAGGGCCCGCAGCTGCTGCGTGGACGGCCCGCCGCGGGGCCGGCGGACGGCGGCGGCCCGGCCCTGCCCCACGGGCGCCGCGGGCCGCGGCACGGGAGGGACGCGGCGGGCCTTGCCCTGGGGCGTGCGCGTGCTGGGTTGCTCCACCCGACCAAACTAGGTCGACAAGCGGGAGGAATCCGGCGTTGGACACGCGGTTTGAGCCACCTTGGCCGTACGTTCGACTGATAGTCCGTACGGGCTCGCCGGGCGAGTGGACCCGTAGACTGGATGACCGGCCCGGCAGGTGGGCCATGACCGGCCCGCCAGTGGGCCGCGGACCCTTTGGAACCTACGGGAAGTCGCCACGTGTCGCTCACGATCGGAATCGTCGGTCTGCCCAATGTCGGCAAGTCGACCCTGTTCAACGCCCTGACCAAGAACGACGTGCTGGCGGCCAACTACCCGTTCGCCACCATCGAGCCCAACGTGGGCGTCGTCGGCGTCCCCGACCCCCGGCTGCAGAAGCTGGCCGAGATCTTCGGCTCGCAGAAGATCCTCCCCGCCACGGTCGACTTCGTCGACATCGCGGGCATCGTCCGCGGCGCCTCCGAGGGCGAGGGCCTGGGCAACAAGTTCCTCGCGAACATCCGTGAGTCCGACGCGATCTGCCAGGTCATCCGCGCCTTCAAGGACGAGAACGTCGTCCACGTCGACGGCAAGGTCTCGCCCAAGGACGACATCGAGACGATCAACACCGAGCTGATCCTGGCCGACCTGCAGTCGGTCGAGAAGGCCGTCCCGCGCCTGACCAAGGAGTCGCGCCTCCAGAAGGAGAAGGTCGCCGTCCTCGCCGCCGTCGAGGAGGCGAAGACGATCCTGGAGTCGGGCCAGACCCTGTTCTCCGCGGGCATCACCAAGGGCACCGAGCGCGGCGACCTGCTGCACGAGCTGCACCTGCTCACCACCAAGCCCTTCCTCTACGTCTTCAACGTGGACGAGGACGAGCTGGTCGACGAGGACTTCAAGAACGAGCAGCGCGCGCTCGTCGCCCCGGCCGAGGCCATCTTCCTCAACGCCAAGATCGAGTCCGAGCTCATCGAGCTGGACGACGAGGAGGCGCTGGAGCTGCTGCAGTCCATGGGCCAGGACGAGCCCGGCCTCGCCACCCTGGGCCGCGTCGGCTTCGACACCCTGGGCCTGCAGACCTACCTCACCGCCGGTCCCAAGGAGACCCGCGCCTGGACGATCAAGAAGGGCGCCACGGCCCCCGAGGCGGCCGGTGTCATCCACACCGACTTCCAGAAGGGCTTCATCAAGGCCGAGGTCATCTCCTTCGACGACCTCGTCGCGGCCGGCTCCGTCGCCGACGCCCGCGCGGCCGGCAAGGCCCGCATGGAGGGCAAGGAGTACGTGATGGCCGACGGCGACGTGGTGGAGTTCCGCTTCAACGTCTGATCGCGGTGTCGCTGCGCGCGAGGTGATGTGCAGGCGCGCACGTCAGAAGGGGCCGGCTCCTCAAGGAGCCGGCCCCTTCCGCATCACCGTGCCGGACGAGTGCCGGATGAGAGGACAGCCGGGTTGAGGGCCCCGGCGATCGCGGGGGTGAGGGGGTGCCCGGCGAGGACGTGGCGGATGGCGTCGAGGGGGACGGGGCGCTCGTAGTAGTCCTCGAAGTGGGCCTGGACGGCCTCGGGGGAGCGGTCGGTGAGGAGCCGGAAGAGGAAGCCGGAGCCGTCCGGGTCCTTGCTGCCGGCGGGGAAGGCGATCGCCGAGCCGGTGCGCCAGACGGTGTCGCCGGTCTCCCGCCACAGGCAGGCGGTGACCCGAGGGACGTCGATGCCCTCGTCGCAGAAGGCGGGCTCGTCCAGGAGCGGGCGCAGCACCGGGGGCACTTCGTCGATGACACCGGGCCAGACCTGCTCGTCGTCCGTCCCGTACGGGCTCATCTCCGACTCGTGGTCGAAGCCGCGTATGAGCGCGCCGGCCGGGGTGAAGAGGACGGAGAAGTCGTCCCCCGAACCGTTCTCCATCAGGGCCGCCTCCTCACCGGGACCCCAGGCGGTGTCGAAGGTGTACTGGCAGAACCGCGGATCGTCGCCGATCGCCGCGTCCAGGACAGCCAGTGCACGCAGATGGGCACGGAGCCGGGCGGGGTCGGGGAGAAGGGCGGCGATCTCATGCACGGTGCTCATGGCGCCATGGAAGCAGCCACCACTGACAATCCGGCGGGCCCGGCCCGGCCCGGCCCGGCCCGGCACCGGTGCCGCAGCCTTTCTGCGTTCAGCTGCGTCTGGGCGGTGTGAGCCTGTCCAGGTCGAGGGTGATCTCGAAGGGCACCGGGCGCCGGAGCGAGCCCCGGAAGATGCCGGCGGGCGCGTAGGCGCGGGTCGGCTCGTCGAGCTCGTAGACGTGGACGACGGGGGCGCCGTCCTCGTCCTCGATGCACCAGTAGTGCGGGATGCCGGCCTCGGCGTACTTGCGGAGCTTCACTGTGCGATCGCGGTGGGCTGACTCGGGGGAGACGACCTCGATGACGAGTTGTACCTCGGCGGGGGCGAACCAGGTCCGGTCACCGTCGAAGTCGGCCGTCGTCACCAGGAGGTCCGGTTCGGGCCGGTTGCGCTGATCGAGCTTGATGGTCATCTCGCGGCCGACCCTGGTGTCCGCGGGGGCCTGCTCCATGAGGGCGACGGTGAGCATGGTGACGAGGTGGCCGTGCCACCACCTCTGCGGCGACATCATGAAGACGAGCGCTCCATCGATCAGCTCGGTGTGGCGCGGCGCCTCGGGGAGGCTGTCCAGATCCTCCGCGAACCAGCCTTCCAAGCGCGGTGGGCGCATCCAGTCGGGCAGTGCGGTCATGGCTTCACGGTAGCGGCCCGCGTCTCGGGCCGGCGGGGCCGATGACCCCCGGCCGGAGGAATTCCGGTGGTTCGCCGCTCATGGCCGGCCGGGCTTTTGGTAGCCGGCCATGCGCGATGCCGAAGGGCCCCCGTCCGATCGGCGAGCTCCCGCCCCGCGTCAGGAAGGCGCCCCCGCCAAAACCTCCACCCTGCCCGTGTCGAGGGAGTAGTAGGCGGCCACCACGGCGAGGGAGCGTTTGCGGACGAGGGGGGCCAGGTCGCGGTTGGAGCGGAGGTCGGACGCGGTCAGGCGGACCTGGGCGCGGGTCATGGTTTCGACCGGGTCGGCGCCGCCCTCGCGGCGCGCGCGTTCGTACGCCGGCCGCAGCGCGCGGGCGATCGCCTGCAGGTTGCCGGGCAGCGGCTTGTGGTCGCGGAAGGACTTAGGCCGCTTCGACGGCGCCGCAGCGCTGGTGCCCGAGGACGACGATCAGGGGGGTGCCGCTCGTCATGGGCCCGTACTCCACGGAGCCGGTGACGACCGGGCCGACCGCCTGCCCGCCGGTGCGCATCACGTACAGGTCGCCCAGGCCGGTGTCGAAGAGGAGCTCGGGCGGGACGCGGGAGTCGATGCACGACAGGACCGAGCCGAAGGGCTCCTGCGCCTGCGCGACGAACTCGCGCCGGTCCGGATCCCGGTCGGGGTGGTGGAGGTGCCCGCTCACCCAGCGCCTGTTGCCGTCCATCAGCCGCGCGAAGGCCGCCGCGGGGGTGACCGGCCGCACTTCCTGCGCCAGGCCGGCCGCCGCCCACGGGGTGGTGCTCCTCGCCGCGCATCCCGTGAGGGCGATCGCGCCGGCCGCGAGGCCGCCGGCGAGCAGGGCTCTGCGGTCCGGGTGTTCCGCTCCGTCCATCGGGTTGCTCCCCTCGGTGTGTCGCGGCGCATCCGTTGCGCCGCTGACCAGGGCGATTGTTGGGCGCCGCGGGGGAGCGGGGCGGCAGGCGCAAGCGTGTGCGGGGCGCTTTGCCCACCAACGGACCAGTGGGAGCCGCTCCGGGGCGCGACGAGCCGGGCCGGTCACCCTCTCCCGTGACGGAGCGTGTTTGCGGCGCGTGGGCTGGGTATGGATCGGCCGGTGCATATTTGCGGATGTGCCGGGGGTGGCCCTCACCGCTTGCGTGGGTGCTGCCGCCAACTAAGCGTCCCTGAGCTGCAATTCACTACATCTAGTGAATCAATGGCCTTGAGTTGCGGACAGCAACCGAGGGTTGCCAAGCTGTTGCGGACTGTCAACCTGTTGGGAGTGGCCGTGGCCTTCGGTGACCAGCCCGCGTACCTTCGAGTGGCCGGCGATCTGCGTCAGAAGATCGTCGCCGGTGAGTTGCCGCCGCATACCCGGCTGCCGTCCCAGGCGCGCATCCGCGAGCAGTACGGCGTCTCGGACACCGTGGCCCTGGAGGCCCGCAAGGTCCTGATGGCGGAGGGCCTGGTGGAGGGCCGCTCCGGTTCCGGTACGTACGTGCGCGAGCAGCCCGTCCCGCGCACCCTCGTCCGCACGGGGTACCGCCCGGCCGGCGAGTCGACGCCCTTCCGCCAGGAGCAGGCGGACAGCCGGGTCAAGGGCACCTGGGAGTCGCGCAGCGAGCAGGTCCCGGCCGACGCCGCCGTGGCCCGCCGCCTGCGCATCGCCACGGGCGACCGCACCATGCGCACCGACTACGTCTTCCGGGCGCAGGGCGAGCCCGTCATGCTCTCCACCTCCTGGGAGCCCCTGTCCGTCACCGGGCGGACGCCGGTGATGCTCCCCGAGGAGGGTCCGCTGGCGGGCCGTGGCGTCGTCGAGCGGATGGCCGCCATCGACCTCGTCGTGGACAACGTCGCCGAGGAGGTCGGCGCCCGGCCCGGGCTCGCGGAGGAGGTCCTGGCGCTCGGCGGCGTCCCCGGCCACTGCGTCGTGGTCGTCACGCGCACGTACTTCGCGGGGGGCTGCCCGGTGGAGACGGCCGAGATCGTCGCCCTGGCCGACCGCTACCGCGTCGCTTACCACCTTCCGGTGAAGTAGCGGTGACGTGAGGACGGCGCCGGGGTGAACTCACCGTACCGGCGCCGTCCTCGGCGTGTCCGGGCCCCTCCGAGCGCTCTTTACTCGCGGGTAAGTAGTGCACGGTCTGTCCCACTTTGACCCGACATAATCGGGTCATTTTTTCTGTTGCAAAACTCACATACGCCCAGGTCAGGGGCGTTTCGCGGAATCCGGTCCTCCAAAACGCTCGTACGATGGCGCGGTTTGTGTCCTGCGTGGGGGAGTAGAGAGAAAAGGAGATCCGGAGCTTGAGTACCGAACAGGGTTCCCACTCGAATTACCGCCGGACCCTGGGCACGACGGCCCTGACGGCCGTCGGTCTCGGGTCGATCATCGGCTCCGGCTGGCTTTTCGGCGCCGAACGTGCCGCCGTACTGGCCGGCCCGGCTGCCATCTTCGCCTGGGTCATCGGCGCCATCGTGGCGCTGACCATCGCCCTCACCTACACCGAGCTCGGCTCGATGTTCCCCAAGGCCGGCGGCATGGTGCGCTACGGCCAGTACTCGCACGGCTCGCTGGCCGGGTACATGGCCGCGTGGGCGAACTGGATCGCCATCGTCTCGGTGATCCCGGGTGAGGCGACCGCCTCGATCCAGTACATGAGCTCGTGGAAGTTCGACTGGGCGGGCAAGCTCTTCGACGGCAAGGAGCTCACGAGCACCGGCCTCGCCGCCGCCAGCGTCCTGGTCGTCTTCTACTTCTTCCTGAACTGGTTCGCGATCACCCTGTTCGCCAAGACGAACAACGCGATCACCGTGTTCAAGGTCGTCGTGCCGGCGCTGACCGCGGGCGCGCTGATCTTCGCGCACTTCGACACCAGCAACGTCGGCCCCGAGCACGGCGGCTTCGCCCCCAACGGCTGGAGCGCCGTCTTCAGCGCCGTCGCCGTCGCGGGCATCGTCTGGGCCTTCAACGGCTTCCAGTCGCCGCTGAACATGGCCGCCGAGGCCCGTAACCCCGGCAAGTCGCTGCCGAAGGCCGTCGTCGGCTCCATCCTGATCGCGCTGGTCATCTACATCGCGCTGCAGGTCGCCTTCCTGATGGCCGTCCCCGCCGCGGACCTCTCCGGCGGCTGGAACACGCTGGCCTACAAGTCGCCGCTGGCCGACCTCTCCATCACCTGGGGCCTGAACTGGCTCGCGCTGCTGCTGTACGCGGACGCCTTCATCTCCCCGTCCGGCACCGGCATGATCTACGCGGCCACCACCTCGCGCATGATCAACGGCGTCCAGGAGAACGGTCACCTGCCGAAGGTCTTCGGCAAGGTCGACCCCAAGACCGGCGTGCCGAAGCCGGCCCTGCTGCTCAACCTCGTGATCTCCTTCGTCTTCCTCGCCGTCTTCCGCGGCTGGGGCTCGATCGCCGAGATCGTCGGTGTCGCCACCGTCATCTCGTACATCACCGGCCCCGTCGCCGTGATGTCGCTGCGCCGCATCGCGCCCGGCATGAAGCGCCCGGTCAAGCTCAAGGCCATGCCGGTCATCGCCCCCATCGCGATGATCTTCGGCTCCCTGGTCATGTACTGGGCCCGCTGGCCGCTGACGGGCAAGGTCATCTTCATCATGGCCATCGGTCTGCCGATCTGGGCCTGGTACGAGCTGCGCAAGCCGTGGGCCGAGCTCAAGCCGCACCTGCAGGCCGGCGCCTGGATGGTCACGTACCTGCTGGTCATGGCCTTCGTCTCGTGGGCCGGCGGCACCGAGTTCGGCGGCAAGGGCTACCTGGCCCAGGGCTGGGACATCGTGGTCGTCGCCCTGATCGCGCTCGTCTTCTACTACTGGGGCGTCCGCAGCGCCTGGCGCAACCCGACCCTCGTCGCGACCGAGAAGGAGATGGCCGCCGCCGAGGCCGCCGAGGCCTCCGGCGACCCGGAGGAGCGCTCCGAGCCCTCCCTGGCGAAGTCGTAGTCGACCGGATCTCCAGTGCCGCGCAGGGGCGGCCGAGGGCCCGCAAGGGCCGTCGGCCGCCCCTTCTCGCATCCGCGCCCCGGGCCCCGGTGGCCGAATGCGTGCCTCATCGTAAAAAACCGTATCCGCTGCGTAAGGGTCGGGCGTACGCTCGGGCATATGCGTACTGCGGTTTCTCCGGGAATGGCCAAGGGGCGTGCGCGGGCGCTCACCGCGGCGGAAGGGCAGGGGCGATGACGGACAGCGGACCGGTCCTGCCGTGGCTGGTGATCCGCCAGGACGAGAACGGCAACCGCTACCGCGTGGGGCGGTACGCCACGCGGACCGAGGCCGAGAAGGTCGTCGGCCGCCTGGACGGCGACGGCGGCCGCCGCCGGCTCTACATAGTCGAACGGGTGGGACGGGCCGCGTCGTAACGGCCGCCCGCACGGCCCGTACGCTGGGGGCCCATGACGACCGTACGCGTAGTGGTGGGCGCAGCCCTGTTCGACGGAGGGCGCCTGCTCGCCGCCAGGCGGAGCGCTCCGCCCGAGCTCGCCGGCCGTTGGGAGCTGCCCGGCGGCAAGCTGGAGCCCGGTGAGAGCGCCGAGGAGGCGCTCGTCCGGGAGCTGCGCGAGGAGCTCGGCGTCGAGGCCGAGCCGCTGGAGCGCGTCGCGGGCGAGTGGCCGCTGCGCCCGCCGTACGTGCTGCACGTCTGGACGGCCAGGCTGCTCGCGGGCGAGGCCCGCCCCCTCCAGGACCACGACGAGCTGCGCTGGCTCGCCCCCGACGAGCTGGACGAGGTCGACTGGCTCGACCAGGACCGCCCCGCCGTGGCGCTCGCCGCGGGGCTGCTGCGGCGCACGGCGCCGTGAGCCGGCCCTTCCGTGCCCGCCCCCGAGCGCGCGGACGAGCCGCGCGCAGCCGGGCTACGCCATCTGCCGCACGCGCGGCGACCTCGGACCGCAGAAGAAGATAGTCGGCCCCTCATACCGGGTATGTGCTGATTATTCACCCCGAACCGGGTAAACCCGGCGGGGCCGCAGCGGTCTGGGAAGTGGTCGGCGTGAACGACAGCGCGGGGACCTTGGCCTCGACACCCGGCTTCGCCGAATGGAGCTTCCCTGCCGAGCCCGGCGCCGTCCGGAAGGCACGCACCCTCGTCCGCGACACCCTGCAGGACTGGGGCATGGAAGGCGTCACCGACGTGACGGTGCTGCTGGTCAGCGAGCTCGTCACCAACTCCCTGCGGTACGCGAGCGGACCGATCGGAGTACGGATGTACTCCCACGCGGGCCCCACCCTTCTGGTGGAGGTCTCCGACCCCCTCCCCGACCCGCCCCGCGAGCGCGTGGCCGACCCCGACGACGAGGGCGGACGCGGGCTGCAGCTCGTGGCATGCGCCTCCCGCCGCTGGGGAACGCGACGGGGGAACACGGGCAAGACCGTGTGGTTCGAACTGAGCCTGCCCGGCCACTGACCGGGGAAAGGACCTGTAGCGGGTTGAGACCGTGCTGTGATCGTGAAGTCCGTGTTCCGAAGGGCCCCTGTGCTGGATACTCGGCCTTCTGATGCCGGTGCGAGCACATGAGCCGGAGGGGACGGGCACGTGAGCGAAAAGCCAGCGGGTGCGGCGGGTGGTACGGCGCAGGGACCGCGCGCCACGGAGATGTGGCAGAACAACCCGCCCGGATCCCTCTACGACTACATCCGCGTCGCCTCCTTCTCCCTGGGGCCCGACGGGCGGATCGAGCAGTGGAGCGAGCGCGCGGCCGAGCTCTTCGGAATAGCGGCACGGCACGCCGTCGGCAAGGACCCGCTGGAGGTGCTGACCCCGGCCGACGGGCACGGCCGCCCGCACCCGTCCGCCCCCTTCCTCGGCGAGGGCGGCCTCGACGGGCGCGAGTGGACGGGCCTGATCCCGTATCAGCGCGGCGGCCGGCAGCCCGGAGCGGGCGGCGGGCCGGGGGCCCGTGACGGAGCGTCCGCAGGTGACGGTGTGTCCACCGCCGGCGGCCTCCCCGCCGACGGGCAGTCCGGCCTCGCCGAGATCTACGTGATGCCCACCCAGAACGAGCGCGGGGAGCGCGCCGCGCTCTGCGTCGCCGTCGACGTCCGGGCGCTGCGCGGAATAGAGACCGACATCGCGGCCTCCGAAGCCGTTTTCGGCCAATCTCCGCTGGGATTCTTCTTCTTCGGCACCGACCTCACCCTGCTGCGCGTCAACGAGAGCTTCGCGCAGGCCTTCGGCCGGCCCGCCGACTGGCACCGCGGCCGCACCCCGCACGACTTCCTGCCCCGCGGCGAGGCCGAGCGGCTCACCGCCGCCCTGCGCCAAGTCCTCGACACCGGAAAGCCGGTGTCGGACATCCAGCTCGTCGGACCCGTGCCCGGGCACAGCGAGCGCCGCCGCTGGTCGGTCTCGCTCTACCGGCTGCACAGCGGCAGCGGGCGGCCCATCGGCGTCGCCGCGCTCGCCACCGACGTCACCCGGCGCCGCCGCGCCGAGCGCGAAGCCGCCGGCGTCCGCCGCAACCTGGCCCTGCTCAACGAGGCCGGGGCCCGCATCGGCAACTCCCTGGACCTGGAGACCACCGCCCGCGAACTGCTGGACGTCGCCGTCCCCCAGTTCTGCGACCTCGCCTCCGTCGACCTCTACCAGGGCCTGCTCGCCGGCGACGAGGCCCCGCCCGGGCTCGCCGACGGCAGCGCCGAGCTGCGCCGCGTCGCCTACGCCAGCGCCGTCTCCGGCGCGCCCCTGGCCGGCGGCGAGAAGCCCGTCCAGGTCGGCGAGGTGCACCGCTACCCCTTCCACTCCCCGTGCGCCGCCGCGCTGCGCACCGCGCAGGTGCAGTTCATCCCGCGCCGGGAGGGCGAGGACGGCCCCGAGCTCGGCGCCGTCGTGCAGTCCACGCTCGCCGTGCCGATGGTCGCCCGCGACACCGTGGTGGGGCTCGCCCAGTTCTCCCGCACCAAGGGCAGCGAACCCTTCGGCGAACGCGACACCGCCCTCGCCGTCGAACTGGCCGCCCGCGCCGCCGTCTGCATCGACAACGCCCGCCTCTACCGGCGCGAACACGAGCGCGCCGTCATCCTCCAGCGCAGCCTCCTGCCCCCCGGCGACCCCGAGGCCGCCGGCCTGGAGATCGCCTGCCGCTACCTGCCCGCCAACGCGGCCACCGAGGTCGGCGGCGACTGGTTCGACGTCATCGAACTGCCCGGGCACCGCACGGCCCTCGTCGTCGGCGACGTCATGGGCCGCGGCCTGCGCGCCGCCGTCGCCATGGGCGAGCTGCGCACCGCCGTCCGCACCCTGGCCATGCTCGACCTCGAACCCGCCGAGGTGCTCTCCGCCCTCGACGAGATCGCCCACGGGCTCGGCCGCCCCGGCGGCAAGCAGTCCTCCACCCGCGGCGTACGGGGCGGGGTGCGCGCCGCCGACCTCTCCGAGGTCTACCTCGCCACCTGCGTCTACGCCGTCTACGACCCCGTCACCCGGCGCTGCACCATCGCCAACGCCGGCCACCTGCCGCCCGTCCTGGTCCAGGCCGGGCGCTCCGCCGAACTGCTCGACGTCCCGCCCGGCATGCCGCTCGGCGTCGGCGGCGAACTCTTCGAGGAAACCGTCGTCGACCTGCCCGACGGCGCGCTTCTCGCCCTCTACACCGACGGCCTCGTCGAATCCCGCGAGCACGCCCTGGACGAGGGCCTGGAGGCCTTCCAGGAAGCCCTCACCGGCCCCGCCCGCCCCCTCGAAGAGGTCTGCGAGCACGTCCTCGGCGCGCTCGACACCCACCACGGCGAGGACGACATCGCCCTCCTCATGGCCCGCCTGCGCGGACTGCCGGCCGAGCACGTGGGCGACTGGACGCTCCCCGCCGAACCCCGCTCGGTCGCCCGCGCCCGCGAACTCGCCCGCGAACAGCTCCCCCTGTGGGGCCTGGAAAGCCTGCTCGACACGACCGAGCTGCTGGTGAGCGAGCTCGTCACCAACGCCCTCCGCTACGGCGAGGGCGAGATCCGGCTCCGGCTCCTCCTCGACCGGACCCTGGTGTGCGAGGTCTGGGACGGCGGCCTCGTCCAGCCCCGCCGCCGGCGCGCCCGCGACACCGACGAGGGCGGCCGCGGCCTGCAACTCGTCGGCCTCCTGAGCGCGGCCTGGGGCAGCCGCCGCACCCCCCACGGCAAGACGGTCTGGTTCGAGCTCGCCCTGCCGGACGGGGAGTTCCCGGCACCGGATGCGGTGGAGGCGTTGATGAGCCTGTACTGAGGCGCGGCCCGGGGTTCAGGCCCCGCCGTCGAGCGGAAGGCTGGCCCAGATCCGGGTGCCTTCGGTGGTGGACCCCGGCTTGCTGATGCCCCAGGTCCCCCGGCACTCGTGCACGACGGCGGCGAGCAGGAGCAGGGTGCGCTTGCGGCAGGCGGTGCAGTGGGCGGCCTGGCGGGGGTCGGAGTGGGCGTGGTGGGCGTCCCAGTTGACGATGCGCAGCGCGCCCTCCTGCCAGCGCAGGGAGTGGTAGAGGTCCTGCCCGGGCGCGAAGCGTGTAGCGCAGGCGACGAGTTCTCCGGCCACGGAGAGGGCGGGCTCTTCCATGGCTGTGAGCCCGTGGGTACGCAGGACACTGCGGACGGTCGCCCGGACGACGGTGGCGGACCGGGGGTCCCCGGGAACGGTGAAGCTGTACGCGAGGGCGGAGGGGTCGGCGGAGCGGGGGACGTAGGCGGGGCGGTGGGTTGAGGCGAGGGTGGAGGGGGTGCGGGGGGTTGGGGTGATGAGGGGGCAGAGGAGGCTGTCGGGACCGGTGGAGGGCATGCGGGGGCTCCAGGGCTGGGTGTGGGGGTGTGATCCTGCGGTGCGGCGCTGAGCCGGTGGCCTGTCTCGGGGCAGGAGGACGTACGTCGCCCGTACGATGCGCTTCCGGCTGCGCCGTGCTGTCGCGGTGCGGCACTGAAGCTAGCCGTGTGATGACACACGTGCCACGCGTCCTGTGACTATTTCCCCGATCGAGTGAAGTGCGGCCAGCGCTGATGAATAGGCCACCCGGAAGCGATAGGAAGGGCGCATGCCACCCAGGACAACGCCCACCGAACGCCAGAAGCGGCTCGGTGCCGAGCTGCGCAAGATGCGCTTAGCCGCAGGGATTACGACAGATCACGCCGCCGGTCTGCTCGGCATCGACCGCACGAAGATCTCCAATATCGAGCTCGGTGTGCGCGTCATCACGCCAGACCGGCTCCGCACCCTGGCCTGCCACTACGCATGTGCCGACGGGGACTACATCGAGGCTCTTGCGTCCATGGCCGAGAAGCGCGAGCGTGGCTGGTGGGAGCAGTTCCGGGGCACCCTACCCGTAGGGCTCCTGGACATCGCGGAGTTGGAGTGGCATACAACTCGACTACACACCGTGCAGGTGATGCATCTACCAGGCCTCCTCCAGACGGAGGAGTATGCCCGTGCAATCTTCGACGGAGTGCTTCCGGCCCTGCCGCGGCTGGAAGTTGAGCTCCGCGTGGCGCATCGGATGCAACGCCAACTGATCCTTGACGGGGACAGGATGGAGTACACGGGATTCATCCATGAGGCGGCACTGCGCATGCGGTTCGGCGGTCGCGAGGTGACGCGGGAGCAGCTCGAACGCCTTCTGCTCATGTCCGAGCGCGAGAACATCGTGTTGCGGGTAGTACCTGTGGAAGCCGGAGTGTTCCCCGGTGCGGGGAACACAATGGCGTACGCCGAAGGGCGGGTACCCCAACTCGACACTGTGCTACTCGATGTGGTGGGTGGGCCGGTCTTCCTGTCCGCGGAAGCGCAGATTGCCCGTTACCGTGCCCAACTGGACTGGATGGAACGATCTGCCCTCGACGTAGAGCAATCGCGTTCCTTCATCCACACAATCGCGTCCGATCTCTGAAAGAAGGCAGCCATGTCGCACATCCACTGGGAAGACCCCTTCTGCGGCGACGGAAATAACTGCTTCCGAATAGGCACCGACACCGTGGGCAACGCCTACATCGCCGTCAGCGGAGCCGAGGACCGCTACGTCACCGACACCCGCGACGCGCTGCGCGCACTGATCCGCGACATCAAGGCGGGAAAGGCCGATCACCTGCTCTGACGGGCTCGGCCACCGGGCTGGGATCCGTGGGTCGGGTGCGGGTCAGAACAGGCTGGCAGCGGGGGGAGGGGTGGGGGGCTCGGGTCCGGCTCGTTGGCTGTGCGGTGGGTGGGGTGTTGGCCGCCGTACTCCTGCCGTCACGGATGCACGAGCGTGAGGAGACCGGTCTGTCCGGTTGTGGCTGAGGGGGAGCTGGCTGCTGCCGCGATGTGGCTGGGCCCGTCGTGGGCGCTTCGCTCGGTTTCCCGCCGTTGTGGTTGCTCGTCCGGCTGCGGGATGCATGTGGGTGCGGAGTTCACCCGGCGTGGGGTGTAGGGCGGCGGATAAGCGGGCCCGGGACGGCGGCCGGGCACCTCAGCGGCCCCACGAGGTGCTCCTGTCACAGACGGGCCCACTCGGGGACGGCCAGCCGCCCACGGCGGCGGACAACCGGGCCGAGTCGCAGACTGCGGGCCACCTCCAGCCCCACCGGGCCTCTCCTGTCACAGACACCACCCCCAGGGGCAGTCGGCCACCCTCCGCGGCGGATAAGCGGGCCCGCTCGCAGGCCGCAAGCCACCCGCAGTCTCACCACGCGTCCTCCGTCACAGCAGCCCCCACTCAGGGACACTCGCCCGCTCTGCCACGACGGTGGCGAGCTGAGCGAAGCGCCCACGACGGCAGGAACCACATCGCGGCAGCAGCCAGCTCCCCCTCAGCCACAACCGGAGGGACCGGTCTCCTCACGCTCGTGCATCCGTGACGGCGCGAGTACGGCGGCCCACCTCCCACCGGCCGCACAGCCAACTCACCGAACCCAAGCCCCCCACCTCTCCCCCCGCTGCCAGCCTGTTCTGACCCGCGCCCGACCCACGGATCCCAGCCCCACCGCTACGGTCACCCTGACCGGCGCCAGGAAAAGGGGGAGCCGGCTCCCGCTGCCAGCCTGTTCTGACCCGCGCCTCGACAGCGCGGCACTCGCTCAAAAGGGAGGCACCCATGCCGCACGTCAACTGGGAAGACCCGTTCTGCGGTACTGGTAACAACTGCTTCCGCATCGGCACCGACCCCGACGGCAACGCCTACATCGCCGTCAACGGCGCCGAAGACCACCCCATCACCGACACCCACGACGCCCTGCGCGCACTCATCCGCGACATCAAGGCCGGCAAGGCCGATCACCTGCTCTGACGGGCAGGCTCCCGGCGGGCGGCCGACCCGGCGCCCGCCCGCCCGTCCCTCACCTCCGGAACCCGATGTCCTGGTACCGCGGCGTCCCCAGTCCGAACGCGCCCGCGTTGACGACCGTCTTGCGGGTGCCCACCAGCTGGGGGCGCTGGTAGAGGGGGATCGAGCCCGCCAGGGCCCAGATGCGGGCGTCCGCGCGGGCGGCGAGGTCGCGGGAGGCTTCCGCGTCGAGTTCGGTGGAGGCCTGGTCGAAGAGCTGGTCGATGCGGTCGGTGCCGACCCGGGTGTAGTTCTGCTCCACCACCAGGGAGCCGTCCGCGGCGGGCTGCGGCTTGGCGTAGAGCGGGCGGGCGTCGGTCGCGGGGAAGGCGGTGGCGGGCCAGGAGTAGAGGGCGAGGTCGTAGCTGCCGGCGGCGATGTGGTCCTTGAAGAAGCCGACGTCCCCGACCTTGGTCATTTCGGTGGCGATGCCGACCGCGTCGAGCCGCCGGGCGATGTGGTCGGCGACGGACCGCAGGGACTCGGTCCCGGCGCTCACCGGCACGACGAAGCGGAGGGTGAGCTTTTTGCCGTTCTTCATGCGGACCGGGGCGGCGGCCGCCTTGCCTCCGCCGTCGCGGGCGGCGCGCTTGTCGTCGGGCCAGGTGCCCTCGTCGTTGCCGCTCTCGTCGCCGTCCTCGGGGTCGGCCGTGTCCGCGGAGTCGTCGAGGGTGCCCTCCGGATCGTCCTCGTCGGTGGGGTCGGGCCCGGCCTGCGGGCCGGGGCGCAGTTCGACGGTCCTGCCGGGCGTACGGGAGCGGTCGTCGGCTCCGTCGGCTCCGGCCGCCGTCCTGCGGCCGTCGGCGCGGCCCTGCTCCCAGCCGGCGTCCGCGAGCAGGGCCTGGGCGGCCTTGGGGTCGGGGCCGCCGATGGCGTCGCTGTTGTCCTCGTAGCCCTCCTGGCCGGCGAGGAAGAGGTGGCTGCCGAGCGGCTCGGCGGGCAGGCCCAGCGGTCCCAGGACGGATTTGGCGAGGGCCCGGCGGTCGATGGCGCGGGCGACGGCCCGGCGGACGCGCTCGTCGGCGAGGGGGCCGCTCGCGCCGTTGAGGGCGAGCTGGGTGTACCCGGGCTCCAGGGACTTGCGGACGACGATGCCGCGCAGGGCGGGGGAGCGCGGGGCCGCGGCGGCGGGCGGCTTGTCGCCCTTGTCCTGCTTCGCGGGCTTGTTCGCGTCGGTGATGCGGCGGGCGTCGGCGGCGCTGACGTCGGCGAGGTCGAGCTTGCCGGCCGCCAGCGCCTCGGCCCGTTCGGCGCGCGGCACGGTCCGCAGTACGAGCCGGTCCAGCTTGGCGGCGTCGCCCCACCACTTGGGGTTGCGGGCGAGGGTGAGGGTGCCCTGCGCGTCGTCGCGCCCGGCGACCCGGAAGGGCCCGGAGGCGAGTGCGAGTTCCTTGCGGGCGCCGTCGTTGAAGCCGTCCGGGCTGTTCATGACGGCCTTCGGGTAGAGCGGGGTGAACAGGGCGGGCCAGTCGGCGCAGCTGCGGGCGAAGGTGACCTTCACCTCCTGCGCGTCGGCGCCCTGCTCGACCCGGTCGATGCGGTCGTAGCCGGCGTTGCGGGCCGTCCAGTAGGCGCTGTCCTTGCCGCGCAGGGCCTTCCACTGGGCCTCGAAGTCGGCGGCGGTGAGGGCCTTGCCGTCGCTCCAGACGGCCTTCGGGTTGAGCTTGTAGACGACGACCTGGTGGGGCTCGCGCTGGACGACCTCGGCCGAGCGGAGGTAGTCGGCGTTGCGCTGGGGGCGGCCGCGCCCGTCGGTGGTGAACAGGGCGGGCAGGACGGCCGCGGCGACCCGCTGGGTGGTGGCGTCGGCGTCCGTCTGGAAGGTGTTGAGGGTGCTGGGCAGGGTGTCGACCGCCCAGGTGAGGGTGCCGCCGTCGGCGACCTTGGCCCGTGGCGCGGTGGCAATGTCCTGCGGGGTGACGACCCCGTCGCCGTCCTGGTCGAGGCCGCAGCCGGTGAGCAGGATCCCGGCGGTGAGCAGGGCGGCACCGCGCCGCGTACGGGAGCGGAGCGCCCGGGGGGACCGCACGGACCGCAGGGATCGCCCGGGCCGGGGAGGTCCCGCACGCCGCAGAGATCGGTTAAAGGCCATGGGTCGTGCCACCTCCGCCGGACTCGGTCGCCGGGCTCCTTCGGCGTAATGCGCCGTTGATCGCATCTACTGCTCACCACTGAATGCGACAGTCGGTCCGGCTGCGCGCCGACACGGCGCCGCCCGGGTGTACGCCACCCGCGTGGACGAACGATTCCGCAGCCCCCGCCCACGGGTGGACGCACCATGAACGAACGTTTCTGCAGCGTCCCGGCGCGCGCCGCACCCGTTCCGGCGAAGGCGCGATCGCTATCTTCCCCCGGAGGGGTGTGACGCGCGACACTCTCAGTCGCATCACCGTCGCCACCCGCAACCGCCGACAGCGGAAGTACAGCGGAAGTGAGGGCCAGACATGTCCCTGCAAGACGAAGTGACCGCGGTCCAGCGCTGCCTGGACGATCTCGGCCGGGCGCTCGCACGGCTGGAGAAGCACCTGGGCAGCCAGGACCTCGAACTGCGCCGGGTGCGTACGGACGCCGCCCACCTGCGCGAGAGCGTCACCCTCCTGCGCGACGTCCACCCCGCGGAGCGGCCGCGCCCCGAGCCGGTGCCGGTCCCCGACGCCCCGTACGACGCGTCCTTGTGGAAGGACGCGGACGAGGAGGGGCTCGGCGCCCGGGACCGGCACGCGCCCTGACGGGGCCGGGCAGCGCGGCAGCAACCGACCCACCCCCTTCCGCTCCTCCCGGAGTCCCTCTTGGCCACTGGTACCGACCCCCGATCCGCGACCTCCGCCGGGGTTCCCGCCCAAGGCGGGGTCCACCACCCCTCGCGCGCCACGATCCCCGCCCGCCACCTGCGCGCCGACCGCTGGTGGCTGCAGCCGGCCGCCACCGCCGCCGGGCTGTTCGCCTTCGTCGTCTACTCGACCTGGCGGGCCTTCGCGGGCGACGACTACTACGCGGCGCCCTACGTCTCCCCGTTCTACTCGCCCTGCATCGCGGAGAACTGCGTCCCGATGAAGGACGGCGCGGACTGGGAGGTCTTCGGCTCCTGGTGGAGCCTGTCGCCGGCCCTGCTGATCCTGATCTTCCCGCTCGGCTTCCGGCTGACCTGCTACTACTACCGCAAGGCGTACTACCGCGGGTTCTGGGCCTCGCCCCCGGCCTGCGCCGTTGCCGAGCCGCACCGCAAGTACACCGGCGAGACGCGCTTCCCGCTGGTCCTGCAGAACATCCACCGCTACTTCTTCTACTTCGCGGTGATCGTCGCGGGCATCCTCACCTACGACGCGGCGCTGGGCTTCCGCAATCCGCGCGGCGAGTGGGGCCACATGGGCCTCGGCACCCTCGTCCTCCTCGCCAACATCGCTCTGATCTGGGCGTACACCCTCTCCTGCCACTCGTGCCGGCACATCGTCGGCGGCCGGATCCGTACCTTCTCCAAGCACCCCGTGCGCTACCGCATGTGGGGCTGGGTCAGTGCGCTCAACGCCCGCCACATGCAGCTCGCCTGGGCCTCGCTGGTCAGCGTGGCGGTCGCCGACTTCTACGTCTACCTGGTGGCCAGTGGCGTCTTCGACGACCCGCGCTTCTTCTAGGCGATCCGGGCCTCAACGGCACACGTTCACGTTCACAGCACAAGGGAGAGGTGCTTTCTGATGTCGCGTACGGCCCGACAAGCCTGGGACGTGGTCGTGGTCGGTGCCGGGGGCGCCGGGCTGCGCGCCGCCATCGAGGCCCGCGAGCGGGGCATGCGCTGTGCCGTGATCTGCAAGTCGCTCTTCGGCAAGGCCCACACCGTGATGGCGGAGGGCGGCATCGCCGCCAGCATGGGCAACGTCAACGAGGGCGACAACTGGCAGGTCCACTTCCGCGACACCCTGCGTGGCGGCAAATTCCTCAACCACTGGCGGATGGCCGAGCTGCACGCCCGCGAGGCCCCGGACCGGGTCTGGGAGCTGGAGACCTGGGGCGCCGTCTTCGACCGCACCCGGGACGGGAGGATCTCGCAACGGAACTTCGGCGGCCACGAGTACCCGCGGCTGGCGCACGTCGGCGACCGCACGGGCCTGGAGCTGATCCGCACCCTCCAGCAGAAGATCGTCTCGCTGCAGCAGGAGGACCACCGCGAGACCGGCGACTACGAGTCCCGGCTGAAGGTCTTCCAGGAGTGCACGGTCACCCGCCTGCTGAAGGACGGCGACCGCATCGCGGGCGTCTTCGGCTACGACCGCGAGTCCGGCCGGTTCTTCGCCATGGAGTCCCCGGCCGTCGTGCTGGCGACCGGCGGGATCGGCAAGTCCTTCAAGGTGACCTCCAACTCCTGGGAGTACACCGGCGACGGGCACGCGCTCGCGCTGCTCGCCGGGGCGTCCCTGATCAACATGGAGTTCGTGCAGTTCCACCCGACCGGCATGGTCTGGCCGCCGTCCGTCAAGGGCATCCTGGTCACCGAGTCCGTCCGCGGCGACGGCGGGGTGCTGCGCAACAGCGACGGCAAGCGGTTCATGTTCGACTACGTCCCGGACGTCTTCAAGGAGAAGTACGCCGAGTCCGAGGCCGAGGGCGACCGCTGGTACCAGGACCCCGACAACAACCGCCGCCCGCCCGAGCTGCTCCCGCGCGACGAGGTGGCGCGCGCCATCAACTCCGAGGTCAAGGCGGGCCGCGGCTCCCCGCACGGCGGGGTGTTCCTCGACGTCTCCACCCGGCTGCCCGCCGAGGACATCAAGCGCAAACTGCCCTCCATGCACCACCAGTTCAAGGAGCTGGCGGACGTCGACATCACGGCCGAGCCGATGGAGGTCGGCCCCACCTGCCACTACGTGATGGGCGGGGTGGACGTCGACCCCGACACGGCGGCGGCGGTGGGCGTGCCCGGCCTGTTCGCCGCGGGCGAGGTCGCCGGCGGGATGCACGGCTCCAACCGGCTGGGCGGCAACTCCCTCTCCGACCTGCTGGTCTTCGGCCGGCGGGCGGGGCTGTACGCGGCCGAGCACGCCGCCTCCTTCCCCGGCGCCGGCCGGCCCGTGGTCTCCGACGCCGACATCGAGGCGGCGGAGGCGGAGGCCCTGCGCCCGTTCAGCGCGGAGGGCGAGGACCCGGCCGCCTCCCCGGGGCCGGCCGAGAACCCGTACGCCCTGCACCAGGAGCTCCAGCAGGCCATGAACGACCTGGTCGGCATCATCCGCAAGGGCCCGGAGATGGAGGAGGCGCTGCGCCGGCTGACCGAGCTGCGGGCCCGCTCCCGGCGGGCCGGCGTGGAGGGCCACCGCCAGTTCAACCCCGGCTGGCACCTCGCGCTCGACCTGCGGAACATGCTGCTGGTCAGCGAGTGCGTGGCCCGGGCGGCGCTGGAGCGCACCGAGAGCCGCGGCGGCCACACCCGTGACGACCACCCGGCGATGGACCGGCGCTGGCGCCGGCTGAACCTCGTGTGCCGGCTGAACGGGGACAGCACGGAGCCGGGCGCGGATCCGCTGCTGGGCCGGGTGCGCCTGGAGCGGCGCGCCATGCCGCCCATCCGTGACGACCTGCTCGCGCTCTTCGACAAGGAGGAGCTGGTGAAGTACCTGACGGACGAGGAGCTGACCTCTTGAGTTACGAGGCCCACTTCAAGGTGTGGCGGGGCGACGCGGACGGCGGTTCCCTCGTCGACTACACCGTGACCGTCAACGAGGGCGAGGTCGTCCTCGACATCATCCACCGGCTCCAGGCCACCGAGGCCGCCGATCTCGCCGTGCGCTGGAACTGCAAGGCGGGCAAGTGCGGCTCGTGCAGCGCGGAGATCAACGGGCGGCCGCGGCTGATGTGCATGACGCGGATGTCGCTGCTCGACCCGGACGAGCCCGTGGTGATCACCCCGATGCGGGCGTTCCCCGTGGTGCGGGACCTGGTGACGGACGTGTCCTTCAACTACGCCAAGGCGCGCGAGGTCCCCTCCTTCGTCCCGCCGGCCGGGCTCGGGCCCGGGGAGTACCGGATGCAGCAGGAGGACGTGGAGCGCTCCCAGGAGTTCCGCAAGTGCATCGAGTGCTTCCTGTGCCAGAACACCTGCCACGTGGTGCGTGATCACGAGGAGAACAAGCCGGTCTTCGCCGGCCCCCGCTTCCTGATGCGCGTCGCCGAGCTGGACATGCACCCGCTGGACGGGGCCGCCGACGCGGGCCTGGACCGCAAGCGCTCCGCGCAGGAGGAGCACGGGCTCGGCTACTGCAACATCACCAAGTGCTGCACGGAGGTCTGCCCCGAGCACATCAAGATCACCGACAATGCGCTGATCCCGCTGAAGGAGCGCGCCGTCGACCGGAAGTACGACCCCCTGGTCTGGCTCGGGAGCAAGATCCGCCGCCGGGTGTGACCCCCGCTCGCCCGGCGCGGCCCGCCCGCCGGGCGCGAGCCGGGCGCACGCGGGAGCGTGGGCACGCTCCGTATCCAGCCCCTTGCTCCCAGTAGCGGAACGGGCATTGCCGCCATACGCTCCCAAGTGTGACGCGGCTTTCGAGGCGGTACGGGAAGGGGGCGCCGGGGCGGGCCGTCGCCGGCGCCCTCCTCGCGCTGTGCGCCCTGCTGCTGCTCCCGGCCCCCGCCGCCCGCGCCGACACGCCCCTGGACCTGGACGCCGGCGGCCGCATCACCGACACCGTCGGCGCGCTCGGCCGCCGCCGCGCCCAGGTGACCACCGCGATCGAACGGCTGCGCACCACCCATCGCGTCCAGCTCTACGTCACCTACGTCCGCGACTTCTCCGGCCGCTCGGCGCGCGCCTGGGCGGACGCCACCGCCGACCGCAACGGCCTCGGCGAGCACGAGGTCCTGCTCGCCGTCGCCACCCACGGCCAGCAGTACGCCGTCTCCGCCGACAAGCGCTCCGGCTTCCGCGCCGACCAGCTCAAGGCCGTCGCCGACACCGCCATCGCGCCCGCCGTCGCCCAGCACGACTGGGCCGGGGCGGCCATCGGCGCCGCCGACGGCTACCGGGCCGTCCTCCAGGGCGATCCGGTGCGCCCGCCCGCCATCTCCCCCGGCAGCAGGGACCCCGGCGGCGAAGGCCTCGTCCCCGGGCACCGCAGGGTCTGGCTCCCCGTCGCCATGGGCGCCGGGCTGTGCCTCCTGGGGCTGTACCTGTGCGCCCGGCGCGCCTCCCGAAGACGCCGCGCGGAGGAGCAGCCGTACGCCCCCGCGGCCACCACCCCGCCCGGCCTCGCCCGCCTCGTCCAGCCGCTGACGCCGCTGCCCGAGCTCGACGCGGAGGCCGTCCGCGCCCTCGTCGAGACCGACGACGCGGTCCGTACCAGCGCCGAGGAACTCCTCTTCGCCGCCGCCCAGTTGGGCGAGGAGGCCGCCCGGCCGTTCGCCGAGGCCGTGGCCTACGCCAGGGAGGAGCTCGCCGACGCCTTCCGGCTGCGGCAGGCCCTCGACGACGCGCCCTACGAGGACGAGGAGATCCGCCGCCGGACCCTGGACGAGATCTGCTCGCACTGCACCAGCGCGAACCGGCGCCTGGACGCCGAGTCCGAGTCCTTCGACCGGCTGCGCGGCCTCAGGGCCAACGCGGCCGGCATCCTGGCCCGCGCCGAGGCCGACGCCCGGTCCCTCGTCCCCCGCGTCGCCACCGCCGAAGCCGCCCTCGCCGCCCTCGCCGGGCACTGCACCCCGGCCGCCCTCGCCGCCGTGGCCCGCCACCCCGGAGAGGCCCGCGACCGGCTGTCCTTCGCCACGGCCGCCCTCACCGAGGCCCGGCGCGCCCTCGCCGCCGACGACACCGACGGCGCCGCGATCTCCCTGCGCGCCGGCGAGGCCGCCCTGTCCCAGGCGCGCGTCCTGACCCTCGCCGCCCTGCGCCGCGCCCACGAGCTGACCGTCGCCACCGGGCGGCTCCCCGCCGCCCTCGCCGAGGCCGAGGCGCGCGCCCCGCGCGGCAGTCCCCAGGCCCGCTCCCTCGCCTGCGCCCGCCGCGAAGTCGAAAGCGGGCGGTACGACCCGCGGGCCGTGCTGCGGCACGTGGAGGAGACCGCGGCCGCCCTGGACGCCGGGCACGAGGACCGGGCGCGGGCCCGGGCCGAGCGGGCCCTGCGCCGGGTGCGGGGAGAGGTGGCCTCCGCCCGCGACTTCGTCACCACCCACCGGGGCGCGATCGGCTGCCGGGCCCGCACCCGCCTCGCCGAGGCCGAACGCCACCTGGCCCTCGCCCGCACCTCCGCCGACCTGCGCACCGTCCGCTCGGAGACGGGCCACGCGGACTCCCTCGCCCGCCAGGCCCGCGCCCTGGCCGAACACGACGTGGGCACCTACGGCACCCGCTACGACCCCGGCACCCCGCCCCCCGCCCGGGCCCTGGGCGGCGCCCTCCTGGGCGGCATCGTGCTGGCGGGTCTCCTCCCGGCGACCTTCGGCGGCGGGGCGACGCGCGGCCGCCTGGCCGCCGGCTGAGCATGTCCGGGTATCTGCGCCCGGTCGTTCCGCCGGGCCCTCGCCGCCGGGGGTTCCCGCCGTGGCGGCGGTCTTCCTTCCGGCGAGCGCCGGTGCCCTTCTCCGCCGCAACGGCGATCGGCTTCCGCGGTGGAATCCGGCGGTGCCGAGCCTGCCGAGGGCTGTCCGGCACCGCCGGATTCCCCGCCGGGGGGTTGCGCGCCGCCGCGGCGGGACCTCCTTGCCCGGGCCGGTTGCAGCCCCCTGCGCTGTGAATAAGGGGGCGAAACCCCAGGTCAGAGGGTCCGCCGGAAGCCTGGGGCGGCCGAAGTCGGCGCGGGCCCGTACCATGGAAGTGGCCGCGGCGTGATCTGCCCGGCGGGCGCGCGTGCCGGACCGTACGCGCCGCCATCCACGATTCCGGGAGAAGCGCCGCAAGTATGCCCACCCGCCACGACATCCGTAACGTCGCCATCGTCGCCCACGTCGACCACGGCAAGACGACCATCGTCGACGCCATGCTCAAGCAGGCCGGCGCCTTCGCCGCGCACCAGCTCGACTCCGTCGACGACCGAGTCATGGACTCGAACGACCTGGAGCGTGAGAAGGGCATCACGATCCTCGCCAAGAACACGGCGGTGAAGTACCACCCCAAGGACGGCGGCGAGCCGATCACCATCAACATCATCGACACCCCCGGCCACGCCGACTTCGGTGGCGAGGTCGAGCGCGGTCTGTCGATGGTGGACGCGGTCGTGCTGCTGGTGGACGCCTCCGAGGGCCCGCTGCCGCAGACCCGCTTCGTGCTCCGCAAGGCGCTCCAGCAGCGGAAGCCGGTCATCCTCTGCATCAACAAGACGGACCGCCCGGACTCCCGCATCGACGAGGTCGTCAACGAGACCTACGACCTCTTCCTCGACCTGGACGCGGACGAGGACCAGATCGAGTTCCCGATCGTCTACGCCTGCGGCCGTGACGGCATCGCGTCGCTGACCAAGCCGGAGGACGGCACCGTCCCCGCGGACAGCACCAACCTGGAGCCGTTCTTCTCCACGATCCTGGAGCACGTCCCGGCCCCGGCCTACGAGGAGGACGCGCCGCTCCAGGCCCACGTCACCAACCTCGACGCCGACAACTTCCTCGGCCGCATCGCGCTGCTCCGCGTCGAGCAGGGCGAGCTGCGCAAGGGCCAGTCGGTCGCGTGGATCAAGCGCGACGGCTCGATCTCCAACGTCCGCATCACCGAGCTGATGATGACCGAGGCGCTCACCCGCAAGCCCGCCGAGGTCGCCGGCCCCGGTGACATCTGCGCGGTCGCCGGTATCCCCGACATCATGATCGGCGAGACCCTGGCCGACCCGGAGAACCCGGTCGCGCTGCCCCTGATCACGGTCGACGAGCCCGCGATCTCCATGACCATCGGCACCAACACCTCGCCGCTGGTCGGCCGCGGCGGCACGGGCAAGGGCGCGGACGCCAAGTCCGCCGTCAAGGACCGCAAGGTCACCGCCCGCCAGGTCAAGGACCGTCTGGACCGCGAGCTGGTCGGTAACGTCTCGCTGCGCGTCCTGGACACCGAGCGCCCCGACGCCTGGGAGGTGCAGGGCCGCGGTGAGCTGGCGCTGGCCATCCTGGTCGAGCAGATGCGCCGCGAGGGCTTCGAGATGACCATCGGCAAGCCCCAGGTCGTCACCAAGGAGGTCGACGGCAAGGTCCACGAGCCCGTCGAGCGCCTCACGGTCGACGTGCCCGAGGAGCACATGGGCGCCGTCACCCAGCTCATGGGCACCCGCAAGGGCCGCATGGACAACATGTCGAACCACGGCTCCGGCTGGGTCCGCATGGAGTTCGTCGTCCCGTCCCGCGGTCTGATCGGCTTCCGCACGGAGTTCCTGACGAACACCCGCGGCACCGGCATCGCCCACTCGATCCACGAGGGCCACGAGCCGTGGTTCGGCGAGCTGAAGACCCGCAACAACGGCTCCCTGGTCGCCGACCGCGCCGGCGCCGTCACCGCCTTCGCGATGACGAACCTCCAGGAGCGCGGCGTGCTCTTCACCGACCCGGGCACCGAGGTGTACGAGGGCATGATCGTCGGCGAGAACTCGCGCGCCGACGACATGGACGTCAACATCACCAAGGAGAAGAAGCTCACGAACATGCGCTCCTCCTCCGCCGACTCCTTCGAGGCGATCGTCCCGCCGCGCAAGCTGTCGCTGGAGCAGTCCCTGGAGTTCTGCCGCGACGACGAGTGCGTCGAGGTCACCCCGGAGGCGGTCCGCATCCGCAAGGTCGTCCTGGACCAGAAGGAGCGCGGCCGCACGGCTTCCCGCGCCAAGCGCTGAATTTCCTGACGCTCCGACAGGAGCGTGGGTACCGAGAGGCCCGGTCCCGCCGCAGTCCACTGCGGCGGGACCGGGCCTCCGGCGTATCCGAGTGACTCGGAATCAGACAGTCCGTATTTATGCACGGCCGTAAAGGTTGTCCGAATACCGGCCGGTCGACGCCGGAAGTTGTGTTAACAGTCCGTTTCGCGGGTGTCTGTCTGTGCTGGCTTTGTCCGGTTTTCGAACCTCTGGGGGTGCTCGATGTGACCAAAGCGAGACCCTTTAAGTGTGGTTTACAAGGCGGACGTACTTAATAGTTGGGTTCATTGAGCTCGGGTCAATGGGTCACGCGCTGTGGGGAGCGCCGACTCACGAGCACACTCGAGGTGCCGGTTCCGTCTCCGCTGTCAGGGGTGTCAGCGTGGGGCCGGCGCCTCTCTCGTAGTGAAAAGTGGACTCTTGAGGAGGCATACCCATGCGCGGTGCCAAGAGCGCCAAGTGGGTCGTCGGCGCGATAGTCGTGGCGATGGCGGCGACTGCTTGTGGTGGCAGTGACAGCAAGGACAGCGGCGGAAAGGGAGCGGTCTTCCGTCTCGGTATCACCGAGCCGAAGTCGATCGACCCGGTCAACGCCCAGGAGTCCGAGGGCACGCTGGTGGCCCGTCAGCTGTTCGTGGGTCTCTACGACGTGAACGTCGACGGCACCCTCAACGCGAAGCTGGCGGAGTCCGCGAAGCCGAACGACGCCGGTGACGAGTGGACCTTCCAGATCAAGAAGGACACCAAGTTCTCCAACGGCGAGCCCGTGAACGCCGAGGCGTTCATCCGCGGCTGGACCCGTGTCACCGCCAAGGCGTCCGCCTCCGACGTGGCCTACCACATGAACGGCATCGCCGGCTACAAGGAGCTCAACGGCGGTTCGAGCGACAAGTTCTCCGGCCTGAGCGCCGAGGGTGACTACACCCTCAAGGTCAAGCTCTCCGCACCGGACTTCGAGTTCGACAAGAAGACCGCCCACCCGGCCTTCAGCCCGGTCCCGAAGGTCGCCGGCGCCGGTGACAACAAGTCGTTCAACGACGCCCCCATCGGCAACGGCCCCTTCAAGATGTCGGGTTCGTGGGAGCACAACAAGAAGATCACCCTCGTCCGCAACGACGACTACGGTCTGACCAAGGCCAAGCTGGACAAGGTCGAGCTGTCGATCCTCAACCCGGCCAACGGCGTGACCCTGGAGTACAAGGGCTTCGAGTCGGGCCAGTTCGACTGGGCCCGTATGCCGGTGCCTCAGATGCCGGGCGCCAAGGCCAAGTTCGACCCCCAGGGCGAGTGGCTCAAGGCCGACGTCAGCGGCGTCAACTACATCTCCCCGTTCAACGAGTCGGGTCCGATGAAGTCGGCCGACGCGCGTAAGGCCATCTCCTACGCGATCGACCGCGCGGAGATCGCCAAGGGCGTCTTCCAGGGTCTCCAGGAGCCGGCCACCGCCCTGCTGCCCCCGTCCTTCAAGGACGTCTACAAGGCCGACGTGTGCACCTCCTGCGTCAAGCAGGACAAGGACAAGGCCAAGGAGTACGCGGAGAAGGCCGGTCTCAAGCCGGGCGACACCCTGGACTTCGGCTACAACACCGGTGCCGGGCACGAGGAGTGGGTGCAGGCCGTCGCCAAGCAGGTCGAGGACGTGCTCGGCCTGAAGGTCAAGCTCAACGGCCTGCCCTTCAAGGAGGCCCTGGCGCGCCAGCAGGACAAGGGCACCATCGGCATCTGGCGTCAGGCGTGGACCGCCGACTACCCGACCGCCGACAACTTCTTCTCGCCCCTGCTGTCCACCAGCGGCATCAACCCGGACGCCAACGGCAAGGCGCTGGGCGACAACCGCGGCCGCTACAGCAACCCGAAGTTCGACGAGCTGCTGGTGAAGGCCCGTCAGACCAAGGACGCGGCCGAGCGCGCCAAGATCTACAACGAGGCCGAGAAGCTGGCCATCGACGAGGACCAGGGCGTCATCCCGACCTGGAAGCGCACCCAGTACCGCCTCGTGAACAGCAAGAAGTTCACCAACATCAAGATGGACTTCTTCGAGGACCCGAACCTCGCCGAGATCGGCGTCAAGTAACCATCACCCTCCAGCCAGTCCCGTGAAGACCGTGGAGCCCCGAGCAGCGACTTGAGGCTCCACGGCCTTCGCCTCCGCATGTCCCGGCCCGAGGGCCGGGCCGTGTGCGGCCGCCTCCCCACCCTTCCCGTACCGGGAGGCGACGGCGAACGCCCCACGGCGGCAGTAAGTCAAGGAGACATCGTGGGCAAATATGTGATCCGGCGGATCGGGCAGATGGTGATCGTCCTCTTCGGTGCGACCCTCATCCTCTTCGCCTGCCTGTTCGTCCTTCCCGGAGACCCGGTCGGCTCGCTCGGCGGCGACAAGGCGCGTGACCCCGCCGTCGTCGAGCAGCTGCGCGAGCGCTACGGCCTGGACAAGCCCCTCGCCGTGCAGTACGGCAACTATGTGACCAACCTGGTCAAGGGTGACCTCGGCGAGGACTACACCCAGCGGCGCCAAGTGACCGAGGTGCTCGGCCCCAAGCTCGGCAACACCGCCAAGCTGGCCGTGGCGGCGATCATCATCGACGTGGTGCTCGGCGTCCTGGCGGGCCTGGTGGCGGCCTTGTTCAGATATTCGTTCTGGGACGTATTGGTCACACTTCTCACGACCTTGGCCATCGGCTTCCCCAGCTTCGTCATCGGCATGATCCTGCAGAGCCAGTTCGCCGTGAACCTGGGCTGGTTCCCGCTGATCTCGGACGGGTCGTTCAACTCGATGATCATGCCGGCGTTCACGCTGGCCATCATCGACGCGGCGCTCGTGGCCCGGCTGATGCGCGGCACCATGCTCGAGGTCCTGCGCGCGGACTACGTCAAGACGGCCATCGCCAAGGGCCTTCCGCGCCGCACGGTGCTCCTCAAGCACGTCATGCGCAACTCGATCATCCCCGTGGTGACCTACATCGGCATCTCCTTCGGCGGCCTGCTCGGCGGCGCCCTGATCACCGAGGCGATCTTCAACTGGGACGGCATGGGCTACGCGCTGGTCACCGCGATCCAGCAGGGGAACAACCCGATCATCGTCGGTGTGGTCACCTACGGTGTCGCCGTCTTCGTCCTGCTCAACCTGCTGGTCGATCTGCTGTACGCGGTGCTCGACCCGCGGATCCGCCTCAGCTGACCGCCAGGTCATACCCCGTTCTAGGAGTCACCCATGACTGAGCTCACCAAGAGCGACCAGGGGCCGGACGCCGCGACCGCACAGACCGCCGCCGCGAACAACACCGCCGAGCCCGCACCGGCCCGCATCACGCAGTGGGGCGAGATCCGCCACCGCTTCATGGCCAACAAGCTCGCCGTGGTCGGCCTCGGCCTGGTCGTCCTGCTCTTCATCGTCGCCGCCGCGGCGCCGCTGATCGCGACCCACGACCCGTACGCGCAGAACCTCACCAACACGCTGGCCGAGCCCAGCGGGGACCACTGGTTCGGCACCGACGCCCTCGGCCGCGACCAGTTCTCCCGGATCATCTACGGCAGCCGCATCGCCGTCATCGTCGGTCTGGCCTCGATCTTCCTGGCCTGTGTGATCGGCTGCATCCTCGGCGCCCTGTCCGGCTACTTCGGCAAGGCCGTCGACAGCGTCATCATGCGCACCGCCGACGTCTTCTTCGCCTTCCCGCTGCTCATCGGCGCGATCGTGATCATCCTGGTGATGGGCCGCGGCGTGCTGCCCGTCATCATCTCGCTGGCCGTCTTCAGCTGGGCCACCGTCGCCCGTCTGCTGCGCTCCAGCATCCTGTCCGTGCGCGAGATGGACTACGTGACGGCGGCGAAGGCGCTCGGCGCGAGCACCACCCGCATCATCCTGCGGCACATCATGCCCAACTCCATCGCGGCCGTGATGTCCTACGTGTCCTTCAGCGTCGGCACCGCCGTCGTCGCCGAGGCCTCGCTGTCCTTCCTCGGCATCGGCGTGAGCCCCGAGGTGCCGGAGTGGGGCAACATGATCTCCGCGGGCAAGGACTCCCTCGGCGTCAGCGACTTCCTGTGGGTGTACCCCAGCTCCGCGATCGTGCTGACGGTGCTCGGATTTGTCTTTGTCGGTGACGGGCTGCGCGACGCCCTCGACCCGAAGCTGCGTTGAGGAGAACGTCCCGATGACCACGACCGAAAAGACCGAAGGGGCGGCCGGTTCCGCGCCGCAGGACGCGAAGAAGTCCGCGCCCCTGCTCGAAGTGCGCGACCTGCACGTCGAGTTCAAGACCCGCGACGGCGTCGCCAAGGCCGTCAATGGTGTCAGCTACAGCGTCGACGCCGGCGAGACCCTCGCCGTGCTCGGCGAGTCGGGCTCCGGCAAGTCCGTCACCGCCCAGGCCATCATGGGCATCCTGGACTCGCCCCCCGGCCGTGTGGCCGGCGGTGAGATCCTCTTCCACGGCCAGGACATCCTGAAGCTGCCGGAGAGCGAGCGGCGCAAGCTGCGCGGCCCGAAGATGGCGATGATCTTCCAGGACGCGCTGTCCGCCCTCAACCCCGTCTTCTCCGTCGGCAACCAGCTCGGCGAGATGTTCCGGGTGCACCAGGGCCTGTCGAAGAAGGACGCCAAGGCCAAGGCCATCGAGCTGATGGACCGGGTGCGCATCCCGGCCGCCAAGCAGCGCGTGGGCGACTACCCGCACCAGTTCTCGGGCGGCATGCGCCAGCGCATCATGATCGCCATGGCGATGGCCCTGGAGCCGGACCTGATCATCGCCGACGAGCCGACCACGGCCCTCGACGTGACGGTGCAGGCCCAGGTCATGGACCTGCTCGCGGAGCTGCAGCGCGAGTACAACATGGGCCTGATCCTCATCACCCACGACCTGGGCGTGGTGGCGGACGTCGCCGACAAGATCGCCGTGATGTACGCGGGCCGCATCGTGGAGACCGCGCCCGTGCACGAGCTCTACAAGCGCCCCGCCCACCCGTACACGCGCGGCCTGCTGGACTCGATCCCGCGTCTGGACCACAAGGGCCAGGAGCTGTACGCGATCAAGGGCCTGCCGCCCAACCTCCTGCGGATCCCCACCGGCTGCGCCTTCAACCCGCGCTGCCCCAAGGCCCAGGACGTCTGCAGGGAGGACATCCCCGCCCTGCACCCGGTGACGGAGCAGGACGGCACCGAGCTCGACGGCCGCGGCAGCGCGTGCCACTTCTGGAAGGAGACGATCCATGGCTGACATGACCAAGGAGGCCGGGAAGGCCGGTCAGCGGGAGCCGATCCTCCAGGTCCGCAACCTCGTCAAGCACTTCCCGCTGACGCAGGGGCTGCTGTTCAAGAAGCAGGTCGGCGCGGTCAAGGCCGTCGACGGGATCTCCTTCGACCTCTACCAGGGCGAGACGCTGGGCATCGTGGGCGAGTCCGGCTGCGGCAAGTCCACGGTCGCCAAGCTGCTGATGACGCTGGAGACGGCCACCTCCGGCGAGGTCCTCTACAAGGGCCAGGACATCACCAAGCTGTCCGGGCGCGCGCTGAAGGCCGTCCGCCGCAACATCCAGATGGTGTTCCAGGACCCGTACACCTCGCTCAACCCGCGGATGACGGTCGGCGACATCATCGGCGAGCCCTTCGAGATCCACCCCGAGGTGGCGCCCAAGGGGGACCGGCGCAAGCGGGTCCAGGAGCTGCTCGACGTCGTCGGTCTCAACCCCGAGTACGTCAACCGCTACCCGCACCAGTTCTCCGGCGGTCAGCGCCAGCGCATCGGCATCGCCCGCGGCCTGGCGCTCAACCCCGAGATCATCATCTGCGACGAGCCCGTCTCGGCGCTGGACGTCTCGGTGCAGGCGCAGGTCATCAACCTGATGGAGCGGCTGCAGGACGAGTTCAACCTCTCCTACGTCTTCATCGCGCACGACCTGTCCATCGTCCGGCACATCTCCGACCGCGTCGGCGTGATGTACCTGGGCAAGATGGCCGAGATCGGCACGGACGCCCAGATCTACGAGCACCCGACGCACCCCTACACCCAGGCGCTGCTGTCGGCCGTCCCCGTGCCGGACCCCGAGGCCCGCGAGGGCCGCGAGCGCATCATCCTCACCGGTGACGTGCCCTCCCCGGCCAACCCGCCGTCCGGCTGCCGCTTCCGCACCCGCTGCTGGAAGGCCGAGGACAAGTGCGCCGAGGAGCTGCCGCTCCTGGCCGTGCCCACGCTCTACGAGGGCAAGGACACCCCGGCCGCACACGAGTCGGCCTGCCACTTCGCCGAGGTGAAGCAGGTGGTCGGCGCCGCGTAGCGCCGGTCGTACGACGGAAAGGGCTCTCCCGGGGCGCGCTGGTCGCGCCGGGGGAGCCCTTTCGTGTGGTTCGGCCGGGGAAAGCCGCCACAGAGGTGCATCACACCACCGAATGGGGTGTTATCTGGGCCTAAGTGACACTTGGGATCTGGAGGAGGCACTCGATGCGTGGAGCCACGCGCGCCCGGTGGGCCGTCTGTGCACTCGCGGCGGCGCTGGCCGCCGCGGCGGCCGGGTGCGGCGGCAGCGGCAGCAGCGGCGGGGTCGTCCGCTCCTCCTGGGGCGACCCGCAGAACCAGCTGGAGCCGGGCAACACCAACGAGGTCCAGGGCGGCAAGGTGCTCGCCATGATCTTCCGCGGGCTCAAGCGCTACGACCCCCGCAGCGGGGCCGCCGAGAACATGCTGGCCGAGCAGATCGAGACCTCCGACCAGCAGAACTTCACCATCACCCTCAAGGACGGCTGGTCCTTCTCCAACGGCGAGAAGGTCACCTCGAAGTCCTTCGTGGACGCCTGGAACTACGCGGCCCTCGTCGACAACAAGCAGAAGAACGCCTCCTTCTTCGAGTACATCGACGGCTACGACAAGGTCCACCCGGCGAGCGGGGCCGCCACCGCCAAGACCCTCTCCGGGCTCGTCGTCAAGGACGACCGGACCTTCACGGTCAAGCTCAGCACCAAGTTCTCCACGTGGCCCGACACCCTCGGCTACGCCGCCTACGCCCCGCTGCCCCGGGCCTTCTTCGACGACCACGAGGCCTGGCTGAAGAAGCCTGTCGGCAACGGCCCGTACACCGTCGACTCCTACGCCAAGGGCTCGGCGATGAAGCTCACCAAGTGGGCGGGCTACCCGGGCGACGACAAGGCGCGCAACAACGGCGTGGAGCTGCGCGTCTACACCGACAACAACACCGCGTACACCGACCTGCAGGCCGGCAACCTCGACCTGGTCGACGACATCCCCAGCGCCCAGCTCAAGAACGTGAAGACCGACCTGGGCGACCGCTACATCAACCAGCCCGCCGGCATCATCCAGACCCTCGTCTTCCCCATGTACGACGCGAACTGGTCGAAGAGCGGCATGGAGAAGGTCCGCCGCGGGCTGTCCATGGCGATCAACCGCGAGCAGATCACCGACCAGATCTACCACAAGACCCGCACCCCGGCGACGGACTGGACCTCACCGGCCCTCGGCGACAAGGGCGGCTACAAGGCCGGCCTGTGCGGGGACGCGTGCACCTTCGACGCCGCCGCCGCGAAGCAGCTCATCCAGGAGGGCGGGGGCCTGCCCGGCGGCCGGATCACCCTCACCTCCAACGTCGACACCGGCTCGCACCGGGTGTGGCTGGACGCCGTCTGCAACAGCATCAACAACGCCCTTGGCAACGACAACGCCTGCGTCGTCAACCCGGTCGGCACCTCCGCGGACTTCCGCAACCAGGTCTCCGAGCACCGCATGAGCAACCCCTTCCGCTCCGGCTGGCAGATGGACTACCCGCTGATCCAGAACTTCCTCCAGCCGCTCTACTACACGGACGCCTCCTCCAACTACGGCAAGTTCAGCGACCCGCAGTTCGACCGGCTCGTCGACGAGGCCAACGCCGAGAGCTCCCAGGGCACGGCCAACGCCAAGTTCCACGACGCGGAGCGGATCCTCGCCCGGCTGATGCCGGCCATCCCGCTCTGGTACCAGAACGGCAGCGCCGGCTACTCCGAGCGGCTCTCCGACGTCACGCTCAACCCGTTCAGCGTGCCCGTCTACGAGCAGATCAAGGTGGGCTGACGCGTCCATGGGACGGTACGTGGTCCGGCGGCTGCTCCAGATGGTCCCGGTGTTCATCGGCAGCACGTTCCTGATCTTCTTCATGGTCTACACCCTGGGCGACCCCGTGGCCGCCCTCTTCGGCGACAAGGCGCCCGACCCCGCGACGGCCGCCCGCATCCGCCAGGAGCTCTACCTCGACGAACCCCTGTGGAAGCAGTACGCGCACTACATGGGCCAGATCCTCTCGGGCGACTTCGGGACGGCCTTCAACGGCCAGCCGGTCATCGAGCTGATGGCCGACGCCTTCCCCGTCACCCTCCGGCTCACGCTCGTGGCGATCCTCTTCGAGATCGTCATCGGCATCACCCTCGGCGTCCTCAGCGGCCTGCGGCGCGGCCGCTCCGCCGACACCACCGTGCTGCTGCTGACCCTGATCGTCGTCTCCATCCCGACCTTCGTCAGCGGCTACGTGCTGCAGTACCTCTTCGGGGTCAAATGGGGGATCGTCTCGCCGTCCGTGTCCCCCGAGGCGCCCTTCGACGAGCTGCTGCTGCCCGGCATCGTCCTCGCCCTGACCTCCCTCGCCTACGTCACCCGCCTCTCGCGCACCTCCATCGCCGAGAACTCCCGCGCCGACTACGTCCGCACGGCCGTCGCCAAGGGCCTGCCGCGCCGCCGCGTCGTCACCCGGCACCTGCTGCGCAACTCCCTCATCCCCGTCGTCACCTTCATCGGCACCGACATCGGCGCGCTGATGGGCGGCGCCATCGTCACCGAGCGGATCTTCAACATCCACGGCGTGGGCTTCCAGCTCTACCAGGGCGTCCTGCGGCAGAACTCGCCCACCGTCGTCGGCTTCGTGACCATCCTCGTCATCGTCTTCCTGCTGGCGAACCTGTTCGTCGACCTCCTCTACGCCGTGCTCGACCCGAGGATCCGCTATGCCTGAACCCGAGCCGAAGGAGCCCGGGAGCCTCGACCCCGACGAGGCCGTCACCCCCGCGGGCGGAGGAGCGATGTCCCTGGCCACCACCGAAGCGGAGACCCTGGAGGACGGCCCGCTCCCCGGCGCCCCCGCGAGCGGCAAGGCCCGCAGCCTGTGGTCCGACGCCTGGCACGACCTGCGGCGCAACCCCGTCTTCCTGGTCTCCGCGCTGATCATCGTCTTCCTCGTCCTCATCGCCCTGTGGCCCGGGCTGATCGCGAGCGGGAACCCCCTGCAGTGCGACCTCGCCAAGGCCCAGGAGGGCTCCCAGCCCGGCCACCCCTTCGGCTTCGACACCCAGGGCTGCGACGTCTACACCCGCACCGTCCACGGCGCCCGCGCCTCCATCACCGTCGGCATCTGCGCCACAGCCGGCGCCGCCCTGCTCGGCAGCGCGCTCGGCGGGCTCGCCGGCTTCTTCGGCGGCTGGTGGGACGCGCTGCTCTCCCGGATCGCCGACATCTTCTTCGGCATCCCGATCATCCTGGGCGGCCTGGTCTTCCTCTCCGTGGTCACCAGCGGCTCGCTGTGGCCCGTCGTCGGCTTCATCGTGCTGCTCGGCTGGCCGCAGATCTCCCGCATCGCCCGCGGCTCCGTCGTCACCGCCAAGCAGCACGACTACGTCCAGGCGGCGCGGGCCCTCGGCGCGGGCGGCACCCGCCTGCTGCTGCGGCACATCGCGCCGAACGCCGTGGCCCCCGTCATCGTCGTCGCGACCATCGCCCTCGGCACGTACATCGCCCTGGAGGCCACGCTGTCCTTCCTGGGCGTCGGCCTCAAACCGCCCACCGTCTCCTGGGGCATCGACATCTCCAACGCCTCCACCCAGATCCGCAACGCCCCCCACATGCTGCTGTGGCCCGCGGGCGCCCTGAGCATCACGGTGCTGGCGTTCATCATGCTCGGCGACGCGGTCCGCGACGCCCTCGACCCCAAACTGCGCTGAGGAGCGGGCGGATGACACAGCCCACCGGAAAGGCGGACGCCGCCGTACCCCTGCTGGACGTGCGCGACCTGCACGTGGAGTTCCGCACCCGCGACGGCGTCGCCAAGGCCGTCAACGGCGTCAGCTACAGCGTCCGCGCCGGGGAGACCCTCGCCGTGCTCGGGGAGTCCGGCTCGGGCAAGTCGGTGACCGCGCAGGCCGTCATGGGCATCCTCGACTCCCCGCCCGGCCACGTCACCGGCGGCGAGGTCCTCTTCCGCGGCCGGGACCTGCTCACCATGGGCGGGGAGGCCCGGCGCCGGATCCGCGGCTCCAAGCTGTCGATGATCTTCCAGGACGCGCTCTCGGCCCTCAACCCCGTGATGAGCGTGGGCGCCCAGCTCGGCGAGATGTTCTCCGTCCACGACGGCATGACCCGCAAGGACTCCCGGGACAAGGCCGTCCAGCTGATGGAGCGCGTCCGCATCCCCGCCGCGGCCGAGCGCGCCGGGGACTACCCCCACCAGTTCTCCGGCGGCATGCGCCAGCGCATCATGATCGCCATGGCGCTGGCGCTGGAGCCGGACCTCGTCATCGCCGACGAGCCCACCACCGCCCTCGACGTCACCGTCCAGGCCCAGGTCATGGACCTGCTCGCCGAGCTGCAGCGCGAGTACAACATGGGCCTGATCCTCATCACCCACGACCTGGGCGTGGTCGCCGACGTCGCCGACAAGATCGCCGTGATGTACGCCGGGCGGATCGTCGAGACCGCACCCGTCCACCAGCTGTACGCCGCGCCCGCCCACCCGTACACCGCCGGCCTGCTCGGCTCCATCCCGCGCCTGGACCACAAGGGCAAGGAGCTCCACGCCATCAAGGGCCTGCCGCCCAGCCTCACCGACATCCCCGCCGGCTGCCCCTTCAACCCGCGCTGCCCGCGCGCCCGGGCGGTCTGCCGGACCGACCGGCCGCCGCTCTTCGACGTCGCCCCCGGGCGCACCAGCGCCTGCCACTTCTGGAAGGAGACCCTCGACGATGCGGGGTAACGGCGAGGCCATTCTGGAGGTGCGGGACCTGGTCAAGCACTACCCGCTCACCCAAGGCATCCTCTTCAAGAAGCAGATCGGGGCCGTGCACGCCGTCGACGGCGTCTCCTTCGACCTGCGGCGCGGCGAGACGCTGGGCATCGTGGGCGAGTCCGGCTGCGGCAAGTCCACGGTCGCCAAGCTCCTCGTGCACCTGGAGCGCCCCACGTCCGGGCGGATCCTCTACAAGGGCGAGGACGTCACCAACCTGTCCGGGCGCGCGCTGAAGGCCGTCCGGCGCAACATCCAGATGGTCTTCCAGGACCCGTACACCTCGCTCAACCCGCGGATGACGGTCGGCGACATCATCGGCGAGCCCTACGACATCCACCCCGAGGTCGCGCCCAAGGGCGACCGGCGCAAGCGGGTCCGCGAGCTGCTCGACGTCGTCGGCCTCAACCCCGAGTACATCAACCGCTACCCGCACCAGTTCTCCGGCGGCCAGCGCCAGCGCATCGGCATCGCCCGGGGGCTCGCCCTGCGCCCGGAGGTGATCGTCGCCGACGAGCCCGTCTCGGCGCTGGACGTCTCCGTCCAGGCCCAGGTCGTCAACCTCCTGGAACGGCTCCAGGCCGAGTTCGACCTGGCGTACGTCTTCATCGCCCACGACCTGTCGGTGGTCCGGCACATCTCGGACCGGGTCGCGGTGATGTACCTCGGGCGGTTCGCCGAAGCGGGCACGGACGCCCAGATCTACGAGCACGCCACGCACCCGTACACGCAGGCCCTGCTGTCGGCCGTGCCGGTCCCGGACCCGCGGGCGCGGGAGGGCCGCGAGCGCATCATCCTCACCGGGGACGTGCCCTCCCCGGCCGACCCGCCGTCGGGGTGCCGCTTCCGCACCCGCTGCTGGAAGGCGCAGGAGAAGTGCGCGAAGGTCGTGCCGCCGCTGGAGATCCCGGACTGGTTCCTGGAGGGCGCCGGCCCGGAGGCGCACGCGTCGGCCTGCCACTACGCGGAGGAACGCGAGCCGCCTTGCGGCGAGCCGCAATAGCCGAGTGCTCCCACAGTCCTCGGCCGCCGCGGCCAGACCCTCCGCCGCGACGGCGCTCAGCCCCCGCCGGGGTGTCCGGCGGTGCCCGGCGGCCTGGGGCCGGTCCGGCACCGCCGGACTGCGCCGTTGTGGTTGATCGCCGTGGCGGCGGAAGTTCTTGCCTGCGGCAAGGCGAGGGGGCCCGGGACCCATCAAGGGCCGGGCTGCACCACCGTCGTCGGGGCCTCCGGGAAGTGGCACGCCGTCAGGTGTCCGTCCCCGGAGCCGGCCGCGCGGGCGAGTTCCGGGTCTTCCGTCGCGCAGCGCTCCCGTGCTTTCCAGCAGCGCGTGCGGAAGCGGCACCCCGACGGCGGGGCGACCGGGGAAGGCACGTCCCCGGTGAGGCGGATCCTTTCGCGCCGCGCCGTGCCCTCCGCGCCCTCCGCGTCCGCCGCCTCCGGCACCGCCGACAGCAGCGCGTGCGTGTACGGGTGGCGCGGCCGCCGGTAGATGTCGTCGCGGGAGCCGGTCTCCACGATCCTGCCGAGGTACATCACGGCGACGCGCTGCGAGAAGTGCCGTACCACGGCCAGGTCGTGGGCGATGAACAGGAAGGCGATCCCCAGCTCCCGCTGCAGCGACTGCAGCAGGTTGACGACCTGCGCCTGGATGGAGACGTCCAGCGCCGAGACCGGCTCGTCGGCGACGACGACCTTCGGGTCCAGGGCGAGCGCCCGGGCCACCCCGATCCGCTGCCGCTGCCCGCCGGAGAACTCGTGCGGGAAGCGGTTGTAGTGCTCGGGGTTGAGCCCCACGGTCTCCAGGAGCTCGCGCACGCGCGCCTCGCGCCCGCCCGGCGGCTCGACGCCGTGGATCTCCATCGGCCCGGAGACGATCCGGCCGACCGTCTGCCGCGGGTTCAGCGACGCGTACGGGTCCTGGAAGATCATCTGGATTTCGGAGCGGACGGGGGCGAGCTGCCTGCGCCCGGCGTGGGTGATGTCGCGGCCCCGGTAGCGGATCCGCCCGGCCGTCGGCTCCAGCAGCCGGGTGAGCAGCCGCCCGGTGGTCGACTTGCCGCAGCCGGACTCGCCGACCAGGCCGAAGCTCTCCCCGGCGCGCACGGTCAGGTCGATGCCGTCGACGGCCCGCACGGCGCCGACGGTCCGCCGGACGGGGAATCCGCCGCGCACCGGGAAGTGCTTGGTGAGGTTCTCGGCGACGAGCAGCGGCTCGCCGACCCGGGGGCTCTTGTCGTCCATGGTCGCTGCTCCTCAGCCGAGCCGGGGTCGGATCTGCTCCGCGAACATGCTGCGCTGCCGCTCCTCCCCGAGGTGGCAGGCCGCTCCCCGGCCGGGCGGCAGGGACGGCCGCTCCGTGCGGCAGCGGCCTTCCGCCACGTCGGCGGCGTACGCGCAGCGCGGGTGGAAGGGACAGCCGGGCGGCGGGGCCAGCAGGCTGGGCGGGGTGCCCGGGATGGGGGTGAGCGGCCGCCCGACGTCGGAGGAGAGCCGGGGCATGGAGCCCAGCAGACCCCAGGTGTACGGGTGCCGGGGCGCCCGCAGCACCTCGCGGACGGGCCCCTGTTCGACGGCCCGCCCGGCGTACATCACCAGCAGGTCGTCCACCGTGCCGGCGACGACGCCCAGGTCGTGGGTGACGAGGACGATGGCCGCGCCGGTCTGCTGCTGGAGCTCCTTGAGCAGGTCGAGGATCTGGGCCTGCACGGTGACGTCGAGCGCGGTCGTCGGCTCGTCGGCGATGAGCAGCTCGGGGTCGCAGACCAGCGCCATCGCGATCATCGCGCGCTGCCGCATCCCGCCGGAGAACTGGTGGGGGTAGTCGTCGACGCGCAGCGCCGGGTCGGTGATGCCGACCCGGCGCAGCATCTCGACCGCCCGCAGCCGGGCCTCCCGCCGGGAGGCGCCGGTGTGCTTGCGGTACGGCTCGGCGATCTGCCGGCCGACGGTGTAGTACGGGGAGAGGGCGGTGAGCGAGTCCTGGAAGACCATCGCCATCTTGTTCCCGCGCAGCTTCTCCAGGACGGACTCCGGTGCCCGGGTCAGCTCCTGCCCGTCGAGCCGGACCTCGCCGCGGATCTCGGTGGTGCGCGGGTCGTGCAGCCCGAGCACGGCGAGGTTGGTGACGGACTTCCCGGAGCCGGACTCGCCGACGATGCCGAGCGTGCGGCCGCGCTCCAGGGTGAAGGACAGGCCGTCGACGGCCCGTACGGTGCCGTCCTCGGTGGCGAAGCGCACGTACAGGTCGCGCACGGAGAGGAAGGGGGTCAACTGCGGTCTCCTGACGGCTAGGCGAGCCGCACGCGCGGGTCGATGACGGCGTAGGCGGCGTCCACCACGATGTTGGCGACGACGATCGCCGTGCAGCCGACGAGCATCACCGCCATCAGGGTCGGCAGGTCGGTCTCGCTCACCGAGGACACCGCGAGCCGGCCCAGGCCGTGCAGGCTGAAGGTGAACTCGGTGATGATCGCGCCGCCGAAGAGCGACCCGAGGTCGATGCCGAAGATGGTGACGATGGGCGCGAGCGCGCCCCGCCAGGCGTAGCGGAAGAAGACGGCGCGCCGGCCCAGGCCCTTGGCGCGGGCCGCGCGCACGTGGTCCTCGCCGAGCTGCTCGATCATCTGGGAGCGCGTCATCCGGCTGTAGTTGGCGATGAAGATGATGGACAGCACCAGCCAGGGGATGAGCATGCCGGTGAACCACTTCACCGGGTCCTCGGTGATCGGGTGGTAGGCCGGGTTGTCCATCCAGTGCAGCCCGCTGACGAGCACGGCCAGGGCGATGACGCCGACGAAGTAGATCTGCAGGGCGTTGCCGACGAGGGACAGGGAGCTGAAGAACTTGTCGATCCAGGTCCCGCGGAAGGCCGCGGCGATCATGCCGATGCCGACGCCGACGACGAGGAAGACGGCGGCTCCGCCGAGCGTGATGGACAGGGTCGTGGGGAAGCGGTCCACGATGGTGCCCCACACCGGCTGCTGGTTGGAGAACGAGTAGCCGAAGCAGGGCGCCGGGCAGTGGCCGACGGTGAAGTCGCGGCCGGTGAAGATGCCCGTCATGTAGTGCCAGTACTGCACGGGCACCGGTTCGTCCAGACCGAGGTTCTTGTTGATCAGGGCGATGGCGTCCGGGGTGCAGTTCTTGCCGCAGGACATCAGGGCCGGCTGGGAGGGCAGCGCGAAGAACAGGGCGAAGGTGATCGCGCTGATCAGCACGATGATGACGAGGGCGCCGAGCGAGCGGCGCGCGAGGAAGCGCAGCATGGTCCGCCGTCCGGGGGAGCGTTACTTGACGTAGACGCCGGTCGGGTCGACGGTTCCGTAGACCGGCTGGTAGCGGACCCCGCCCAGGTTCGAGCCCCACAGGGAGAACTGGGTGTTGTAGAAGGTCGGCACGCCCGGCACGTCCTCGGTGAGGATCTTGTCGGCGAGCTTCTGCCACTCGGGTGCGGCCTGCTTCACGTCCGGGATCGCGTTGATCCGGTCGATCTCCTTGTTGACCGCGGCGTTGTCGAGGTGGCCGTAGTTCTGGGAGCCGTCGGCGATCTGCCGGCCGTCGAAGAGGGGCGGCACGACGGTCGAGGCGACGGGCCAGTCCGCGCCCCAGGAGGTGCGGTAGATGTCGAACTTGTTCTTCACCTCGGCGATCGCCGTCCGCCAGGTGTTGGAGTCGATCTCCTTCTTCTGCACCTTGAAGCCCGCGCGCTCCAGGGCCTGGGTGACGACCACGGAGACCTTCTGCTGGATGTCGGTGTTGGCGTAGGCGTAGACGATCTCCTGGCCCTCCTTGCCGGCCGCCTTGAGCAGCTCGCGGGCCTTCTCCGGGTCGCCGGCCGGCTTGTCCTTCTTCCGGAACGGGTCGGTCGGCCGGTAGCCGTCCATGGCGGGGGAGAGGAGGTTGGTGGCGACCACCCCGGCGGTCGCGCCGCCCATCTGCTGGAGGATCTGCCCGTTGGGCATCGCGTACGCGAGCGCCTTGCGGACGTTGACGTCCTTGAGCCGGTCCATGTTGAAGCTGATGTAGTCCACGTACGGCTGGATCTCCACGAACCGGCGCGCCTTGGTGTCGGCCTGGCCGAGGACCTTCTCGGTCATCTCCGGGGCGACGGCGTTGGAGAACGACAGGGTGTTCTTGTCGGCGCCCTGGTCGGCGAGGTAGCGCCGTGTGGAGTCCGCGTACTGGTGGCCGAAGCTGATCTCGAACCGGTCGGCGTACTGGTGCCGGATCGGGTCGGTCCTCGCGTCCCAGTGCTCGTTGCGCACGAGCGTCAGCGACTTGCCGACCTTGTACTCGCCGACCTTGTAGGGGCCGGAGGCGAAGGGGGCGTTGTCGTACTTGCGCCGGGTGTCCTTCTCCGCCTTCACGGCGCCGATGTTCGGCATGGCGGTGGCGAAGGGCGTGTCGGCGTGCGGCTGGCGGAAGTGGAAGACGATCGTCTTGTCGTCCGGGGTGTCCAGCACGGACGCGGGCAGGTGCGCGCCCTTGTACGGGCCGTCGGGCAGCGCCTTGCGGAAGGCCGTGCCGTCGCCGGAGAGCCACTGCGGGATGTACTGCGGGCCGTCGGTCTCGAAGTCGGCGTAGAGCCGTTCGATGCCCCAGCGCACGTCCTTGGCGGTGATCGGCGAGCCGTCCTCGAACTTCAGCCCGTCCTTGAGGGTGAACTTCCAGGTCTTCCCGCCGTCGGACGGCGTGCCCGCGTCGGTCGCCAGATCGCCGACGATCTTCACCTTGCCCTTGTCGTCCACCTTGTACGAGGTGAGCGTGCGGTTGTAGAGCATCTGGTTGGCGAGCATGTCGTTGTAGTAGATCTGCCCGGGGTCGAGGTGGACGAAGGCGTCGCGCTGCAGGACGCCGACCGTCCCGCCCTTCTTCGCGCCGGGCACCTCGGGGGCCGGCCCGGCGGAGTCCTCCTTGGTGCCGACCGAGTAGTTGGCGGAGGCGTTCTTGTCCGCTCCGGGCCCCTGGCTCTTGTCACCGCCGCCCCCGCCGCCTCCGCTGCTGCACGCGGAGAGCACGAGGGCGCCGGAGGCCAGGGCGGCCGCCGCGGCCGCGAGCCGGACTCTGGAGCGGAGGGGGCCCGTGGTGGGCTTCGTCGTGGGCGTCATGGGTCGATGCACCTGCCTGTCCGTCGTCGGCGGTTCCTGTGTGCACGTCCTCAGCGTCCGGTCCGCGGGTCGAAGGCGTCCCGGACCGAGTCCCCGAGCAGGTTGAAGGCGACCACGAAAACGATCATCGCGAGGCCGGGGAAGAAGATGTAGGTGATGTCGCTCTCGTAGTAGTGGGCGCCGTTGGCGAACATCCGGCCCCAGTCCGGCGTGGGCTCCACGATGCCGACGCCGATGAAGGACAGCCCGGCCTCGATGGTCACGAAGCTGGGCAGCATCAGCGTCGACTGCACCAGGATGGGCGTCCAGAGGTTGGGCAGCAGCTCCTTGGTGATGATCCGCCAGGGCGAGGCGCCGGTGACCCGCGCCGCCTCGACGAACTCCCGTTCCCGCAGGCTCAGCACCTGTCCGCGCAGCAGCCGCGCCAGCCCCATCCAGCCCAGCACCCACAGCACCAGAATCAGCGTCAGCACGCGCAGGTAGGTCGGGGTCTCCTTCTCCGGGCTCACGAAGAGCGCGTAGACGACCGGGGTGAAGGCGATGAACGACAGCTGGCTCGGGAAGGCCAGCAGCAAGTCGATGAAGCGGCCGAGCAGATAGTCGGTCCGGCCGCCCAGATATCCGGCCGTCACCCCGATCAGCACGCCGGTCAGGACGCACAGGACCGTGGCTGCCGCGGCGATGAGCAAGGACGTACGGATTCCGTAGACCAGCTGGGTCAGGACGTCCCGGCCGAGGGTGGGTTCGATGCCGAACCAGAAGTCCCCCGATATTCCCCCGTTGGGCTTCACCGGATAGCCGAACTCGTTGAGCAGGCCCGGCTCGTTCAGCCCGTAGGTCTCCGTCGGATTCCTGCCGTAGAGCTTCGCGATCAGTGGTGCCGCCAGCGCGACCAGGAAGAAGAACGTCACCACGTAGGCGGAGACGACACCCGGACGGTCGCGTTTGAAGCGCCGCCGCATCAGCTGTCCGGGTGATCTGCCGACCGGTTCCGGATGTGCCACCGGGGCCGGGGAGGAACTCGTCATCGCGTAATCCCCCGCACTGTCGTCGTCGAACCCACCGCGGACGCACGGGCGCGCGCAGTGGGTTGAGCGGACTTTCGCAACGGATTCACAGCGCAGTCAAGAGGGCTGCCGACCGCGGGAGGGCGGGCGGCGCTTCTTGAGCGAACGTTGAGCGGATCGACGACGTATCGACGACGCGGCGTGCTTGACGCGGCGTGCCCGGCCGGGGTGGCGGGCACGCCGCGCGCGGCCCCCGCGGGCGGGGGCGCACAGGGTCAGGCCATGCCCAGGGACCTCTTGAGGAAGTCGACCTGGAGCAGCAGGAGGTTCTCCGCGACCTGCTCCTGCGGGGTCATGTGCGTGACGCCGGACAGCGGCAGCACCTCGTGCGGCCGGCCCGCCGCCAGCAGCGCCGAGGACAGCCGCAGGGTGTGCGCCGCGACCACGTTGTCGTCGGCCAGCCCGTGGACGATCATCAGCGGCCGGACCGGGCCGGCCGTCTCCGCCAGCCCGTCGTCGGTGACCAGCGAGTTGTGGGCGTACACCTTCGGCTTCTCTTCCGGGAGGCCGAGGTAGCGCTCGGTGTAGTGCGTGTCGTACAGCCGCCAGTCGGTCACCGGGGCGCCCGCGACGGCCGCGTGGAAGACGTCCGGGCGGCGCAGCACGGCCAGCGCCGCGAGGTAGCCGCCGTAGGACCAGCCGCGGATGCCCACCCGGCCCAGGTCCAGGGGGAAGTCCGCGGCCAGCGCCTGCAGGGCCTCGACCTGGTCGTCCAGGGTGACGCCGGCGAAGTCCTCGTGGATCGCCTTCTCCCAGGCGGGGGAGCGGTGCGGGGTGCCCCGGCCGTCGGCGACGACCACGGCGAAGCCCTGGTCGGCGAACCACTGCGAGGTCAGGTGGGCGTTGTGCCCGGCGACCACGCGCGGGCCGTGCGGGCCGCCGTAGGGGTCCATGAGGACCGGCAGCGGCCCGTCGCCCTCCGTGTAGCCCGTCGGGAGGAGTACGGCGCACGGGATCCGGCGCGCGCCCGCCTCCGTGAGCCGTGCGCGCGAGGTGAGCACCGGCGCTTCGGCATACGAGGTCACGCCGGTCGCCTCCGCGCCGTCGCGCAGGACCCGGACAGCGGCCCCGGCGCGCTCCGGTACCGCGGACACCAGGACGGTGACCGCCCCCGAGCGCACGGCCGAGTGCCAGCCGCGCTCCTGCGAGACGCGCTCCACGCCCTGCTCGCTCACCCGGTAGACGTGCGTCTCCCCGGTCTCGGGCGCCTCCGCGCCGGCCCCCGCGGAGGCGGAGACGAGCACGTCGTCGGCGCCGATGTCGAGCACGGCGCGCAGGTGCAGCCCGCTTCCGGTCAGCGTGCGGTCGCCGACCACCAGGGCCCGGGAGCCGTCCTCGTCCGAGACGCGCACCAGGCGCCCGTCGGGGGTCCAGGCGGGAACACCGGGGAACAATTCAAGCCACTTTGCGTCCTGCTCTTCGCGGAGCACGCTCGTGGCGCCCGTCCCGGTGTCCACGGTGAGATACGCCTGGTGACGCTGGTCGCGGCTCTGCACCAGCAGCAGCGGGGGCCCGCCCGCCGACCAGTGCACGCGCGCGAGGTACGGGTGGCGCGCGCGGTCCCACCGGACGTCCGTGCGGGTCCCGTCCAGGCCCAGCAGCGCGAGCGTCACCTCGGCGTTCGGCGTGCCCGCCGCCGGATAGCCCACCTCCGCGGGACGGCTGCCGGGGTTGGCCGGGTCGGCGATCCACCAGCGCCGCACGGGGGCGTCGTCCACCCGCGCGGCCAGCAGGGACTCCCCGTCCGGGGCCCACCAGAAGCCGCGGTGGCGGTCCATCTCCTCGGCCGCCACGAACTCCGCGAGCCCCCAGGTCACCGTGGGCCCGTCCGGCTCGGCCAGGGCCCGGTCCGCGCTCGCGCCGGAGGCCTCGCCCGGCGCCGGCTCCACGTCCACCACGCGCAGCGCGCCGCCCGCGACATAGGCGACCCGGCGGCCGTCGGGGGAGGGGCGCGGGTCGGCGACCGGACCGGGAACGGGCAGTTCACGGGCGGTGCCGCCGCGCAGCTCCGCCACGAACAGCCGGCCCGACAGGGGGAACGCCGCCAACTCCGCCGCGCTGTCCACGGCGTAGCCCACGACGCCCGCCGAACCCTCGCGCAGCCGTTCGCGCCGGGCCTTCTCCTCGGCCGACAGCTCCTCTCCGGCCCCGGCCAGCAGCACGGCCGGGTCGGCGGCGGGGAACTCCCGTCCCGTGGCCGGGTCGAGGACCCACAACACGCCCGAGCGGTCGGTGCCGGAACGCGAGCGGATGAAGACGACACGCGAGCCGTCGGGTGACACGGTGAACGAGCGCGGCGCGCCGAGCGAGAAGCGCTGCGTACGGGCGTACTGTCGCGGGAACGAGACTTGTCCGGTCATGCCGCCGAGCCTACGGCGAGACGGCGAGAATCCGCCGTGCGCCCCGGAATTGCCCCCATGCACCCAGTGCTGGGTCACGCTCTGGAAAGTTATGATCACGGACGCATAGCCAGATGAGTTTCGCGTGACAACCGCTCCACCCCGTTCGGCCTGCCCGTTCGGCGTTTCGTCGTTTTTGTTCGTCGCTTGTCCGTCGCTCGTTCGTCGTTCTCATCCGTCCAACCGCGCGTTTACTGGAGGTGAACCGCCGTGGCACTCTCGATTTCGGCGGTGGTGCTGCTGGCGATCGTCGTCTTCATGCTGTGCCGGAAGTCCGGGCTGAAGGCCGGTCACGCAGCGGTCTGTGTCCTGCTGGGCTTCTATCTGGCGAGCTCGTCCCTCGGGCCGACGATCCACCAGGTGACCAAGAGCGCCACCGACGTGATCAGCAACATCAAGTTCTGAGGGCGTCCGCCCCGGGTCCGCGGGCGGGGGTCCGCCGGGCCCGCAGGACTCGTAGGCTGGTCCCATGACCGACAGCTCCTTCCTGCCGGGTCGCCGGCTCCTCCTGGTGCACGCGCACCCGGACGACGAATCCATCAACAACGGCGCGACCATGGCCAAGTACGCGGCCGAAGGGGCCCACGTCACCCTCGTGACCTGCACGCTCGGCGAAGAGGGCGAGGTGATCCCGGCCGATCTGGCACACCTCGCCGCCGACCGGGAGGACGCCCTCGGGCCCTTCCGCGCCGGTGAGCTCGCGGCCGCCATGAAGGAGCTCGGCGTCACCGACCACCGCCTCCTCGGCGGCCCCGGGCGCTACCGGGACTCGGGAATGATGGGCGCGCCGCAGAACGACCACCCCGGATGCTTCTGGCGGGCGGACGTGGACGAGGCCGCCGCGTCCCTCGTTGAGGTGATTCGCGAGGTGCGGCCGCAGGTGCTCGTCACCTACGACCCGGACGGCGGCTACGGCCACCCCGACCACATCCAGGCGCACCGCGTCGCGATGCGCGCCGCGGAGCTCGCCGGCGAGACGGCCTTCCGGCGCGACCTGGGCGACCCCCACGAGATCGCGAAGGTCTACTGGAACTGCGTGCCGCTGTCCGTCGTGGAGGAGGGCTTCGCCCGGCTGCGCGCCGCGGGCCGCGAGATCCCCTTCCCCGGCATCGCCTCCCCGGCCGACGTGCCGGGCGTCGTCCCCGACGAGGAGGTGACGGCCGCGATCGCGACCGCCGGTCATGCGGAGGCCAAGGCCGCGGCGATGCGTGCCCATGCCACCCAGATCGCCGTGGACGGTCCGTTCTTCGCGCTCTCCAACGACCTGGGCCAGCCGATCCTCGCCGACGAGTACTACAAGCTCGTCCGCGGCCGGGCCGCCGGCCCCCGCGAGGACGACCTGTTCGCCGGGGTGGACGCATGACCGGGATGACCGCCCCCCTGAGCGCCGGGCGCATCGCCGCCTTCGCCGGCCTCTTCGTCCTCGGCGCCGCGACCGGCTTCGCCGGCGCGCTCACCCAGGGCGGCTGGTTCCCCGGCGGCCTGTCGCTGGCGCTGCTCGCCGTCGCGGGCCTCAGCTACGGCGCGGTGACCGCGACGGGCAGCCGCGCCGGCGGGGCGGTGGCCGGCGGCGGCTGGCTCGTCGCGGTGCTCCTGATGACCTCGTCGCGCCCCGAGGGCGACTTCTTCTTCGGCGCCGGAATCGGCGCGTACGTCTTCCTGCTGGGCGGGATGGCGCTGGCTGTGATGTGCGCCACTGTCCCGAAACTGCCGCAACCGGACGGACCTTCGGTCCGACTTGGCAAGTGACGTGACGATTTCTGCCTGAGTGTCGTTCGGCTCCCTAGCAGGTCATCCGGTATCTGCCGGACTTGTCCCGTGACGGGCCGACGGCGCGCGGCCACGCAGCGCGCTCCCGTCCGCCGGTGTGAACCGGCGGTCGTCAAGTGCGTGTGCGCGGTGCCCAGTATGGTGGTGCGCGCCGCCGAGCCGCCCGAGCGAGGTCATGACGGGCGGCGGAGCTAACCGGGAGAACCTGCTTTGAGCCGTGAATCTGACAGTTCGTCCTCCGGGCCCCAGGGGCGCGGTGGCGCCGCCTACCCGTCCGGGACCCCTCCGTACGGCAGTGAGGAGCAGGCCCGCGGGGCCGCGGCCTCCAGGCCCGAAGAGCCCAAGACCGAGACCACGCTGACGACGCGGATCCGTATCAACATCCCGGGATCCCGGCCCATCCCGCCGGTCATCATGCGCACCCCGGTCGACGGCGAGGCAGCGCCCGCGAGCGCGCCCGCCAAGCCCGCCGCTCCGGCCGGCGGCGGCGCCCCGGCGGGCGAGCGCAAGGCCGAACTGCCGCGCCGCCCCGCCCCCACGACGCCTCCCGGCCGCAAGCCGCAGGACCGCTCCGGCGACAAGGACCAGGGCGCCAAGGGCGAGAAGGCCAGCGACTGGTTCGCCCCGCGCAAGTCCGGCGGCCCCGCCCCCTCGGGGAGCGCGGCGGCCCGCCGGTCCGCGGCCCAGGGCGGCGCACCCGGCACGGGCGCGCCGCAGGGCGGTGCGCCGGTCTCCGGTGCCCCGCAGCACTCCGGCCCGCGCAACGCCCCCCAGGCTCCTGCCGCGGCGAACCCGGTCATGGGTGCGGTCGCGGGCGGTGCGCCCTGGCCCGGCGACGCGCAGACGACCGGTTCGATGCCCCAGCCGCCCGCCCCGGGCAACGGCTGGCAGCGCGACACCACGCAGGGCGGCGCCCCTCAGGCGCCCGGCTCCTCGCCGCGGCGCGGCGCGGAGGACGACTGGCCCGGCGGCTCCTCGGCCACGGGTGCGACCTCGTGGGACGCGGGCATGAACCCGGGTGCCGACCCGGGCATGAATGCCGGCATGAACGCAGGCATGAACGACATTCCGGGCGTCGGTGTGCCCGGTGGCGCGGGCGTGCCCGGCGGTGCGGCCGGCGGTGGCCGGGCGCAGCGGCGCGGTGCGCAGGACGACTGGCCGGGCGGCCCGTCGGCCTCCTCCGCTCCCGCCGCACCCGTGGACGACTGGCCGGCCGGCCCCTCCACCACGGCCTCCACGCCGTGGCCGGGTGACCCGCAGACGACCGGTTCGATGCCGCAGCCGCCCGCCCCGGGCAGCGGCACCGGCGCGCCCTGGCCCGACGACCCGGTGAACACCGGCCCCATGGGCATCATGCAGGCCCCGGGCACGCCGCCGAGCACCAGCACGCAGTGGACCGAGCCGGAGAGCACGCAGCAGTTCCCCGCGCCCGCCATGGGCCAGGGCGCCGCGGCGCCGTTCGCCCCCGCCGGGGGCGCCGCCGGACGCACGGACACCCCGCACGAGGGCGTGCCCCGCGTGCCCGCGCCGCCCGTCGGCGCGCAGTCCGCGGCCGGCGCCGCTCCGGCGGCCCCGGGCAAGGCCCCCCAGGCGCCCAAGGGCGGCAAGGGAGCCAAGGGCAAGGGCGGCAAGAAGGGCGGCCCCCAGGCCTCCGCGCCCGGCGGCCCGGCCGGCGGCGCGACGCTCGTCGGCGGGGTGCCCGCCGTGCCCCCGCCCGGCCCGGGCGGGGCCGCGCAGCCCAAGAAGCCCGTGGACGGCGGCGCGCCGCGCATCGCCGTGCCCAAGCCCAAGGTGCCGGGCCCCGGCGCCGGACCGGCCGTCCCGCCGCCCCCGGCCAAGGGCGCGGCTCCCAAGGGCCCCGCGAAGAGCGCACCCGCGAAGTCCAAGCCGAAGAAGAAGGGCCGCTCCAAGCTCGTGCTGCTGGGCGGCGCGGTCGTCGGCCTGGCCGGTGTCGCGTACGGCGCCGGGCTGCTCCTCGACCACGCGGACGTGCCGAACGGCACCACCGTGCTCGGGGTGAACATCGGCGGCTCCTCCAAGGAGCAGGCCGTCCAGAAGCTCGACTCCGCGCTCGGCGACCGGGCGACGAAGCCGCTGACGGTCTCCATCGGCGGCAAGGAGGCGCAGCTCAAGCCGTCCGTGGCGGGCCTGTCCATCGACACCCAGGCCACGGTGCGCGCGGCGGCCGGCCGGGACTACAACCCGCTGACCGTCATCCCCTCGCTCATCGGCGGCACCCGCAAGGCCGAGCCCGTGATCGTCGCCGACGAGGAGAAGATCGCGGACGCGCTCAAGACGCTCGCCGGCGAGTCGGGCGCGGCCAAGGACGGCACGATCAAGTTCGAGCCGGGCAAGGCCGTGCCGGTCTACGGCAAGCCGTACGAGGGCATCGACGGCGACAAGGGCGTCGATGCCGTCGCCAAGGCGTACAAGGACCGCGCCGCCACGGGGCAGGAGACCACGGTGGCGCTGCCGAGCGCGAGCCAGCAGCCGAAGGTGAGCAACGCCGAGGTCGACCGGATGATGAAGGAGTTCGCGCAGCCCGCGATGTCCGGCCTGGTCACGGTGCGCACGGATGCGGCGCACAGCATCCAGTTCGGCCCGGAGCGCTCGCTGCCGAAGATCCTGGGCGTCAAGGAGGTGGGCGGCAAGCTCGTCGAGAGCTACGACCTCGAAGCGCTCAAGGAGCTGTACGGCACCAAGTTCAAGGGCGTCCTCATCCAGCGCGGCAACGGCACCAAGACGGAGGTCACCCCGCAGGACGTCGTCGGCGCGCTGCGCAAGGCGCTCCTGGGCAAGACGCTCGCCGAGCGGACCGGGACCATCCCGCTCGGCTGACGGCCCGCCGTCCGGCCGGCAGACAGGCCCTGCGAGCCCCCGCGCCCCCGTGGCGCGGGGGCTCGCTCACGTCCGGGCACCCATGACATCTGTCATCGCCAGGACCGTACGGCTGACACTGCCGCCGACCCCGCCCGCCGGACAGGATGGTGGACATGACCACCACAGCAGTCACGTACACGGGGGACGGGCGCCGCACCGGCGCCCCCGTGGTCAGTTTCGAGAACGTCAGCAAGAGCTACGGGGCGGTGCGTGCCGTGGCCGATCTGGACCTGCAGCTGTACCCGGGCGAGACCGTCGCCCTGCTCGGCCCCAACGGCGCCGGCAAGTCCTCCACCCTCGACCTCCTCCTCGGCCTGAGGAACCCCGACGCGGGCCGGGTCGAGCTCTTCGGCACGACCCCCCAGGAGGCCATCTCCCAGGGCAAGGTCGGCGCGATGCTGCAGTCCGGCGGCCTGATGGAGGACGTGACCGTCCGCGAGATCGTGAAGCTCGGCTGTGATCTGCACCCCCGTCGCTACCCCGTCGACCAGGTGCTCGCCGCCGCCGATCTCACCGAGATAGCCGACCGCCAGGTCAACAAGCTCTCCGGCGGCCAGGAGCAGCGGGTGCGGTTCGCGCTCGCGACGGCCGGCGCCAACGAGCTCATCGTGCTGGACGAGCCCACGACCGGCATGGACGTCTCCGCCCGCCAGGCGTTCTGGGGCGTGATGCGCGAGCAGGCCCGGGCCGGGCGCGCCATCCTCTTCGCCACGCACTACCTCGAAGAGGCCGACGCCATCGCCGACCGCGTGATCGTGCTGCACCGCGGGCGGGTCCTCGCGGACGGCTCGGCTGCCGAGATCAAGGCGAAGGCCGGGGCCCGCCGCATCGTCTTCGACCTGGACGGGCACATCGGCGAAGCCGCCCTGCGCGAGCTGCCGTTCCTGTCCTCCCTGGAGATATCCGGCCGCACGGTGCGCATCCAGTCGCACGACGCCGACGCCACGGTCCACGCCGTCTACGGGCTCGGCCTCTACCCGCGCAACCTGGAGGTCGCGGGGCTCGGCCTGGAGCAGGCCTTCATCGCCATCACCGACGCTGCCGCCGCCGAGGAGGCGGCCCTGTGCTGATCTCCCCGGGGGACAACCCCCGGACCCCCGGCCGCAACCACAGCCCCACCGCAGTGCTCGGATCCGTTTCGCGAGGCGCAGTCTGATGAACACCCTGATCAAGCTCGAGATCGCGCGCACCCTGCGCAACAAGAAGTTCATGTTCTTCTCGGTGATCTACCCCGCCGGCCTCTATCTGCTGATCGCGGGCGGCGCGAGCAGCACCGAGATCGTCGAGGGCACCGGGCTGACCCTGCCGCTGCTGATGATGGTCTCCATGGCCTCCTTCGGCGCGATCACCGCCGTCCTCGTGGGCAACAGCGAGCGGATCGCCAAGGAGCGCGAGAAGGGCTGGGTGCGCCAGCTGCGCCTGACGGCCCTGCCCGGCCGCGGCTACGTGACGGCCAAGGTCGCCTCCGCCGCCGTGGTCTCGCTCCCCTCGATCCTGGTGGTCTTCCTGGTCGCCGCGCTCGTCAAGGACGTCCGGATGGACGCCGCCTGGCAGTGGTTCGCGCTCGTCGGCGCGATCTGGGCGGGCAGCATCGTCTTCGCCGCGCTCGGCGTGGCCGTCGGCTACCTCGCCACGGGCGACGCCGTCCGCCCCATTACGATGATCATCTACTTCGCGCTGTCGATGCTCGGCGGCCTGTGGATGCCGACCACCACCTTCCCCACGTGGCTGCAGAAGGTCGCGGAGTGGACGCCCACCTACGCGTACGCCGGGCTCGGCCGGTCGATCGAGCAGGCGAACGCCCCCGAGGTCAAGCACGTGACGCTCCTCGTGGTCTACCTCGTGCTGTTCGCCGGCGTGGCAGCCTGGCTGTACCGCAAGGACACCCGCAAGTCCTGACGGACGCCGGAAGACCAGGAAGACAGGCAGGACATGGCAGCACGACCGCGGCGCCGGAACCCATGGCGCCTCGCCATGGAGGTCCATGACGACCCGTCGTACACCATCGGCATCGGCACTGAGCCCGACAACCGCCGCCAGGTGATCATCAAGCTCATCTGGATCGCCATCTGGTTCGCCTACATGGCGGCCCCCGTGGAGGACCTCCTCGGCGACCACCACACCCTGACCGGCGACGTCCTCGGCGGCTGCGGCCTTGCGGCCTTCGTCTCCGGCTACCTCGCCCTGGTCTTCCGGCACACGTCCCGTCCCCTGGAGCGCGCCCGCGTGCTCGGCGCGCTCGCCGCGCTGGTGTCCCTCGCGGTCGTGCTGGCCCTCACGCTCGGGGGCGCCTGGCTCGTCCTCTTCGTCTATGTCTGCGTCGCCTCCGGCGCGGTCCTGCCGACGAAGCTGTCCCGCATCGCGATTCCGCTGGTCACGGGGGTACTGGCGGGACTCGGTGCGATCACGCCGGGCGCTCCCGAATACCTGGCCGCCCTCGTCGTCCCGGCGCTGCTCGGCGGCTTCGCGATGGTGGGGGTGCGTCAGATGGCGCTGACGACCCGTGCGTTGCGCGAGGCCCGCGCCACGGTCGCCCACCTCGCGGCCAACGAGGAGCGGCTGCGCCTCGCCCGCGACCTGCACGACCTCCTGGGGCACTCCCTGTCGCTGATCACGCTCAAGAGCGAGCTGGCCGGGCGGATGCTCCCGGACCGGCCCGACCAGGCGGCCCAGCAGGTCGCCGACATCGAGCGGGTCAGCCGGCAGGCCCTGGTGGACGTCCGCGAGGCGGTGAGCGGCTTCCGCCGCCCCACGCTGGAGGCCGAGCTGGCCGGCGCCCGGACGGCCCTGGCCGCGGCCGGCATCACCGCCGACCTCGCCCGCGCCGCCACCGACCACCCCGACCTGCCGCCCGACGAGGAGGGCGCGCTGGCCTGGGCGCTGCGGGAGGCCGTGACCAACGTGGTGCGGCACAGCGCCGCACAGCGCTGCGAGATCACGCTGGCCGAAGAGGGCGACGAGCTCTGCCTGACCGTCGGCGACGACGGCCGCGGCCCCGGGGGCGGCCTTCCCGGCAACGGGCTGACGGGCCTGTCCGAGCGGCTCCAGCTCGCCGACGGCCGCCTGGAGACCGGCCCGGGCCCGCGGGGCGGCTTCCGCTTGCGTGCATTCGTCCCTCTCTCGCGCAGCCTCGCCCCGGAGCGGCCTACCCTGTCGTCGTGACAGACGAGCACCACCCTGCCGATCCGGCCGGCCGACGCATCATCAAAGTCCTCCTCGCGGAGGACCAGTCCATGGTCAGGGAGGCGCTGGCGGCGCTGCTCGGGCTGGAGGGCGACATCGAAGTCGTCGCCCAGGTCGCCCGGGGCGACGAAGTCCTCGACGCGGCCCGCGCCCATGACCTGGACGTGGTCCTGCTCGACATCGAGATGCCCGGGATGACGGGGCTCGACGCGGCCGCCCTGGTCCGCCGCGAGCTGCCGGCCCTCAAGGTCGTGATCCTCACGACGTTCGGGCGCCCGGGCTACATGCGCCGGGCCATGGAGTCCGGCGCGGAGGCCTTCCTCGTCAAGGACGCTCCGGCGTCCCAGCTCGCGGACGCCCTGCGCAGGGTGCTGCGCGGCGAGCGCGTCATCGACCCCACCCTCGCGGCGGCGGCGCTCGCGGAGGGCGCCAATCCGCTGACCGACCGCGAGCGCGCGGTGCTGCGGGCCTCCGCCGACGGCTCGACCAACGCGGAGCTGGCGAAAGCCCTGCACTTGTCGAACGGGACCGTCCGCAACTACCTGTCGACGGCCATCCAGAAGACGGGCGCGCGCAACCGCGCCGAGGCGGTGCGGATCGCGCGGGACAAGGGCTGGCTGTGACCGCGCTGGACGAGGGCCGGCCGTGACGGCGGCGGGCACCGCCCCGGCGCCCGTCAGTTGAGCATCGCCCGGGCCGCCCGGGCCTGCCGGCGCACCGTCTCCGCGACCGTCGGCTCCAGCGCGTCGATGACCTCCGCGTACTCCTCCATCTCGTGCGCGCCCGCCACGAAGTCGCCGCGCTCCACCAGCAGCTCGGCGCGCTCGTAGCGGAGCCTGGCCGGGTGGCTGGGCAGCAGCAGGGACAGCTCGACGGCCCACAGCTGGACGTCGCTGCGCTCGGGCCGGGCCGCGGCCCAGGCGCGGATGTTGTTCAGCACGCGCAGCACGATCTCCGCCGGCTCCGCGGGGGAGAACATCGAGGGGGCGAGCGGGGTGCCCGTCGCGCCCGCGACCAGCAGGCCCGCCTCCTCCTCGGACAGGATCCGGCCGCCGTCGAAGGGGTCGGCCAGGACGTGCCCGCCGAGGGGGTCGCCGAAGCCGACGACGAAGTGACCCGGCAGCGCCACCCCGTACACCGGCGCCCCGGCCCGCCGCGCGACCTCCATCCACACCACGGACAGCAGGATCGGCAGCCCGCGCCGCCGCCGGAGCACCTCGGTCAGCAGCGAGGACTCCAGGCGCCGGTAGTCGGCCGGGGAGCCGTGGAAGCCGCAGCGCTCGCCCAGGAGCTCCGCGAGCGCCTCCGCCCACCGGCGCGGGGCGGCCTGCCGGCCCAGCGCGGGGAGCAGCCCGGCGAGCCGGTCCAGCTCTATCTGCGCGGCGTCGACCGCCTCCTCGCCCGGCTCCGGGTCGGCCTCGGCGGCGATCAGCAGGCACAGCAGCGCGAGGTCGGGCCGTTCCTCGCGCGCCGCGTCCGCGAACCGCTGCCGTCCGGTGGTGTCGTTCATGGTGCCTCCGCCTCCGCCTTCCATGGTGCGCGCCGGTTGCGCTGACTGTGCGTTCCGCCGGAACGGACGATCACCGTAAGCGGCGCTAAGGGCGCGCCGCGCAGCGGTAGTGGTACGTGTGGTGCGTCGTGAATCCCAGCTCGTCGTAGAGCGACGCCGCGGCGCCGTTGCCCGTCTCCACCTGCAGGTACGCCGCGGAGGCGCCCTCGCTCAGGGCCTGCTCGGCGAGGCGCGCCATGACCTGCGTGGCCAGCCCCCGGCGGCGGTGCTCCGGACTGACGGCCACCGCCGAGAAGCCTGCCCACCGGCCGTCGACCACGCACCGCCCGACGGCCACCGGGCCCTCGCCCGGCGCCCCGGGGACCGCCGCGAACCACACCGAGGGCCCGCCGCCCAGCACGGCGAGGGCGTCCTCGGAGCGGCCGCCCGTGCGCCCGTAGGCGCGCAGCCACGCCTCGTCGGGGGTGCGCGAGAGCCGCACGTGCTCCGTGGCCGCCCCCGTGTCCGCCATCGGAGCCAGCGCCGCCGTCCGCACGAGGGCGTGGCGCTCCTCGGTCCAGCCGCGCCGGGCCAGCTCGGCGTCCAGGAGGGCGTCCTGCTCCGGGTCCCCGGTGGTGATCTGGATCATCGCGGGCAAGGAGCGCTCGGCGTACCAGGCCGACACCCGGTCCACGGCCTCCGGCAGCGGCAGCCCGCAAGGGCCGAGGGGCAGGACCGAGTTGGCACGGGCGGTGAAGCCGCCCGCCGCGCGCAGGGTCCAGGCGCCGAGCCGTGCGGTCTCCCGCGCGGGCCAGCCGCGGGCCGCGATCTCCTGGAGCTCGCGCACGGTCGCCGCGGGGCCGCGACGGCGCGGCGGAGCGCCGGGGACGACCTTGCCGGCCACGAGAGAGGCCTCGTCGAAAGTGACAATCTCTCCGGTCCGCCGTGTGATCCGCAGCACTCCTCCTTCCCAGGAGGTAAGGGTGCCGACGGTGTCCGTGAACCGCTCGGAAGATCCCTCCGAAGCCCCTGTGGAAGGGTTCAGACGGCGTACGGATACCCTTTTTCCCACATCAGCGGTACTGATCCTGATTTCCAGCCGTCCGCCCGTGGTGAATTCCACAGCTCTCCTCGCCCCTCTTGTTCGTCAAGTGCCCGGGAACGGAGATACTAGGTGTGGGCATCGACGACGCCGCGCTCCCGCGCGAGATGAGCCCTACCGAGGAGGAACGACAGCGTGACCTACGTCATCGCGCAGCCTTGTGTCGACGTGAAGGACAAGGCGTGCATCGAGGAGTGCCCCGTCGACTGCATCTACGAGGGTTCCCGGTCCTTGTACATCCACCCGGACGAATGTGTCGACTGTGGTGCCTGCGAGCCGGTCTGCCCCGTCGAGGCGATCTTCTACGAGGATGACACTCCCGAGGAGTGGAAGGACTACTACAAGGCGAACGTCGAGTTCTTCGACGAGCTCGGTTCGCCCGGTGGCGCCTCGAAGCTCGGCCTGATCGAGCGCGACCACCCCTTCATCGCCGCGCTGCCCGCGGACATCAACCCGGAGCACTGACCCGAGCGGCCACCCCGGCCCCGTACGGCCGCCGCCGTGCGGGGCCGCGGCGTATCGCCGGTCACCCCCAGAGCAAGAGAGCGAACACCGTGAGCGCAGTCTCCTCCCGCCTCCCCGTCTTCCCCTGGGACCGGCTCGCCCCGTACAAGGCGAAAGCCTCGGCCCACCCCGGCGGAATAGTGGACCTCTCGGTCGGCACCCCCGTCGACCCGGTGCCCGCCCTGATCCAGCGGGCGCTGACCGACGCCGCCGACAGCCCCGGCTATCCCACGGTGTGGGGCACGCCCGCGCTGCGCGACGCGCTGACCGGCTGGGCGGAGCACCGGCTGGGCGCCCGGGACCTGGCGCACACCAACGTGCTGCCGATCGTCGGCTCCAAGGAGCTGGTGGCCTGGCTGCCGACGCAGCTCGGCCTCGGGGCGGGCGACAAGGTGGCCTACCCGCGCCTGGCCTACCCGACCTACGAGGTCGGCGCGCGCCTCGCGGGCGCCGAGCCCGTCGTCTACGACGACCCGACGGAGCTCGACCCCACGGGCCTGAAGCTGCTCTGGCTCAATTCCCCGTCCAACCCCACCGGCCGCGTCCTGTCGGCCGGTGAGATGCGCCGCACGGTGGCGTGGGCGCGCGAGCACGGGGTGCTGCTCTTCAGCGACGAGTGCTACGTGGAGCTGGGCTGGGAGGCCGACCCGGTCTCCGTCCTGCACCCGGACGTCTGCGGCGGCTCGTACGAGGGCATCGTCGCGGTGCACTCGCTCTCCAAGCGGTCGAACCTGGCGGGCTACCGCGCGGCCTTCCTGGCCGGCGACCCCGCCGTCCTCGGTGAGCTGCTGCAGATCCGCAAGCACGGCGGGATGATGGTCTCGGCCCCGGTCCAGGCCGCCACGGTCGCGGCCCTGGGCGACACGGCGCACGTGAGCGAGCAGCGGGCGCGCTACGCCCGCCGCCGCGACGCCCTGCGGGCCGCCTTCGAGGGCGCGGGCTTCCGCATCGAGCACAGCGAGGCGTCGCTGTACCTGTGGGCCACGCGGGACGAGCCCTGCTGGGACACCGTCGCGGCCATGGCCGAGCTCGGCATCCTGGTGGCGCCCGGCGTCTTCTACGGGGAGGCCGGGGAGCGGTTCGTGCGGATCGCCTTCACCGCGACCGACGAGCGCGTCGAGGCAGCGGTCCGCCGCCTGGCGCCGTAGCCGCCCGCGAGGCAGGACGTGCGGAGGGCCCGGGAGATCTCTCCCGGGCCCTCTCGCGTGCTCGTGCGTGCGCTGGGTCAGCCGCCGATCGGGAGCCCGCCGCCACCGAGGGGCAGGCCCTTGGCGTTGACGCCGTTGGCGGCCTGGGTGGCCTGGCCGGCGAGCCCGGAGGTGGCGCCCGCGGCCTGGCCGGCGACCTTCTGGACGGCGGGGGCGGCGGTCTTGGCGGCCTTGCCGGTGGCGTCGGCGGCGCCGGGCACGGTGGTCTTGATGGCGCTGGTGCCGACGCCCGAAACCGTCTCCCCGGCCTTGTGGGCGGCCGCGTCGACGTTGGTGCCGAGGTTCGCGCCGTCCACCGCGGTCAGGCCGCTCGCCAGGTCGGTGGCCTGCGGGGCGGCGCTCGCCGCTCCGGCCGCGCCGATCACGGGTGCCGCACCGGCGGCTACCAGCAGGGCGGCCCGGGCGATCCGACGCGTCAGGGGGAGGGACATGATGCTCCTTTGGCGGAGTTGAGGACGTTGGCTGTCCGGCGAGCGGACGCAGTGACTACCGCGCGAATCCGTGGAAGGTTGCGGTGCGCCACGGTAAAGAGTTGGTAATGCGTCGCATTATCTGTCCCCCTAAAAGCGGGGCAAAACGGGCGCGCAGTATGCAGGTCGGGAAGGCTGACAAGCCTTTAGTCACAAGGAATTGCCGGGAAATCCGGACGCCTGGGGCGGGCGTTGCCCATTAAGCGCCCGGGGCTGTTGTGCCTACCCCCGGCGGGGGGACGGTCGCACTACTGAGCGGTCGTGATCCGTACCTCTGCGGCCGCGTTCCCGGGGGAATTCCCGGTCTCCGCCGCGGCCTTGCCGTCCTTGCGCCAGCCGTCCCGCGAATCGGCCGCCGTCCACACCCGGCCGCCGAAGGAGACCCGCTCGATCCGCAGTTCGGTCGCGTGGGCCACCGCCCACGAGGCCAGCTGCCAGCCGCGCCGCTCCCGGCCGCTCCCGGCCGGCTCGCCCGGCCCCGTCGCCTTGTCCGGCACGGGCACCGCCAGCGTCCGCGCGGCGCCGCCGCCCACCGCGCCCGCACCGCCGCTCCCCGGGGCCGCCAGGGTCTCCGCCGCCGGCACCGCCGCCGCGCCGAACTCCCGGCGCAGCTTGGCCCGCACCGCGAAGACGTCCCCCTTCCTGCCGTCGCTCGGGCTCGTCGTGCAGCTGAAGGCCGCCACCGCCCGGCCCGTGAGCGCGGACGACAGCAGCGACGCGTCCGGCTCGTGCTTGGCGTACGCCTGCGGGAAGCCGCTGCGCTGCACCTTCTGCGCTGCCACCGTCAGCGGCAGCCGCGAGTAGCCCGGCACCTCCACCAGGTGGTCGTAGAACTTCCCCGCCGCGTACACGGGGTCGGTGATCTGCCGCGCGGAGCCCCAGCCCTGCGTGGGCCGCTGCTGGAACAGCCCCAGCGAGTCCCGGTCGCCGTGGTGGATGTTGCGCAGCCCCGACTCCTGCATGGCCGTGGCCAGGGCGATCGTCACCGCCCGCTCCGGCAGCCCGCGCTCGGAGCCCACGGCCGAGATCGTCGCCGCGTTCACCGCCTGCTCGGGCGAGAGGGAGTACGAGGCGCCGTCGGCGCGCACCGTGCAGCGCGGCGCTCCCGGGCCGCCCGTCACCAGCTGGGCGATCCCGTAGCCGATCAGCGCCAGCAGCACGGCGCAGGCGGCCACGATGCGCAACACGCGGCCACGTCGGGTGACGAAGATCCGGGACATGCGGCCCACGTTACTGGAGAGGACAGGCGGCGGCCCGGGGCCGCCCTCCGGCCCGGCCGCGCCCGCACCGCCCGGGCTAGAGTCGCACGCATGGATGACGCCGCACTCGACCTGTCCCTCGACGCCGCCGCCCTCACCGCCCAGCTCGTCGACGTCCCGTCCGAGAGCGGGAGCGAGAAGACGCTGGCCGACGCCGTAGAAAACGCCCTGCGCGCCCTGCCGCACCTGACGGTGGACCGGTACGGGAACAACGTCGTGGCCCGCACGAACCTGGGCCGTGCCGAGCGCGTCGTGCTCGCCGGCCACATCGACACCGTCCCGATCGCCGGCAACGTCCCCTCCCGGCTGGACGAGGACGGCTTCCTGTGGGGCTGCGGCACCAGCGACATGAAGTCCGGCGTCGCGGTGCAGCTGCGCATCGCCGCCACCGTGCCCGAGCCCAACCGCGACCTGACCCTCGTCTTCTACGACAACGAGGAGGTCGCCGCCCACCTCAACGGCCTCGGCCGCATCGCGGACGCCCACCCCGACTGGCTCGCCGCCGACTTCGCCGTCCTCCTGGAGCCCTCCGACGCCCAGGTCGAGGGCGGCTGCCAGGGCACCCTGCGGGTCCACCTGCACACCGCGGGAGAGCGCGCCCACTCCGCACGCAGCTGGATGGGCAGCAACGCGATCCACGCGGCCGCGCCGATCCTCGCCCGGCTCGCCGCCTACGAGCCGCGCCGCCCCGTCATCGACGGCCTGGAGTACCACGAGGGCCTCAACGCCGTCCGCATCGAGGGCGGCGTCGCCGGCAACGTCATCCCCGACGCCTGCACCGTCACCGTCAACTACCGCTACGCGCCCGACCGCAGCCCCGCGCAGGCCCTGGAGCACGTCCGCGAGGTCTTCGCGGACTGCGGCGTCGCCGGGCTCGTCGTGGACGACGAGTCGCCCGGCGCGCTGCCCGGGCTGTCCCACCCCGCCGCCGCCGCGTTCATCGAGGCCGTCGGCGGGACGCCCAAGCCCAAGTTCGGCTGGACCGACGTCTCCCGCTTCAGCGCGCTCGGCGTCCCCGCCGTCAACTACGGCCCCGGCGACCCGACGCTCGCGCACAAGCGGGACGAGCGCGTCCGGGCCTCGCTGATCAACGACTGCGAAGAGCGGCTGCGCGCCTGGCTGGTCGGCTGACCTTTCGGTACGCCGTACCCGTGGGCCTACGCTGAACAGCAACGATCTGCAGCGGAGGGAGCACGGCATGGCACATCCCGAAGGGTCGCGCGCGCGGCGGGAGCAGCGCCGGGGGCCGGTGGTACGCCGGTACGGCCAGATGCAGGCGGGCACCACGGACCAGCACCTGCTGGACACGAGAGGGGCCGCGGACTGGGTCCACGAGGACCCCTTCCGGGTGATGCGCATCCAGTCCGAGTTCGTCGAGGGCTTCGGGGCCCTCGCCGAACTGCCACCCGCCATCAGCGTCTTCGGCTCGGCCCGCACGCCCCGGGACTCGCCGGAGTACGAGGCCGGCATCGCCATCGGGCGCGGCCTCGTCGAGTCGGGCTTCGCGGTCATCACGGGCGGCGGGCCCGGCGCGATGGAGGCCGCCAACAAGGGGGCGACGGAGGCGGGCGGCATCTCCGTCGGCCTCGGCATCGAACTGCCCTTCGAGCAGGGGCTCAACCAGTACGTCAACCTCGGCGTCGACTTCCGCTACTTCTTCGTGCGGAAGACGATGTTCGTGAAGTACGCGAGCGGCTTCGTCGTGCTGCCGGGCGGACTCGGCACGCTGGACGAGCTGTTCGAGGCGCTGACCCTCGTCCAGACCAAGAAGGTCACGCGCTTCCCGATCGTCCTGTTCGGCTCCGCCTACTGGGGCGGCCTGGTCGACTGGTTCCGGGACACGCTCATCGCCGGAGGCAAGGCCGGCCCGAACGACCTGCACCTCTTCCACGTCACGGACGACGTGGAGGAGGCGGTGCGGCTGGTCACGAAGGAGGCGGGGGCGTAGCCCACCGCCTCCGGCAGGCCGCGACGAACGCGCGGGTTGCGGCGGGAATCCCTTCCGCCGCAACGGCGCGCAACCACGACGGGGCGGCCCGGCGGTGCCGGTCCTGCCACGACTCAGGCCACCCCGCCGGGCCACCGCAGGTGCCCGGTGGCCGGCGATGGACGCCACCATGTCCAGCACCTGCTTCGGCTGCTCCTCTTGACGCCCCCCTCGCGAGGTTCGGCGCCGGGGCGCCTCACCGGCTTCGGGAGGCTGCGCCGGACTCCGTCCGCCGGGTCGTGGGTGCGGGTCAGGCCAGGCCGCGGCGGGCGACTGCCGGGGGGCGGTGGCCGGCGATGGACGCGACCATGTCCAGCACCTGCTTCGTCTCCGCCACCTCGTGGACGCGGTAGACCTGCGCGCCCAGCCACGCCGAGACGGCCGTCGTCGCGAGCGTGCCCAGGACGCGCTCCTTGACCGGCTTGTCGAGCGTCTCTCCGACGAAGTCCTTGTTCGACAGCGAGACCAGCACCGGCAATGGGGTGTCCCCTGCTAGAGCGAAGCCGAGAGCTTGGGGAACCGTCTCCGCCATCTCGCCGAGCCGCCGGGTCGCCTCCAGCGAGTGCCGGGTGTTCTTCCCGAAGTCGTGCCCCGGGTCGATCATGATGCCGTCGCGCCGGACGCCCAGCGCCACCGCGCGCTCGGCCAGCCCGAGCGTGACCCGCAGGATGTCCGCCATCACGTCCTCGTACTCCACCCGGTGCGGGCGCGTGCGCGGCTCCACGCCGCCCGCGTGCGTGCACACCAGGCCCACGTCGTAACGGGCCGCGACCTCGGCCAGCTTGGGGTCCACGCCGCCCCATGCGTCGTTCAGGAGGTCCGCGCCGGCCTCGCACACGGCCTCGCCCACGTCGTGCCGCCAGGTGTCGACGCTGATCACCACGTCCGGGTGGCGCCTGCGGACCTCGGCCACGAAGCCGACCGTCCGCCGGGCCTCCTCCTCGGCGGTCACCTCCTCGCCGGGGCCGGCCTTCACCCCGCCGATGTCGATGATGGCGGCGCCCTCCGCGACGGCCTGCTCCACCCTGGCCAGGGCGGGCTCGTCGGTGAACGTCGCACCCTGGTCGTAGAAGGAGTCCGGCGTCCGGTTGACGATCGCCATGATCACCGGCTCGTGCGCATCGAACTCGCGTCGTCCCAGCCGCAGCATGTCCCTACTCCCTCTCGGTGGTCCGCAGCGACCTTAACTGTCAGTGCGGCATGGCACGATCGGGGTGGACGGAAACGCAGTCCGTGTTCCTGGGAGATGGTCGTGTTCTGGTTCCTGCTCATCGCGCTGGTCGTGGTGGTCGCCGCGGTCGCGCTCTTCGTCGCCGGCGGCGGAAGCGGCGCGGCGCTGCCCGAGGCCGCGGCCGACCGGACCGTCTGGCCGCTCCCCGCGGACCGCCCCATGGCCCGGGCCGACGTCGAGACGCTGCGCCTGCCCGTGGCCCTGCGGGGCTACCGCATGGCGGAGACGGACGAGGCCCTGGACCGCCTCGGCGCCGAGCTCGCCGAGCGCGACGCCCGCATCTCCGAGCTGGAGGCCGCCCTCGCGGGCGCGCAGGCGGCGGCCATGGCCGGCGGCGCGAAGGCCGGCCATGAGGAGAAGGAGCGGCGCGAGGACGAGGGGGAGAAGGAATGAGCGGCGCACCGGTCATAGGGGCGGACGGGCTGCACCGCTGCCCGTGGGGCCTCGAAGCGGAGACCATGGCGGACTACCGCGTCTACCACGACACCGAATGGGGCCGCCCCGTGCGCGGGGACGACGCCCTCTACGAGCGGATGTGCCTGGAGGCCTTCCAGTCCGGGCTCTCGTGGCTGACGATCCTGCGCCGCCGCGAGGGCTTCCGGGCCGCCTTCGCCGGCTTCTCCATCGCCAAGGTCGCGGCCTTCACCGACGCCGACGCGGAGCGCCTGCTGGCCGACCCCGGCATCATCCGCAACCGCGCCAAGATCACGGCCACGATCGCCAACGCACGGGTCGCGGCGGAGTGGGCGCCCGGCGAGCTGGATGCCCTGATCTGGTCCTACGCCCCGGAGCAGGCCGCCGCGCCGCGCACGGCCGCGGACGTCCCGGCGGTGACGCCGGAGTCGACGGCCCTCGCCAAGGACCTCAAGAAGCGCGGCTTCCGCTTCATCGGGCCGACGACGGCGTACGCCCTGATGCAGGCGTGCGGGCTGGTGAACGACCACCTGGCGGGGTGTCACGCGAGGGAGGGCGCGGGGGCCCGCTGACGCGGGGCCCGCCCGTGCCCGGCCGCTCAGCGGCCGACGAACTTCGGCTTCTCCTTCTTGAGGAAGGCGTCCACGGCAATCGAGTGATCCTCCGACGCCCCCGCACGGGTCTGCAGCTCGTCCTCCTTGGCCAGGGCCTCGGTCAGGGGCCGCCCGGCGCCGTAGGCGAGGCACTCCTTGATCGCGGCGTAGGCGCCGGTGGGGCCCGCGGCGAGGCGGCGGGCGACGGCCTCGGCCTCCGCGGCCAGCTCCTCCGCCGGCACGACCTTGTTGGCGATGCCAAGCTCGTACGCCTCCTGCGCCGGCACGTTGCGCGGGAACAGCAGCAGGTCCGAGGCCCGGCTGTGGCCGACGAGGCGCGGCAGCGTCCAGGAGACCCCCGAGTCGGCGGTCAGGGCGACCCCCGCGAAGGACGTGTTGAACGCGGCGGTGTCCGCCACCACCCGGTAGTCCGCGGCGAAGGCGAACCCCGCCCCGGCGCCGGCGGCGACCCCGTTCACCCCCGCCACGACCGGCTTCGGCATGCCGGCGATGGCCGTGACGATGGGGTTGTAGTGCTCCTTGACCGTCGTCATGGTGCTCCCCGTGCCGCTCGCGCGGTCGGCGGCCAGCGACTCGACGTGCTCCTTCAGGTCCTGCCCGACGCAGAAGGCGCGCCCGGTGCCGGTCAGCAGCACCGCCCGGACGGCCGCGTCGGCCCCGGCCCGCCGCAGGGCGTCGCGCAGGGCGACCTTGGTGTCGGTGTTCAGCGCGTTCATCGCGTCGGGACGGTTCAGCGTGATCGTCGCGAGCCCGTCCGTCACCTCGTACAGCACGGAGTCGGCCATGTGCCGGTCCCTCCCTCGTCGCAAGCCCCGTCAGTGGCGTTCCGGGCCCAGCATGCCGGAGATCACCGGGCACCGATATGTGACCTGCGTCAAAGAATCCGGCCATGGATGCGTGGTCGAAGCGGCGCAGTATCGCAGTCCGATCGCCGAATTGAGTGGTTTTGCGTGATCGCGTTGCCGAAGGGATACGGACCGATGTTGTTCATTGGGTCACGCGATGCGAGATAATGGCCTGGAAGCAATGTGTTCGATGCCGGTGACGCGGGCCTGTCGTGGGGCCGTCGGCTGACGATGAGCTGGTTTCAGGAAGGGGAACGAGCATGGCGGCCATGAAGCCGCGGACGGGCGATGGCCCGCTCGAGGTGACCAAGGAGGGGCGGGGCATCGTCATGCGGGTTCCGCTCGAAGGCGGCGGTCGGCTCGTCGTCGAGCTGACCCCGGATGAGGCCGAGGCCCTCGGAGACGCCCTGAAGAAGGTTGTCGGCTGACGCACGCCGAACCACCGTTCTTACACTGCCCCGGCAGCCGGTCCGCACCGGCTGCCGGGGCAGTGGTGCATCCGGGGTGCGCCCGGCGGGCGGGGCGCCCGCGCGGGGTCAGCCGCGACGGGCCGCGCACAGCAGCCCGTCGCCCACCGGCAGCAGCGACGGCACCAGCACCCGCGACTCGCGCACCGCCCGCAGCAGCTCGCGCAGCCGCTGCACCTCGGCGGGCTGGGCGGCGGAGTCGACCGTGCGGCCGTCGGCGAAGACGCCCTCGAAGCAGACGAGGCCGCCGGGCCGCAGCAGGCGCAACGATTCGGCTAGATAGTCCAGGCACTCCAGCCGGTCGCCGTCGCAGAAGACCAGGTCGTAGCCGCCGTCGGCGAGGCGTGGCAGCACCTCCAGGGCGCGGCCGGGGATGAAGCGCGCGCGGTTGCCCGCGAAGCCCGCCGCGCGGAACGCCTGCCGGGCGAACTGCTGGCACTCGGGGTCGCTGTCCACCGTCGTGAGCACGCCGTCGGGCCGCATGCCGTGCAGGAGGTGGATGCCGGAGACGCCGGTGCCCGTGCCGATCTCGGCCACCGCCTTGGCGTCCACCGCCGCGGCGAGCAGGCGCAGCGCGGCGCCGGTGCCGGACGACACCGAGCGCAGGCCTGCCTCCAGGGCCCGGTCCCGGGCCCAGCGCAGCGCCTCGTCCTCGGCGACGAACGCATCGGCGAACGCCCAGCTCGTCTGCTGGTTGCCGGTAATGGCCCTCTCCTGTCCCCGTAGTCGACGCAACCGTGACTGTATCCGCTGACCACGGGAACCCGCAGATGGGACCGTGCGTTGAAGGGGCGGGACGGCAAATGGAGGGGATGGCCGGGAGGACGGGGGAAGCAAGACCAAATGCAGGTCAAAATTCCTTATCCGGAGCTAACAGGCGGGATGGATATGGTAGGGGCTCTACTGGACACCACCAGAGCCGACAGGGGAGGTGCGGCTGCGGCCGACGACCGTCGGGGAGTGCTCAAGCGCTTTCGCAGGTCCGCCGGCGAGCCGAAATCCGTGACCAAGACCGCTGACCGTTCGCGCACCAACGACTCCGCACAGACCGCGACCTTCGCCACCGATGCGGACTCGCAGGCGTGGACGCCTCCCACCTGGGAGGAGATCGTCAGCACGCACAGCGCCCGCGTCTACCGCCTGGCCTACCGCCTCACCGGCAACCAGCACGACGCCGAGGACCTCACGCAGGAGGTCTTCGTCCGGGTCTTCCGGTCGCTCTCCACCTACACCCCCGGCACGTTCGAGGGGTGGCTGCACCGCATCACCACCAACCTCTTCCTGGACATGGTCCGGCGACGCCAGCGCATCCGCTTCGACGCGCTCGGCGAGGACGCCGCGGAGCGGCTCCCCAGCCGCGAGCCCTCCCCCCAGCAGCACTTCAACGACACGCACTTCGACGCGGACGTCCAGCAGGCGCTGGACACGCTCGCCCCGGAGTTCCGCGCCGCCGTCGTCCTGTGCGACATCGAGGGCCTGTCCTACGAGGAGATCGCCGCGACGCTGGGCGTGAAGCTCGGCACGGTCCGCAGCCGGATCCACCGCGGCCGTTCCCACCTGCGCAAGGCCCTCCAGCACCGCTCGCCCGCCGCCCGGGCCGAGCAGCGTGCCGTGGCGGGCGTGGCCCCCGGCGTTCCTGTCAGTGGGGAGGTAGGGATCGCGTGAGCGGTTCAGGCGGTCAGTCCCCCGCCGAGCACCATCTCGGCGACCGCCTCGCGGCCCTGGTCGACGGGGAGTTGGGACACGATTCTCGGGAGCGGGTGCTCGCCCACCTGGCGACCTGCTGGAAGTGCAAAGCCGAAGCCGACGCGCAGCGCCGGCTCAAAAGCGTGTTCGCGGAAGCGGCGCTCCCGCCGCTCTCCGAGAACTTCCTGGCCCGGCTCCAGGGCCTGGCCGGCGGAGATCCCCGCGCCCCGCTCGGCGCCGATCACGACGGCCGGGCCGGCCACGGCCCGGATGCCCGGGAGGGCCACGAGGGCCCCGGAGGGCCGGGAAAAGCCGTACTCGGCGCCCGGGCTGACTCCCTCGCGCCCCTCGGCCTCATCCCCGGCGGTGCCGCCCGGCCCCGTGAGGGCGGCTTCCGGATCCACGAGATGCCCGAGCCGCCCCGCGGTGGCATACGGGGGCGGCGGATCGCCTTCGCCGCCGCCGGGGCCGTCTCGCTGGCCGCGTTCGCCCTCGGCGGCGCGGCTCCGCTGACCTCGGTCGCCGGCCCCCAGGGCCCGCGCGCCGAGAACCCGCGCACCGCGACCCCGCTGTCGGCTTCGTCGGCCTCCTCCGCTTCGTCGGCCGCCGGGCGCGACCGGCGCCTCGCCCGCTCCGCTTCGCAGGGCGCTGCCGGGGGCTCCGGCGGGTCCGCCCCGTCGGCCGCCGTGCCGGTGCGGGAGGTGTCCCTGCTGCGCCCGTCCGCGGCGCCGCTGCTGCCCCCGCTGATACGGAGGGGGCACCCGGCACCGGGAGCGCCGTCGGACGACACCGCCCGGCGCTGACCCCCGCCCGGGCCCCCTGCGCACATGTGTGCAGACCTGGTTGAATTCCTGTGGGCCGCGCATCCCTCGGGCGATGCCGTGCGCCCTCCGGCGATCGGTGGGGAGAACATGGACGAGGGGAAGGCGCGGACGTCCGCGCCGCAGTGGTGGAGCCGCCCGCGCCCGGACGGCGAGGCGCCGGCCGCCGCCGGACGCACGGGCCGGGACGAGAGCCCGCAGTTCCTGGACGCACCCCCGTCCCCGGCGGACGAGACGCCCTCCTCGGAGGCGGAGACGCGCCTGCTGCCGCCGTACGGCCCGGAGGCGTCCGCGCCCGGCGACTCGCCGACGCGCCCGCTGCCGCCGTACGGCCAGGAAGGGCCTTCCGGCGCCGGCGCCGTTCCCCTGCACGCTCCCGATCCCTACGGCACGCCTCCGTACGGGCGGCCCGGGCCGTGGGCGCCCGCGCCGCCCGTCCAGCGGCCGGTCACGCCGCCGCAGGGCACGCTGCTGCCGCCGGCAGGGCCTGTCGCGCCGCAGGGGGCCGCCTTTCCGCCGTCCGGCGTGACGCCGCCGCAGGGCACTCCGCTGCCGCCCGCAGGGCCCGCCGCGCCCCAGGGCGCCGCTTTCCCTCCGCCCGGCGTCACGCCGCCGCACGGCACCCCCGTGCCTCCCGTGGGGATGACGCCCGCCCACGGCACCCCGGCGCCGTGGCAGTACGACCCCTGGGCCGTGTCCGCGGCCCGTCCCCCGGAGCCCGTCGCGGCCAAGCGCGGCCGCGGGCGGCTCCTCGCCGGGGCGCTGCTCGTGGCGCTGGTCGCCGGCGGCATCGGCGGCGGCGTCGGGGCGTACCTGGAGCGGGACGGCGCCATGGGCCGGCACGTCAGCCTGCCCCAGGCCACCGCGGACCGCTCGGGGCGCGCCCCGGGCAGCATCGCGGGCATCGCCGCCCGCGCCCTGCCGGGCGTGGTGACGATCCACGTCCGCGGCGGCAGCGACCAGGGCACCGGCACCGGCTTCGTCCTCGACAAGGAGGGCCGCATCCTCACGAACAACCACGTCGTGGAGCCCGCGGGAGCCGCCGGTGACATATCGGTGACGTTCAACAGCGGCCAGACCGCCAAGGCCACCCTCGTCGGCCGGGACAGCAGCTACGACCTCGCCGTGATCAAGGTGTCGGGCGTGTCCGGCCTGACCCCCCTCGCCCTCGGCAACTCCGACTCCGTCCGCGTCGGCGACTCCGTGATCGCCATCGGCGCCCCGTACGACCTCGCGGGCACGGTCACGACGGGGATCATCAGCGCCAAGGAGCGCCCGATCACCGCGGGCGGCCGGAAGGGCGACGGCAGCGACGTCAGCTACGTCGACGCCCTGCAGACCGACGCCCCGATAAACCCGGGCAACTCGGGTGGCCCGCTGGTGGACTCGGAGGCCCGGGTCATCGGCATCAACAGCGCGATCCGCTCCGCGGGCGACAGCGGCGAGCTCGGCGGCGGCCAGGGCGGCAGCATCGGCCTGGGCTTCGCCATACCGATCAACCAGGCCAAGCGGGTGGCCGAGGAGCTCATCAACACCGGCAAGGCCACCCATCCGGTCATCGGCGTGACGCTGGACATGGGGTATTCGGGCGACGGCGCCCGGGTGAACACCAAGAGCGGCGACAGCGCGCCCGTCACCCCCGGCGGCCCGGGCGACAAGGCCGGCCTCCGGCCCGACGACGTGATCAAAAAGGTCGACGGGGTGGCCGTGCGCAGCGGCCAGGAGCTTATCGTCAAGATCCGCAGTCATCGTCCGGGCGACCGGCTCACGCTGACCGTGGAGCGGGACGGCCGGGAGCGGGCGGTCGAGCTGACCCTCGGCTCCGCGGGCGCCCGCTGACGCCCGCGTCCTTCCGGGGCCGGCCCGGAGCGGGCACCGGAACCGTCGCCGCCGTCGGCTTTGGCCTGATCTTGCCCCAGGTGTATCCCTTCGACCCCGCAGGGCCAGGTACCGTGATAGGTGGCCTGGACCGTCGGCCATTGACGCATCAAGGAGCTTCAACGTGCTCGACATAGGACCCCTCGAGCTGGTCGCGCTCGTGGTGCTCGCTGTGCTCATCTTCGGACCGGACAAGCTGCCGAAGATGATCCAGGACGTGTCCCGCACGCTGCGCAAGATCCGGCAGTTCTCCGAGAGCGCCAAGGAGGACATCCGCTCCGAGCTGGGCCCCGAGTTCAAGGACTTCGAGTTCGAGGACCTCAACCCCAAGACGTTCGTCCGCAAGCACGTGCTGGACAAGGACGAGCTGGGCCTGAAGGAGATCCGCAACGGCTTCGACCTCAAGTCGGAGATGACCGAGGTCGCCGACGCCGTCCACGGCCGCGGCGGCGACACGGCGGCGGACCCGGCCTCCGGCGCCGCGCAGGCTCCCTCGAACGGCGGCACTCCCGCCCGCCCGGACCTGCTCAAGAAGCAGGACAAGCCGGCCCCCGGAGAGCGTCCTCCGTTCGACTCCGACGCCACCTGAGTTCCGCGCATCCCGTGCGCCATTGACGGGGGTGGCTATCCTCCCTGTGTTTGGGGTGAAGTCGTCCGAGGGGGGCGGGCTCGCCCAGGACACCGGGCAACAAGGAGGCGCCGCGCAGATGGAGACGACGAGTCGGGTTGGGGCTCAAGGGGCCGGCACGGCCGACGCGTCCGCCGCGGACGCCGCAGCGCAGGACGCACCGGGCGCGCCGGCCGACCGGCGGGCGATCGACGGCTATCTGCAGGCCTCGTTCCCGTGGTACGGCCTGGACGAGGCCTACACCGGGCCGCGCTGGCTGATGCAGGTCGGCACCGCCGCCGACGGGACGGTGGAGCACGGCTCCACGGGCCACGGCGAGGAGCCCACGCTGCGCAGCGAGCGCGCCGATCCCCACGCCGCCAAGCAGCGCTTCGCGGTCGTCGTGACCGTCGCCAGCCGCCCCGGCCGCCGCAGCGCCGACGGCACGGGCGTCCTGGAGGCGACCTCGGTCTCCTCCGCGGCGTGGCTGGCCGGGTCGGGGCTGCTCTCGTGCACCTGGCCCGCGCAGATGGAGCGGGCGCTGCGGCAGGACTGGCTCGACCAGCAGACGGCCCTCGCCTGGGAGCTGGCGGACCACCTGGACGACCCGGCGTGGTCGACGCTGTCGCTCCCGGTGGACGGTGTGCCCACCGACTTCCGCTACCGCGAGTCGGAGTACGGCTGGGTGCTCGCCGGCTCCGCCATGGACGAGCGCGGCGACGGCGGAGGCGGGGCCGGTACCGGCGGAGGGGTGCACATCGGGGCGTACGGCCGGGGCATGAGCGCCTACGGCATGGGCTTCTCGGTGATCAAGGACATCACCGCCTACCGGGGCTGACCGCCGGCCGCCGCCGGGCCGGTTCACGGCGGGGCCGCGCCGGGTCACCCGCCGGGCTCTCCCGGGCTGCGCCTGCCGTTGCGCCGGGCTTGAATTTCCGGCAGGGGGCAGCCGCACTCGGAGAGGTGATGAGCCATGCCAGGCAAGTTCGAGATGTACGAGGACAACTCCGGCAAGTACCGCTACCGGCTGAAGGCGGGCAACGGCGAGATCATCGCCGTCGGCGAGTCGTACAACAGCAGGTCCGCCTGTGAGAGGGGCATCGAGTCCGTGAAGCAGAACGCGGCCTCGGCACCCGTGAAGGACCTGGGGCCCCAGGGCTGACGGAGCTGCGCCGACGCGCGGGCAGGGCTGCGGAGGAGCAGCCTGCCCGCGCGTCGGCGCGTACCGTCAGAACTTGTTGCGCGGTGTGATGCCCAGCGACATGCCGGAGAGGCCGCGCTGCCGGCCGCCGAGCTTGCCGGCGATGGCGCGCAGCGCCGCGCCCGCGGGGGACTCCGGGTCCGTCAGGACCACCGGCTTGCCCTCGTCGCCGCCCTCGCGCAGGCGGACGTCGATGGGGATGGAGCCCAGGACGGGCACGGTGGCGCCCGTGGTGCGGGTCAGGCCGTCGGCGACGACCTGGCCGCCGCCCGTGCCGAAGACGTCGACCATCTCGTCGCAGTGGGGGCACGGCAGCCCGGACATGTTCTCCACGACGCCGACGATCTTCTGGTGCGTCTGCACGGCGATCGAGCCGGCCCGCTCGGCGACCTCGGCGGCCGCCTGCTGAGGCGTCGTCACGACGAGGATCTCGGCGTTCGGCACGAGCTGCGCGACCGAGATCGCGATGTCGCCCGTGCCCGGGGGCAGGTCGAGCAGCAGGACGTCCAGGTCGCCCCAGTAGACGTCGGCGAGGAACTGCTGGAGGGCGCGGTGGAGCATCGGGCCGCGCCACACCACCGGGGCGTTGCCCGGGGTGAACATGCCGATGGAGATGACCTTCACGCCGTTCGCCGACGGCGGCATGATCATGTTCTCGACCTGGGTGGGGCGGCCCTCCGCGCCGAGCATGCGCGGGACGGAGTGGCCGTAGATGTCCGCGTCCACGACGCCGACCTTCAGGCCGTCGGCCGCCATGGCCGCCGCGAGGTTGACCGTGACGGAGGACTTGCCGACGCCGCCCTTGCCGGACGCCACCGCGTAGACCCGGGTGAGCGAGCCGGGCTTGGCGAAGGGCACCTCGCGCTCGGCCGTGCCGCCGCGCAGGGAGGCCGCGAGCTCGCGGCGCTGCTCGTCGCTCATGACGTCGAGCTCGACGGTGACGCCGGTGACGCCGGCGACGCCCGAGACGGCGTCCCGCACCCGGCTGATGATCGTCTCCCGCATGGGGCAGCCGGAGACCGTCAGGTAGACCTCCACCGCGACCGAACCGTCCGCCGCGATCTCCACCGATTTGACCATCCCCAGGTCGGTGATGGGTCGCTGGATCTCGGGGTCGTTCACCGTCGCGAGCGCGGCGCGGACCGCGTCCTCGCTCGGGGACGTTCCGTTCGTGTCGGTAGCCATACGGACGATGGTACGGCGCGTGAGGGGGCCTCCGGAAAGGGCCGTCAGCGGTCGCGTTCCTCACTCTCCGCGGGGAATACGCGGCGCTGTTCCAGATCCTTGACGAGCTCCTGGAACTCGGAGCGGATCCAGTCGCGCGTCGCGACCTCGCCGAGGCCCATCCGCAGCGCGGCGATCTCCCGGGTGAGGTACTCCGTGTCCGCGATCGACCGCTCGTTCTGCTTGCGGTCCTGCTCCAGGTTGACCCGGTCGCGGTCGTCCTGGCGGTTCTGCGCGAGGAGGATCAGCGGCGCCGCGTACGAGGCCTGCAGCGACAGCATCAGGGTCAGGAAGATGAAGGGATAGTTGTCGAACCGCAGGTGCCCGGGGGCGGAGGTGTTCCACACCACCCACAGGATGATGACGACCGTCATCCAGACGATGAACCGCCCCGTCCCCAGGAAGCGCGCGATCCGCTCCGAGGTGCGGCCGAACGCCTCCGGGTCGTACTCCGGCAGCCAGCCGCGCCGCTTGACCCGCGGCAGGTCCAGCCGGACGCGCGGGCGGGGGTGCGGGTGGGGGTGCACGGCCTCCGACTGCGCCCGGACGCGCTCGGCCCGGTCGGGGCGGTGCCCCGGGGTGCCCTCGCGCCCCCGCTCATTGCCCGCCATCGACGGCCTCCGGCAGCTCGGTCATGCCCGGCGCCCCGTGGTGCAGCTCGGTCTCGCGCCAGTCCTCGGGCAGCAGGTGGTCCAGCACGTCGTCGACGGTGACCGCCCCCAGCAGGGAGCCGCTCTCGTCGACGACGGGCGCGGCGACCATGTTGTACGTCGCGAGGTAGCTGGTGACGGCCGGCAGGGGAGTGTCCGGCGGGAGGGGCCGCAGATCGGTGTCCACGAGCGCGCCGACGAGGGTGAAGGGCGGGTCGCGCAGCAGGCGCTGGAAGTGGACCGTGCCCAGGTACTTGCCGGTGGGGGTCTCGTCCGGCGGCCGGCACACGTACACCTGGGCGGCCAGCGCGGGGGAGAGGTCGCGGTTGCGCACGCGCGCGAGGGCGTCGGCGACGGTCGCGTCCGGGCGCAGCACGATCGGCTCGGTCGTCATCAGACCGCCCGCGGTCCGCTCCTCGTACGCCAGGAGGCGGCGCACGTCCGCCGCCTCGTCCGGCTGCATGAGGGTCAGCAGCCGCTCCTTGTCGTCCTCCGGGAGCTCCGAGAGCAGGTCGGCCGCGTCGTCCGGGTCCATGGCCTCCAGGACGTCCGCGGCGCGCTCCTCCTTGAGCTTGCCGAGGATCTCGATCTGGTCGTCCTCCGGGAGCTCCTCCAGGACGTCCGCGAGCCGGTCGTCGTCCAGCGCCGCCGCGACCTCCGAGCGGCGTTTGGGGGAGAGGTGGTGCAGGACGCTGGCGAGGTCGGCCGGGCGCAGCCGCTCGAACGTCGCGAGGAGGCTCGCGGCGCCCTGCCCGTGCTCCTCCAGGGAGAAGCCGGTGACGGCCGACCACTCGACGGTGAGCGTCTCTCCCTTGCGGCGCAGCGCCCCGCCCTTGCCGCGGCGCACGAAGACCTTGTCGATCTCCCAGTCGCGGCGGGCGGGCAGCTGGATGATCGCTACATCGAGGACGGTCACCTCCTCGCCCCCGTCGACCAGACGTACGCGCCGGTCGAGCAGCTCGCCGAGGACCAGGGTCTCGGTGGGGCGCTGTTCGAAGCGCCGCATGTTGATCACGCCGGTGGTGATGACCTGGCCGGACTCCACTCCGGTCACCCGCGTCATGGGCAGGAAGATCCGGCGGCGGCTGACGACCTCCACGACCAGGCCCAGGACGCGGGGCGGCCGGCCGCCGACGCGGAGCATCGCGACGAGGTCCTGGACGCGGCCCACCTGGTCGCCGTTGGGGTCGAAGACCGCCACGCCCGAGAGGTGCGACACGAAGACCCGGTGGGCGCCTGCCGCCATGCCGCGCACCTCCTCCGTGGTCCGGTGTCCGGTTCAGGCTAACGTGACCGGGTTCTCCCCGGCGCGGGGGAGACGCCCGTCCGGACTGCTTGCTTCCGCCTGCGGGCGGCACGGGTACGCTGCCGTACTCCAGCGGCTGAACAGGGCTGAACAGGAGGCAGGAGCGACGTGCGAACCCGGAAGGCGGCTCTCGTGGGAGCGCTGTGCGCCGGCCTGTCCGTGGTGCTCACCGGCTGCGGCGGCGGTGGTGGCACCAAGGACCCCGACGCCGGGACCAACGGCGTCGGCAGGCTCGACCCCGCGAAGATCCAGGACAAGGCGCGGTCGGCGGCTCGGGAGGCCTCCTCCGTCCACCTCTCCGGCAGCGTCGTCAGCCAGGGGCGCACCTACAAGCTCGACATGCGGCTGAAGCGGGACGGCGGGACGGGGCGGGTCGCCTCCGACGCCAGCACCTTCGAGCTGCTGCGGGTCGGCGACGAGCTCTTCCTCAAGGCGCCCGCCGCGTTCTGGTCGCGCGGCGACAAGGACGACAAGGGGGCCAAGGGCGCCACGGGCGCCACGGGGGACGGCGCGGCCGCCGCGGGCAAGCTGGAGAAGAAGTACGTGAAGGTGCCGGCCGGCGACCCCGCGTACCAGCAGTTCAAGGGCTTCACCGACAAGAACGTCCTGCTCGACGGGCTCATCGGCCTGCACGGCAAGCTCGCCCGCGGGGAGCACGGCACGGTGGCCGGCGTCCCGACCATCCGGGTCAACGGCGCCGGCGGCTCGGGCGGCACGCTCGACGTCTCCCTCATGGACACGCCCTACCCCCTGCGCGTCCGGCGCGCGGGCGGGGCGGGCCAGCTGGAACTGTCGGACTGGGGCAAGGACTTCGCCCTGACGCCCCCGCCGAAGCAGGACACGGTCGACTACGGCAAGCGGATCCCCGCCGCGGGCGAGGGCGCGTCCCTGCCGGCCCCGGCGAAGTAGGGCGGCGCGTCCGCGCCGCCTTCCGGCGTACCGGGCCTCCGTACAGGGCCTCTCGGCTCGGCCACGCCATGTGTTTCCGCCGCGATGGCGAGACGCCCGATGGCGGTGTCCGGCGGTGTCCGGCGGTGCCGTGCTGTGCGCAACGCTCGAAGCAAGGCCGGTCCGGCACCCCCGGTCCGGCACCCCCGGTCCGGTGTGTCCTGGCCGGGCGCCGCTGCGGCGGAGGCCTGCGGGGCGCCCGGAATGACAGCCGCTGCTAGCGGCCTGCGCGGCGGCCCCTCCGGAGGAGTTTCGGCAGTGCCGCCGGCATCGGCAGTCGCGTCGTCGCCGGAGTGGGCAGAGGGCGGGCCGCCAGGGCCGTGTCGGGGAGCGCCGCCGTGGCCCCGGAGGGCTCCAGGCGCAGGACGCGGCAGCCCTCGGCCCACCGCTCCGTGACCCGCTCCGCGTCCGGCGCGTTCAGCCGCTTCGCCTTCAGCTCGGCGACCGCCGCCGTCCACGCCTCGCCCCCCGCCGGGAGCTCGGCGACGCGCGCGCTCCAGGAGACCAGGCGCCCGCCCTTGTCCTTGCTGCGGACGGTCACCGTCGCCTCGGCGCCGTCGGCGAGCCCGAGGTCGTCCAGGGGCTGCTCACCGGCGCCGCCCACGACGTGGACGGCACCCTCGTGCCACACGTGCCACAGCGCACGGCTCGGCCCCGCCGGTCCCTGCACCCAGATGAGGCCGGACTTCTTCGTGGCCTCCTCGATGAGCGCCCGGTCGAGCAGCTCCTGCGTCTGTGTCATGCGGCCTACTGTATGCGCCGGTGCCCGCGACCAGGAGATCTACCCTGGACGGGTGACCAGTGCCCGTACGCGCAGCGACGCCCCGACCGGCGCGACCGCCGCCGGGGCGCAGAACGCCCACCCCCATCCCGCCGTCCGTACGGACCTCTTCCTGCTCGCGATAGCCATCTCCGGCATCTCCCTGTCGGCTCCCCTGATCGCCGCGACCGCGGCCCCCGCCCTGGCCATCGCGTTCTGGCGCAACGCCATGGCCGTGGGCGCCCTGACCCCCCTCGCGCTCGTCCGGCACCGCGCCGAGCTCCGCGGCATCGGCCGCCGCAACCTGCTGCTGGCCGTGGCCGCCGGCGCGCTCCTGGCCGTGCACTTCGGGGTGTGGCTGCCGAGCCTGCACATGACGTCGGTGGCGTCCTCGACCGCCCTGGTCACCACCACCCCGATCTGGACGACGCTCCTGATGCGCCTGCGCGGCCACCGGCCTCCCGCGCTGGTGTGGGCGGGCACCGCCCTGGCCTTCCTGGGCGTGGTGATCCTGACCGGCGTCGACCTGTCCCTGTCCCCGCGGGCCCTGGCGGGCGACGCGCTGGCCCTCGCGGGCGGCATGGCGGCCGCCGGCTACGTCCTGCTGGGCGCGGAGGTGCGCCGGACGGTGGGCACGGTCACGTACAGCTACGTCTGCTACGCGACGACGACCGTCCTGCTGCTCGCGGCGTGCCTGTTCTCCGGCTCGTCCCTCGCGGGCTACAGCGGGGACACCTGGCTGAAGCTGGCGGTGCTGACGGTCACCGCGCAGCTGCTCGGGCACTCGCTGATCAACCGCGTGGTCAAGGGGCTCGGCCCGTCCGTCACCTCGACGGCGATCCTCCTGGAGACCCCCGGCGCGGCCCTGATCGCCGCGCTGTGGCTGGGGCAGACCCCGCCCGTCGCCTCCTACCCGGCGCTGGCGGTGATCCTGGCCGGGCTGGGCCTCGTCATCATGGCCGGCCGCGCGGCGAAGAAGGGCTGAGAAGGCCGCGGACGGGCCGGGACTGGGCCGGGGACGGGCCGAGAACCCGAGGACGGGCCGGGGAAGGCTAGAGCCAGCCGTTCCGCTTGAAGCCGCGGTGGATCGTCACACAGATGGCGACCGTGACGACCATGACCGCCGGATAGCCGTACTTCCAGTGCAGCTCCGGCATGTGGTCGAAGTTCATCCCGTAGATCCCGGCGATCATCGTCGGCACGGCGAAGATCGCCGCCCATGACGTGATCTTCCGCATGTCCTCGTTCTGCGCCACCGACGCCTGCGCGAGGTTGGCCTGGAGGATGGAGTTCAGCAGGTCGTCGAAGGACAGGACCTGCTCGTGGACGCGGGCGAGGTGGTCGGCGACGTCCCGGAAGTACTTCTGGATGTCCGGGTCGACCAGCCGCATCGGCCGCTCGCTGAGCTGCTGCATCGGCCGCAGCAGCGGGGCGACCGCGCGCTTGAACTCCAGCACCTCGCGCTTGAGCTGGTAGATCCGGCCCGCGTCGCCGCCGCGCGAGGCGCCCTTGCCGGCCGGCGAGAAGACGTCGATCTCCACCTCGTCGATGTCGTCCTGCACGGCGTCGGCGACGGCGATGTAGCCGTCCACGACCTGGTCGGCGATGGCGTGCAGGACGGCGGAGGGGCCCTTGGACAGCAGCTCCGGGTCGTCCTGGAGGCGGTGGCGCAGCGCGCGCAGCGAGCCCTGGCCGCCGTGCCGGACGGTGATGATGAAGTCCGGCCCGGTGAAGCACATCACCTCGCCGGTCTCGACGACCTCGCTGGTGGCGGTGAGCTCGGCGTGCTCGACGTAGTGGATGGTCTTGAAGACGGTGAACAGCGTGTCGTCGTAACGTTCCAGCTTGGGCCGCTGGTGGGCGTGGACGGCGTCCTCCACGGCGAGCGGGTGCAGCCCGAACTCCGCGGCGATGCCCGAGAACTCACGCTCTGTCGGCTCGTGCAGCCCGATCCAGGCGAATCCGCCGCCGGCCCGCACCCGGCGCATCGCCTCGGCGGGGCTGACGTGGTCGCTGAGGCGCTTGCCGTCGCGGTAGACGGCGCAGTCGACGACCGCACTGCTGACGGACGGGTCCCGGGTCGAGTCGTACTCGTACGGCAGGGCGCCGCGGCGCAGGGCGGGGCGGACGGCCTCGCGCAGATCACGGATCATCGACATGGCAGGGCTCCTTCACGGGCCGGCCGCCAGCCGGTGCGGAGCGCGAGTGCAACGCGGCCCGGAACGTGGACGTGAGGCCCTGGACGGCGGGGAGGCCGTGTGCGGGACACGTCCGCAAATCGGACGGCGCTTCGTGCGGTGCGGCGAGGCTGACGGCAGTTCGCGGAGAACTTCGCAGAGAAGCAGAGAACTTCGCGGAGAACACGGAACAAAGCGGGACGAAGGCGCTCTTCCGTCGGCGCTGCGGGCGCAGAGGAACTTCCGGGAAAACGTCGGCGGCACTGCCGAGAGGCGGAAGATCTCAGATCACGAGGAGTGCGTCCGGAGCGAAGGGACGGGAGAACTGTCGGTACTGCACGGTCGACTAGGATCCACCGCAGCCCCACCTCCTCCGGCCGGTCCCCGCTGAGGGACGAACGTAACTCCCTGACCAGAGGTCAAGGCTAGCAGCCACTGAACCCGTCAATACCCTCCTTTGCCCGTTCGATACGCGTTCTATGCTCACTGCATGTCAGACGTTCTCGCACTGGTCGAGGCCCGGCTCCGGACAGCCCTGGGCGAACCGGACGCGCGCGCAGCGGTGACCTTCCTCGGCACGGACCGGATCGAGGTCCTCCGCTTCCATGACGGGGACGTCGTGCGCTACGCCACGCTCGGCATGTCCGCCCAGCCGATGGCCGACCCGACGGCCGTGATCGCGGACCCCCTGCGCGGTCCCCGCGCCGAGCTGGTCCTCTCCGTCCGCGGCGGCCGCGCCGATACGGACAAGGTGCTGCGCCCCCTGGCCGTCCTCGCCGCCTCCCCCCAGGTGGAGGGCCTGATCGTGGCGCCCGGCGCCTCGCTCGACACCGGGGAACCGCTCTGGCCCGGAGCGCCCTTCACCTCCGTCCTCGTCGCCGAGTCCGGGGGCCTGGTCGAGGACCTGGAGCTGGACGAGCCCATGGACCCCGTCCGCTTCCTCCCGCTGCTGCCGATGACCCCCAACGAGGCGGCCTGGAAGAGGGTGCAGGGAGCGGAGGCGCTGCAGGAGCGGTGGCTGCGCAACGGCACCGATCTGCGTGACCCGATGCGCTCCGGGGTACCCCTGGGGTGACCGGCCGGGCCGCCGACGTCCGGACGGGTGATCGTCCTTGACGCGGCGGGCGCCTGGGAGGACCGTTGGAGGTTATGAGGGGCGAACCCAGTTGCCCGAAGTGCGGTGGCCGGGTGCGAGCGCCCGGTCTCTTCGCCGACTCCTGGCAGTGCGACGTCCACGGCACGGTGCACCCTCTGCAGCCCGTCGTCCCGCCGAGCGTGGAGGCCCTGGGCGTCGTCGTCAACCGGGCCCGGGTGCCCGTGTGGATGCCCTGGCCCCTGCCCGTTGGCTGGCTCTTCACCGGCGTGGTCTGCGCGGGGGACGACCGCAGCGGCGGGCGGGCCACCGCCGTCGCCTGCTCCGGCCCCAGCCCCCTCGGCGGCCCCGGTGAGCTGTTGCTCGTCGCCGAGGAGCTCGGCGTCGGCCTCGGCGCGCGCTACGCGGGCGTCGCCGGCCCCGACCCCGGCCCCTACCTCCGCGTCGACCGCTCCCCGCACGCCAAGGTCCACGCCGCCGGCCGCCCCACCCCCCTGTGGCACGTCGAGGGCGCCCCGGAGGACCGGGCCGTCTTCGCGGGCGAGGCGCGCGGGCTGTGGCTGTGGGCCGTGGTCTGGCCGGAGCAGTCGGGACTGCTGATGTACGACGAGCTGGTCCTCACGGACCTGCGGGACGCGGGGGCGGAGGTGGACCTCCTGCCCTGCGGGGCCTTGTCCCCCCGCCTCCTGCCACCGGCGAGCCGCTAGGCCTGCGCCCCGCCGCCGCCCCACCACCTGCCCTCCCTCCGGCCCGCGGCCCGCCGCCGCCCGGGCGCCGGGCCCTCCTCCTGCTGCCGCCTGCGGCGGATGAGCCCTCCTCCTGCTGCCGCCTGCGGCGGATGAACAGCGCGGCGCGAGTCCTCGCGCCGGTTATCCTGAACCGGTCCCTGTCCGCCGTCCGTCGTGAGGAGCCGTGTCGTGCGCATCGACCTGCACACCCACTCCACGGCCTCGGACGGTACGGACACCCCCGCCGAGCTGGTCCGCAACGCGGCCGCCGCCGGGCTGGACGTCGTGGCGCTCACCGACCACGACGGCGTCGGCGGTCACGCCGAGGCGATCGCGGCGCTCCCCGCCGGGCTGACCCTGGTCACCGGTGCGGAGCTCTCCTGCAGGCTCGGCGGCCCGGACGGCTTCAGCGTCCACATGCTGGCCTACCTCTTCGACCCGCTGGAGCCCGAGCTGGCCCGCGAGCGGGACCTCGTCCGCGACGACCGCGTCCCCCGCGCCCGCGCCATGGTCGCCAAGCTCAACGAGCTCGGCGTCCCGGTCCGCTGGGAGCGCGTGGCGCAGATCGCGGGCGACGGCGCCGTCGGCCGGCCGCACGTGGCCAGCGCCATGGTCGAGCTGGGCGTCGTGGGCAGCGTCTCCGAGGCCTTCACCTCCGAGTGGCTCGCCGGCGACGGCCGCGCCTTCGTCGAGAAGCACGAGCTGGACCCCTTCGACGCGATCCGCCTGGTCAAGGCGGCCGGCGGGGTCACCGTCCTGGCGCACCCGTTCGCGCTCAAGCGCGGCAACTGCGCCTCCGAGAGCGCGATAGCCGAGCTGGCCTCGGCCGGGCTCGACGGCATCGAGGTCGACCACATGGACCACGACGCCCCGACCCGCGCCCGGCTGCGCGGCCTGGCCGCCGACCTCTCCCTGCTGACCACCGGCTCCAGCGACTACCACGGCAGCCGCAAGACCTGCGCGCTCGGCGAGTTCACCACCGATCCGGAAATCTACGGCGAGATCACGCGCCGGGCCACGGGCGCGTTCCCCGTCCCCGGCGCCGGCGGCTGACCGCACCCACCCCTCTTCCGGGTCCGGTCGCGTCCGCACGTCCCCATCCCAGTGATGCCGTGCGCGGGTGACCGCGCCCGTACGCCCCTGCCCGCGCCGTCCGTACGCCCGTACGGGCCCGGCGGGCGTCCCGCACCTGCTCGCACCACCCACTCCCGCAAGGCTCAACTGTGTTCGACTTCGCCGTCTTCGGATCCCTCTTCCTCACCCTTTTCGTGATCATGGACCCGCCGGGGATCACCCCGATCTTCCTGGCGCTCACCTCGGGCCGCCCGGCCAAGGTCCAGCGCCGGATGGCCTGGCAGGCGGCCGCGGTCGCCTTCGGCGTGATCACCGTCTTCGGCATCTGCGGCCAGCAGATCCTGGACTACCTGCACATCACCACCCCCGCCCTGATGATCGCGGGAGGTCTGCTCCTGCTGCTGATCGCGCTGGACCTGCTCACGGGCAAGTCGGAGGAGCCGACGCAGACCAAGGACGTCAACGTGGCGCTCGTGCCGCTCGGCATGCCGCTGCTGGCCGGCCCGGGCGCCATCGTCTCGGTGATCCTCGCGGTGCAGCACGCGGACTCCGTCGGCGGGCAGATCTCGGTGTGGTCGGCGATCGCCGCCATGCACATCGTGCTGTGGCTGGTGATGCGCTACTCGCTGCTGATCATCCGGGTGATCAAGGACGGCGGTGTGGTGCTGGTGACGCGGCTCGCGGGCATGATGCTCTCGGCGCTCGCCGTCCAGCAGATCATCAACGGCGTCACGCAGGTGATCGCGGCCAACTGACGGCCCTGCCGCACGGGCGGCGAACGACGACACCCCCGTACGGGCAGTCCGTACGGGGGTGTCGTCGTTCGCGAAGGAGCGTCGGCGCTACTGTGCCCGCTACTGTGCCGCGGAGGTGGCTGGGCGGATGTAGATGCGCTGGCCGGTGGAAGCGGCCTGCTGCACGATCCGGTTGACGGAGGCGGCGTCCACGACGGTGCTGTCGACGGCCGAGCCGTCGACGTCGTCCAGGCGCATGATTTCGAAGCGCAAGGGCTTCTCCCTTCGTCTGATCCTCCTGAGGAGAACTGCATGGCTGACGGAGCACGCCGCGTCGGCGGGGCGCGTTCCGTACGGGTACAACGAGGTTACCCCTGAAACCATTCCCTACGCTAAGGAAATTTTTAACTTGACTAAGAGTTGTTAAATCCGTGCAACGGAACGTGTCCGGCGTGTAACCGAACGAGATGACATCCTATGGCTGACTCCCCCGACCTGCACGCGATCGCCGCCGCAGTCGAGCGCACCAACGACCTCCTGACGCGCGTCCTGGCCGAGGTCGCCACCACCCCGTCCACCCACGCGATCTTCGTCGACGCCGGCTACGTGTACGCCGCGGCGGGTCGCCTCGTCGCCGGCACCGAGGACCGCCGCTCCTTCGACCTCGACGCCGAAGGGCTGATCGAGGCGTTCATCGACCGGGCGCGCACGATCTTCCCCGACAGCCGGCTGCTGCGCGTCTACTGGTACGACGGCGCCCGCCGCCGCATCCACACCACCGAGCAGCAGCGCATCGCCGAGCTCCCCGACGTCAAGGTCCGCCTGGGCAACCTCAACGCCAACAACCAGCAGAAGGGCGTCGACTCCCTCATCCGCACCGACCTGGAGTCGCTCGCCCGCCACCGGGCCATCAGCGACGCGGCCCTCATCGGCGGCGACGAGGACCTCGTCTCGGCCGTCGAGGCCGCCCAGGGCTACGGCGCCCGCGTCCACCTGTGGGGCATCGAGGCGACCGGCGGGCGCAACCAGGCCGAGCCGCTGCTGTGGGAGGTCGACAGCCAGCGCACCTTCGACCTCGACTTCTGCAAGCCGTACGTCACCCGGCGCCCCGCCGCGGAGCTCTTCACGGACGCCGCCTCCGCGGGCCGGCCCGCACCCGGCCGCGACGACGTGCGCTTCGTCGGGGCCCAGGTCGCCGCCCAGTGGCTGGCCTCGCGCGGCCGCGACACCGTCGCCGAGCTGCTGCCCGGCCACCCCATCCTGCCCGGAGCCGTCGACCAGGAACTGCTCGTCGAGGCCGAGGCGCTGCTCGGGCTCTCCCTGCGCGGCCACGCGGACCTGCGGCGGGCGCTGCGGGACGGCTTCTGGGACCACCTGCACACGCAGTTCTGACCGCCCGGTTCCGGCGGCCCGGCCGTGCGGTCGTCCGCACAGGCGGCCGGGCCTCCCTCGGATAGGACGAACTCCGCGGTGAACGCGCGTGCCGGAAATGCATCCGGGGAAGCCGAGTGGAACCCTGGCAGGGGGTCGTGGCCACCGGCCCGGCACCCCTGACGGGGATCCCGACCCGTAATCCGGAACAGAAACGAGGCGATCGGCCATGTCGCTCACTGACCGTGCCGTGCCCGGGGCGCCGTGCTGGGTGAGCCTGCTGACCGGCGACCTCGCCGCGTCGCAGGCCTTCTACGGTGCCGTCATGGGCTGGACCTTCCGCCGCGGCAGCCTCGGCGAGGACTTCTCCGTCGCACTCTCCGACGGCAGGCCCGTCGCCGGCATCAGCAACGTCGCCCGCCGCATGGGCGTCAACGTCAACGTCCCCGTCTCCTGGACCTCCTACTTCGCCGTCGAGAACGCCGACGTGACCGCCTCGCGCATCCGCGAGCGCGGCGCCACCGTCGCCGTCGGCCCGCTCACCGTCGGGCCCGGCCGCGCCGCACTGGCCGCCGACCCCGCCGGGGCCGTCTTCGGCTTCTGGGAGGGCAAGACCCTGCGCGAGTGGCAGATCGGCCGCCAGGGCGCCCCCGCCTGGCTGGAGCTGCGCACCCGCGACGCCTTCGCCTCCGCCATCTTCTACGGCGAGGTCTTCGAGTGGGCCACGGGGCGGCCCGACCGCTGCGAGGTCCGCTACGAGGACGAAGTCGTCATGGTGCGGTCCGGCGGCCACACCGTGGCCTGCCTGCGCGGCGGCGCCATCGAGGCCGCCCCCGACCCGCAGATCCGGCCGCGCTGGCACGTCTACTTCTGCGTCGACGACGTGGAGAAGGCCGTCGAGTCCGCGCTCGCCGCCGGCGGCACGGTCGTCGCCGAGCCGGGGGAGTCGCAGGTGGGGCACGAGGCGACACTGCGCGACCCCGACGGCGGGCTCTTCACGCTCACGACCGCCGTACGGAGCTGACCGGCGCGGGGAGCGGGGCCCAGGACGGGTCCGGGGCAGGGCTCAGGACAGGTCCCAGAAGCGGACGAGCGCCTCCGCCGTCGGGCCGGGGCGCTCGGCGTTGGGGGAGTGCTCGGCGCCCTCGACGACCGTACGGACCGCCGACAGCTCCTTCGCCATCGCGTCGATCGACGGCACCGGCCAGGCGTAGTCCACGGCACCCGAGATCACGTGCTTGGGCAGCGGCACCGCCGCCAGCTCCGCCGTACGGTCCGGCTCGGCCGTCAACTGCCTGCCCGTCGCCGTCAATTGCTCGGGCACCGTGCCCATCCAGCGGCGGCGCAGGAACGCGTCGAGCTCCGGCGGGACGGGCGCGGCCGGCGCGCTCTCCCCGTCCGCCCGGCGCATCTCCAGCCACACCGTGCCCATGTCGTACGCGCCCAGCGCCGCGACCAGGCGCCGCGTGCGCTCCTGCTGCGCGGCGCAGATCGCGGCCGGGCCGCAGCTCATGATGGTCAGCGACCGGAACGGGGACGCGTCCTCCAGCACCGCGGCGCGGGAGATCAGCCCGCCGAGCGAGTGCCCCAGCAAGTGCACGCCGCCGCCGAGGGCCTCCGCCTGGGCGCGGACGTCGCCCGCCAACTCGCCCAGCGCGTACGCCGCCTCGTCCCGCGGCCCCTCGCTCTCGTGCTGCCCGCGCCCGTCCACGGCGACGGCCCGGTACCCGGCCGCCGCGAGCGGCTCCAGCAGCGCGATGAAGTCCTCCTTGCTGCCGGTGAACCCCGGCACGAGCAGCACGGTGCCGCGCGGCGGCGAGGAGGGCTGCGCGTCGTGCACGGCGAATTCCCCGCGGGGGGTGGACAGCCGGTGGGCGCGGGCGCACGGGGGCAAGGTGAGGAAGGGGGGCCTGCTCATGGGTCGAGGCTAACGCGGTGCGGTACGGGGGATGCGCCCCGGGCGCTGCGGATTGCGGAAGTCCGGCACCGCCGGGCTCCCCGGTGTCGGGCTGAGCGCCGCCGCGGCGGAGGGAGCGGCCCCGCTCTTTCGCCGTTTCCCGGAGAGCGCCCCGGCCCCCGGAGGGGCCGGGGCGCAACCCCCATGCCCGCCGCGGCGGCGCTCAACTCCCACCGGCCGGTGAAACGGCGAAGGCCGGTCCCCCGCGAACGGGGGGACCGGCCTTCGCCAGCGGACCTGGCGTCAGGCGTCCACGTCGGCCTCGGCCTTGGGCGCTGCGGCCTTGCGCGTGCGCTTCGGCTTGGCCGCTGCCTCGGCCGGCGCCTCCGTGGCGTCCGCCTTGGGGGCGGCGGCCTTACGGGTGCGCTTCGGCTTGGCCTCGGCGTCGGCCACGGGCTCGGCCGGCGCGGCGGCGGCGGCCTTCTTCGTGGTGCGGGTGCGCTTGGGCTTCGCCTCGGCGGCCTCGGCGGTGCCGACCGCGGCTTCGGCCTCGGCCTTCTTCGCCGCGGCGGTCTTGCGGGTCCGCTTGGGCTTCTCCACGGCCTCGGTCGCGGCCTCGGCCACCGGCTCCACCGCGGCCGCAGCCTTCTTGGTGGTGCGGGTGCGCTTCGGCTTGACCTCGGCCTCGGCCTCGACGGCCGGCTCCGCCACGGGGGCGACGGCGGCCTTCTTGGCGCGGGTGCGCTTGGGCTTGGCCTCGACGGTCTCCACGACCTCGGTCGCCTCGGCGGCGACCTCGGCGGGGGCGGCCGCGGCCTTCTTCGCGCGGGTGCGCTTCGGCTTGGCCTCCACGGCCTCCGCCTCCGTGGCGTCCGCCTTGGGGGCGGCGGCCTTACGGGTGCGCTTCGGCTTGACCTCGGCCTCGGCCTCGACGGCCGGCTCCGCTACGGGGGCGACGGCGGCCTTCTTGGCGCGGGTGCGCTTGGGCTTGGCCTCGACGGTCTCCACGACCTCGGTCGCCTCCACGGCGACCTCGGCGGGCGCGGCTGCGGCCTTCTTGGCGCGCGTGCGCTTCGGCTTGGCCTCGGCCGGAGCCTCGGTCACGGCCTCGGTCACGGCGACAGCCTCGGCGACGACCTCCGCCACGGGGGCGGCGGCAGCCTTCCTGGTACGGGTCCGGCGGGCCGGCTTGGCCTCGGCCTGCACCTCGGCCTGCTCCTGGACCTCCTGGGCCGGAACGACCGGCGCGGCCTCGACCGGCACCGTCTCCGCCGTCACGACGGCGGCAGCGGCCTCCGGCTTGGCGGCGCGCGTACGGCGGCGGCGCGGCTGGGCCGGAACCTCCGCGGCGGGCGCCGCGACGGTCTCGGCGGGAGCGGCGGCCTCGGTGGTCACCACGGTCTCCGTGGCGGCCGGCGTCACGGCGGCGGCCGAGCCCGCACCGCCGCGCGTACGGCGGCGGCGACGCGGCTTGGACGGCGTGGCGGGCGCGCCCTCGGTCACCGGAGCGGCGGTCGCGGCCGGCGCGGACGCGGTCTCGGCGCCGCGCGCGGCCCCGCCGCGGGTGCGGCGGCGCTGACGCGGCGTCCGCGTACGGGCGGGACGCTCCTCGGACTCCTGGCGCGGGCCGCGGTCACGGTCACGGCCGCGGTCACGGTCACCGCCACGGCCGCCGCGGGCACCGCGGCCGCCCGTCTCGCCGAGGTCCTCGATCTCCTCCGCCGCGAGCCCGGCACGGGTCCGCTCGGAGCGCGGCAGTATGCCCTTCGTACCGGCGGGGATGCCCAGCACCTCGTACAGGTGCGGGGAGGTGGAGTAGGTCTCCTCCGGCTCGTCGAAGGGCAGCTCGAGCGCCTTGTTGATGAGCTTCCAGCGCGGGATGTCGTCCCAGTCGACCAGGGTGACGGCCGTGCCCGACTTGCCCGCGCGGCCGGTGCGGCCGATGCGGTGCAGGTAGGTCTTCTCGTCCTCGGGGGACTGGTAGTTGATGACGTGGGTGACGTCGTCGACGTCGATGCCGCGGGCGGCGACGTCGGTGCAGACCAGGACGTCGACCTTGCCGTTGCGGAAGGCGCGCAGCGCCTGCTCGCGGGCGCCCTGGCCGAGGTCGCCGTGGACCGCGCCGGAGGCGAAGCCGCGGCGGACGAGCTGGTCGGCGATGTCCGCGGCGGTGCGCTTCGTGCGGCAGAAGATCATCGCGCGGTTGCGGCCCTCGGCCTGCAGGATGCGGGCGACCATCTCCGGCTTGTCCATGTTGTGGGCGCGGAAGATGTGCTGCGCGATGTTGGCGTGCGTCTGGCCCTCGTCGTCCGGCGAGGTGGCGCGGATGTGCGTGGGCTGGGACATGTACCGCCGCGCCAGGGAGATGACCGCGCCCGGCATGGTGGCCGAGAAGAGCATGGTCTGACGCTTGGCCGGGAGCATCGTGATGATGCGCTCGACGTCCGGCAGGAAGCCGAGGTCGAGCATCTCGTCGGCCTCGTCCAGGACGAGGGCCTTGACGTGCGCGAGGCTGAGCTTCTTCTGGCCGGCGAGGTCGAGCAGGCGGCCGGGGGTGCCGACGATGACGTCGACGCCCTTCTTGAGGGCCTCGACCTGCGGCTCGTAGGCACGGCCGCCGTAGATCGCCTGGACGCGCACGTTGCGCACCTTGCCGGCGGTCAGGAGGTCGTTGGTGACCTGCTGGCACAGCTCACGGGTGGGGACGACGACGAGCGCCTGCGGGGCGTCGGTCAGCTGCCCGGGCTCGGCCCGGCCGGCCTCGACGTCCGCGGGGACGACGACGCGCTCCAGGAGGGGCAGGCCGAAGCCCAGCGTCTTGCCGGTGCCGGTCTTGGCTTGGCCGATGACGTCGGAGCCCGAGAGGGCGACCGGGAGCGTCATCTCCTGGATCGGAAAGGGGTGCACGATGCCGACGGCTTCGAGCGCTTCGGCAGTCTCGGGGAGGATTCCCAGATCTCGGAAAGTCGAGGGGTTCGAAGGAGTGGACAGGATCTTGCCTCTTCTGTGAGACGCGGCGGCGCTGGGCGGCGAAGGGGGTCGTACAAGGTCGTACGGACCGCGCCGGAGTACTGTCCGGCCTGGGGACGCCGGATGGCGCGGGACCACTGCCTTCGCTCGAGCACACGTGCCGCGAGCGGATCCCTCCTGGTGCACACGTCTCGTGTGCGCCGCGCGGAGGGCGGTCGGTTTTGGAAGCCGATCGGGCCACCGACCGGGCATCCGCTGGAGGTCCAGGGGCTGGGGCGAGAGAGGCCCCCGGAAGACACAGCATGGGACTGCCTGCCGACACACTCGACAGGCGCATTACCACTGTACCCCGGAAAGGCGCATGTGTGTCCGGACAATCCTTCGGACAGATCCGGATGAAGTAGCTGACCTGGGCCTTCACCGGGTTGCGAAGCGGGCTATTGTGCGCTCCATGGAGACGTCCGACAACGCTGAGAACGCCAACGAGCCCGCCGAGGCGCTCACCGGGATCGCCGCCCAGGACTGGGCTCAGGCATCCGCCGACCCGCAGTACCGCGCGGCGGTCGTGGACCTGCTGGGCGCCCTCGCCTACGGCGAGCTGGCCGCCTTCGAGCGCCTCGCCGAGGACGCGAAGCTGGCCCCGACGCTGGACGACAAGGCAGAGCTGGCGAAGATGGCCGCGGCGGAGTTCGGCCATTTCCAGCGGCTGCGCGACCGGCTGGCCGCGATCGACGCGGAGCCCACCGGCGCCATGGAGCCCTTCGCGGCCGCGCTGGACGAGTTCCACCGCCAGACCGCTCCGTCCGACTGGCTGGAGGGCCTGGTCAAGGCCTACGTGGGCGACTCGATCGCCAGTGACTTCTACCGCGAGGTGGCGGCCCGCCTGGACTCCGACACCCGCGCCCTGGTGCTGACCGTGCTGGACGACACCGGCCACGCGACCTTCGCGGTCGAGAAGGTGCGCGCCGCGATCGAGGCCGAGCCGCGCGTGGGCGGCCGCCTCGCGCTGTGGGCGCGCCGCCTGATGGGCGAGGCGCTCTCGCAGGCGCAGCGCGTGGTCGCCGACCGCGACGCGCTCTCCACGATGCTGGTGGGCGGCGTGGCCGACGGCTTCGACCTCGCGGAGGTCGGGAAGATGTTCTCCCGGATCACCGAGGCGCACACCAAGCGCATGGCCGCGCTGGGCCTGGCGGCCTGACGCCTCCGGCCCGGGCTCCGGCCCGGGCCGCTGCGGCCCTCTTCAGGCCGTGGCTGAGCGGCGGGCCCGGTCCCCCTGGCGCAGCAGCAGGGACAGCAGGGCCACGGCCACTCCCAGTGACACCGCCAGCGTGGCCGGCGTGTGGCCCGGGCCGAGGACCGAGTGGGCGAGCAGGGCGCCGAAGAGCGCCGCTACGGGACCGGTGGCCAGCGTCAGGGGCCGGGAGCGGAACTGCCCGTACCGCTCGGGCAGCCAGCGCAGGGCGCCGTAGGAGACGGCGAGTCCGATGAGGACCGAGCCGAGCGCTTCCCACAAGATCATGGTCACTTCCCTCCCGTATCTGGGGCGAGGAGCGGGTGCAAACCGGTCGAAGCCGTACTACCCCTCGGGGATGCGCGGCAACCCTCGTCCGTTCAGCACCGGGGTGTACCCGTAAAGACAACGGCGGGGCCCCGGTGATTCCTCACCGGGGCCCCGCCGTGCGAAGCCTCTGCGGCCTCCGAAGCGCGGGCTCAGAGCGCGCCGAAACCGACCTTGCGGGTCGCGGGCTCGCCGATCTCGACGTAGGCCAGGCGCTCGGACGGGACCAGGACCTTGCGGCCGCGGCTGTCCTCCAGGCTGAGCAGCGGTGCCTTGCCGGCCAGCGCGTCGGAGATCGCCCGCTCGACCTCCTCGGCACTCTGCGTGCTCTCGATGACGATCTCGCGCGGCGCGTGCTGCACGCCGATCTTGACCTCCACGGCTTATGTCCCTCCGAAGGTGTGGGTATTCGTCCACACATTAGCCGGTCGGGCGCCGGGTCAGCCCTGCTCGGGGGCGTTCTTCGGGAAGCCCGCGATGCCGCGCCACGCGAGCGAGGTCAGCAGCTGGACGGCGGTCGCGCGGGGCACCGTGCTCTCGCTGGAGAGCCAGTAGCGCGCGACCACCTGGGAGACGCCGCCGAGGCCCACGGCCAGCAGCATCGCCTCGTCCTTCGACAGGCCCGTGTCCTCGGCGATGACGTCGCTGATCGCCTCGGCGCACTGCAGCGAGACCTTGTCGACGCGCTCGCGCACGGCCGGCTCGTTGGTCAGGTCGGACTCGAAGACCAGGCGGAAGGCGCCGCCCTCGTCCTCCACGTAGGCGAAGTAGGCGTCCATGGTGGCCGCGACGCGCAGCTTGTTGTCCGACGTGGAGGCCAGCGCGGTGCGCACCGCGTGCAGCAGGTTCTCGCAGTGCTGGTCCAGCAGGGCCAGGTAGAGGTCGAGCTTGCCGGGGAAGTGCTGGTAGAGGACCGGCTTGCTGACCCCGGCCCGCTCGGCGATGTCGTCCATCGCCGCCGCGTGGTACCCCTGTGCGACGAAGACTTCCTGGGCCGCGCCCAGCAGCTGGTTGCGTCGGGCTCGGCGCGGCAGGCGCGTGCCCCGCGGCCGCGCCTCGGTCTGCTCGATGGCTGTCACGCCGCCTCCCATGATCGTTCACTGCGCGGTGTGCACCGCGTCCGCCATCGTACTTTTGGGTAACCCGGGCGTGCGTGGTCGGAGCGGAGAATTTCACGGACCGGACGCTGTGGGAAGTTGACAAAATCCTGACAATTGGCGCAGGTCAGCCCATGCCCCCGCGGTCATCCCCGGTCAGCGGTAGTCGTCCTCGTCCAGGTCCACGACACGCGCCTGCTCGGCGGCGTCGGCCACGTTGGCCGCGGCGGGGTCCAGGAGGGCGAGCGGGTCGTCGCGGTGCTGGGCGAGGTCGGCGTGCTGCTCCGCGGCGTCGGCTTCCGGGGTCTCGGCGTCGAACTCCGTCACGTCGGCGTCCTCCTCGTCGAAGTCTTCGAACGTCTCGGGGTCGCTCGGGTCGACAGGCATGCGGAACCTCTTTCCGGTATCCGGGATGTGCGCCCTCGTACTCCTTGCGGTCGAGCCTAGGAGACAAGGCCCCGTGCCGCCAGGTGATCTGTGACGCCCGCCACAACGGGCCCGGCGTGATCGTCTCGTAACATTGCCCGCATGTCTTCGACCGAGTCACCGGATGCCCGCACCGTTCCCGTGGTGCCTCCCGGTCGGCCCTCGCGCGTCAGCGAGGGCGAGGAGGTCCGCACGGTGACGCTGCCCGGCGTCACGCTGGCCGTGCGCTCCCGCCCGCCGCGCACCGAGGGGCTGCCGCCCGCGCTCTGCATCCACGGCCTCGGCGGCTCCTCGCAGAACTGGTCCGCGCTCATGGAGCTGCTCGCCGGCGACACCGCCTGCGAGGCGCTCGACCTGCCCGGCTTCGGCGACTCCCCGCCCCCGGACGACGGCGACTACTCGATCACCGGCTTCGCCCGCGTGGTCATCCGCTACCTCGACGCCAGCGCCCGCGGCCCCGTGCACCTCGTCGGCAACTCCATGGGCGGCGCCATAGCGACGCGCGTCGCCGCCGTCCGCCCGGACCTCGTCCGCACGCTCACCCTCATCTCGCCCGCGCTGCCCGAGCTGCGCCCGCAGCGCACGGCGGTGCCCACGGCGCTGCTCGCGGTGCCCGGCGTGGCCCCCCTCTTCGCCCGGATGACGAAGGAGTGGACACCCGAGCGGCGTACGCGTGACGTCCTCGCGCTCTGTTACGGAGACCCCGGACGAGTGACATCCGAGGGCTTCGCCCTCGCCGCCGCCGAGTACGAGCGGCGGCTGGAGCTCCCCTACTTCTGGGACGTCATGGCCCGCTCCGCACGCGGAGTGGTCGACGCATACACCCTTGGGGGCCAGCATTCGCTGTGGCGGCAGGCGGAGCGCGTCCTTGCCCCTACTCTTCTGGTCTACGGAATGCGCGACCAGCTCGTCTCCATCCGGATGGCCCGCCGTGCCAGCAGGACTTTCCGCGACTCGCGGCTGCTGACACTGGTGGAATCAGGACATGTCGCCATGATGGAGGACCCGGACGCGGTGGCTCGTGCCTTCCGCGACCTCCTCGCGGACCACGCCACTGCCGATCGGAGCGCCTCGCCTCGTGGGTAAACACAGCGCACGCGCCCCCCGTGCCGTCTCCCGGCCCGCCGCGCCCACCGCACCCGGTGCCGGCGGCGGCCCGGGAGCGGCCGGCCACGAGCCCGCGGCCGCCCCGGGGGAGAGCGAGGGCGACCCGCTCCACGACCCCGTCAGACCCGCGGGCCCGGTGGACCCGGCGGGCCCCGAGGGGTTCCCGGGGCAGCGCCAGGAGGTCGGCGTCGGCTGGGGCGTCATCGGAGTGCAGCGCACCCCTGCGACGGACGCGGGGGCGTACGGGCCGGGGAGCGTGCCCGGCTACGACGCGCGGCTGGCCGGATACCTCGGCGGATACGGAACGGGCCAGGACGCGGCGGCCTACGACGCCTCGTTCGACGCCCCCTACGACTCCTCTTACGCCTCCTCCTACGAGGCGGGCCGCGACGTGCCTTACGGCGCGCCTGCGTCGTATGACACGACCACGTCCTATGACACGACCACGTCCTATGACGCGCCCTACGGCACGGCCTACGGCCGGGATGCCGCCGGGCCCGCGGCCGTCGCGGATGCCGCGGAGCACGCCGCCTTCGTGGACCGGGCGTACTCCCCGTACTGGCTGGGAGGCGCGCCTGCCTCCGCCTCCGCCCCCGCGCCGGGCGACGGTGCGCCGACCGACGTCCACGCGCGCGTGCCCGCACCCGCCGCCGGGAGCGAATCCGGCGACCGCTCCGCGCGCGTGCCCGCCGCCGCAGCCGCCTCCGGCGGTCCCGCCGCGGCCCCCGCGCGCGTGCCGGCGCCCCGCCCCGCCGGCGCCCGCCCCCGCTCCGGCGGCTCCCGCGGCGCCTCCCCGGCGAAGCCCGGCGGAGCCGTGGCGCGCACGGCCACCGGCGTGGCCGCGGCCGTCGTGACGGCCGTGCTCGCCGTCGTCGTCGCCGGACAGGTCGAGGACGGCACGGAAACCCAGGCGCAGGCCCGCCCGGCGGACGTCGAGCGGCAGAGCCCGGACGCCGCCTCCCGCTCCGACAGCCGCCCGACGCCCAACGGCGGCGTCGCCGCGCCGGTCACGTACGAGCAGAAGATGGACCGCAAGTACCCCCTGGACGCGAAGGCCAAGGGCAGCGGCTCCTTCGACACCGTCGCCGGCCACGACCCGGCTCCCGGCCGGGGCGACGTGGTGCGCTACCGCGTCGACGTGGAGAAGGGCCTGCCGCTCGACGGCGAGCTCTTCGCCACCGCCGTGCACCGCACGCTCAACGACGAGCGCAGCTGGGGCCACGGCGGCACCCGCACCTTCGAGCGGGTCTCCTCCGGCGACGCCGACTTCGTCATCACCCTGGCCAGCCCGGGCACCACGGCCGATTGGTGCGCCAAGTCGGGGCTCGACACCACGCAGGACAACGTCTCCTGCGACTCCGCCGCCACCGACCGCGTCATGATCAACGCCTACCGGTGGGCGCAGGGCGCGGCGACGTATGGCGACAAGATGCACGCCTACCGGCAGATGCTCATCAACCACGAGGTCGGCCACCGCCTCGGGCGCGACCACGAGTCGTGCTCCAAGGAGGGTGCGCTCGCCCCGGTGATGATGCAGCAGACCAAGTTCCTCACGTCGGACGGCGTCACCTGCAAGCCGAACCCCTGGCCCCACCCTTGATCCAATGTCTCATATTCCGGGATGATTCATCTCCGGATATGAGACACCTTGGACAGGGGGCGAAAATTCGTCCAGTGTTCTGCGCATGTCGCACCACCACGCCCCCGAGACCGCCGGCTTCGAGCTGGCGCTGATCGGCGTGGCCGCGCACAGCGTCGCCGACATTCACTGTCGCTGAGACCGCACTCTTCCCCCGAGCACTTCCCGCGTCTGCACTTCCGCGTTTCCGCATGCAGCGTCGCGTCCGCCGGGGGGCGGTCCGGCGCCTTCGCGCCCCCTTCCACCGCCTTCCGTGGGTGCTTCCGGCTCAGCAGCTCACCCCCTCGCTCTTCCCGCTTCCGCGAAAGGCCTCCTTCGTCATGCGTCAACTTCCCGCGATATCCCGCCGTGTGGCGGCCGCCGCCGTCAGTGTGGTCCTGATCGGGGGCGCGGCAGCGTGCGGCCCGGAGGAGAGCGGCGGCGCCAAGGGCGGCGGCGCCGACGGCGCGCCCGAGAAGGGCGGCACGCTCACGGTGCTCAACAGGGCGCCGCAGAAGCAGTTCGACCCGGCCCGCCTGTACACCTCCGGCGGCGGCAACGTCCCCTCGCTCGTCTACCGCACCCTCACCACCCGCAACCGTGAGAACGGCGCCGAGGGCACCAAGGTCGTCCCCGACCTCGCCACGGACACCGGCACCCCCAGCGACGACGCCAGGACCTGGACGTACAAGCTGAAGGACGGCCTGAAGTTCGAGGACGGCTCGCCCATCACCTCCGCCGACATCAAGTACGGCGTCGAGCGCTCCTTCGCCGCCGAACTCTCCGGCGGCGCCCCGTACTTGCGCGACTGGCTCATCGGCGGCGACACCTACCAGGGTCCCTACAAGGAGAAGAAGGGCCTCGACTCCATCGAGACGCCCGACGCGAAGACCATCGTCTTCAAGCTGAAGAAGTCCGAGGGCGACTTCCCCTACTTCGCCACCTCCACCCAGTTCGCCCCCGTGCCCAAGGCCAAGGACACCGGCGCCAAGTACGCCGAGCACCCGGTCTCCTCGGGCCCGTACAAGGTCGTCAAGAACGCGGGCGACGGCGAGCAGATGACGCTGGAGCGCAACACGCACTGGTCGGAGGAGACCGACAAGGAGCGGCACGCCTACCCCGACCGGATCGAGGTCAAGTCCGGTCTGTCCCCGGCCGTCATCAACCAGCGGCTGTCGACCGGCTCGGGTGCCGACGCCGCCGCGGTGACCACCGACACCAACCTCGGCCCGGCCGAGCTCGCCCAGGTCACCGGCGACAAGAAGCTCGCCGGCCGGGTCGGCACCGGCCACTTCGGCTACACCAACTACCTGGCGTTCAACCCGGCGGCCAAGCCCTTCGACGACCCGAAGGTCCGCCAGGCCGTCGCCTACGCGATCAACCGCACCAGCGTCGTCAACGCCGCCGGCGGCTCCTCGCTCGCCGAGCCCGCGACGACGTTCCTGCCCAACCAGAAGTCCTTCGGGTACACCCCCCACGACCACTTCCCGGCGGGCGACAAGGGCAACGCGGCCAAGGCCAAGGAGCTGCTGAAGGAGGCCGGTCACGAGAACGGCCTGGAGATCACGCTCACCCACTCCACCGCCCAGAACTCCGAGACCAGCCCCGAGATCGCGACCGCGGTCCAGGCGGCCCTGAAGGAGGCCGGCATCACGGTCAAGCTGGAGGGCCTGGAGGACAACGACTACGAGGAGAAGGTCCACAGCGTCGACAAGCAGCCGGCGCTCTTCCTCGCCCACTGGGGTGCCGACTGGCCCTCCGGCGGCCCCTTCCTCGCCCCGATCTTCGACGGCCGCCAGATCGTCAAGGACGGCTACAACTTCAACGCCTCCCGCCTCGACGACTCCAAGGTCAACGAGGAGATCGACGAGATCAACAAGATCACGGACCACGACGCCGCCGCCCGGCGCTGGGGCGCCCTCGACAAGAAGATCGGTGAGCAGGCCCTGACCGTGCCGCTCTTCCACCCGGTCTACAAGCGCCTCTACGGCAAGGACGTCAAGAACGTCGTCATCAGCGACTGGACCGGTGTCCTCGACGTCTCGCAGGTCGCGGTCAAGTGACCACCGATCCGCTCATCACGAGGGAACCGAAGGAACCGGAGGCGGGAGCCGCTCCCGCCTCCGGCGCCCGGCAGGTCCTGCGGCGGCTGGCGGCGCGCAAGTCCGCGCTGGCGGCCGCCGCCGTGCTGGGCCTGCTCGTCCTCCTCGCCGTCGCCGCGCCCCTGCTGGCCGCGCTGGAGGGCCAGGACCCGAACACGTACCACGACACCCTGGTCGACTCCGCGCGCGGCGGCGTGCCGTTCGGCGACTTCGGTGGCATCAGCGCCGAGCACTGGCTGGGCGTCGAACCGGGCACCGGCCGCGACCTGTTCGTGCGCCTCGTCTACGGCGCCCGCGTCTCGCTGCTCGTCGCCCTCGGCGCCACCCTCGTCCAGGTGCTGATCGGCGTCGGCGTGGGCATGGCCGCGGCCCTGGGCAACCGTTTCGTCGACAGCGCGCTCAGCCACCTCACCGACGTCATGGTCGCCATGCCGATGCTGGTCTTCGCCATCGCCCTGATGGCCGTCGTCCCCGCGGACTTCCCGCGCCCCGTGCTGCTCGTCATCGCCATCGGGCTGCTGGCGTGGGGCGGGATGGCCCGCCTCGTGCGCGCCCAGACCCTGGGCCTGATGAAGCTCGACTTCGTCTCGGCCGCCCGGCTGACCGGAGGCTCCACCTGGCGGGTCGCCCGGCGCGAGCTGCTGCCCTCGCTCGCCGCCCCCGTGATCACCTACGCGGCCGTCCTGCTGCCCACCAACATCGTGCTGGAAGCGAGCATGTCCTTCCTCGGAGTCGGCGTGAAGCCGCCTACCCCCTCCTGGGGCCACATGCTGTCCTCGGCCACCACCTGGTTCCGGGCCGACCCCATGTACGTGCTGCTGCCGGCGCTCATGCTCTTCGTCACCACGCTCGCCTTCACCGTCCTCGGCGACGGGGTGCGCACGGCGCTCGACCCGCGCGAGGCCTCACGGCTCCGCGTCGGCCGGAGCCGGCGCAAGGCGCGCACGAGCAGCGCGGGAGGTGCGGCGTGACCGGATACGTCCTGCGGCGCGCCGCCGGCGCGCTCGTCGTCCTCCTCGTGCTCTCCGCCGTCGTCTACGCGACCTTCTACATCGCACCCGGCGACCCCGCCCGCCTGGCCTGCGGCCCGCGCTGCAACCCCGAGCAGATCGCCCAGGTCCGCGAGCAGCTCTCCCTCGGCGACCCGGTGTACGTCCAGTACTGGCACTTCCTGCAGGGCATCGTCGCCGGGCACGACTACTCCACCGGCACCGCGGTGCTGCACTGCGACGCCCCCTGCTTCGGTTTGTCGTACCAGAACAACCAGCAGGTCACCGACATGCTGATCGAGCGGCTGCCCGCCACCGCCTCGCTGGCGGTCGGCGCCATGGCCGTCTGGCTGCTGCTGGGCACCGGCACCGGCCTGCTGTCCGCGCTGCGCCGCGGAGGGATCACCGAGCGGGCGCTGACCTGGCTCACCCTCGCCGGAACGGCCACGCCGGTCTTCATCAGCGGCCTCGGCCTGCTGATGCTCTTCTGCGCCTACCTGGCCTGGCTGCCCTTCCCGTCCTACGTGCCCCTCACCGACGACCCGGAGCAGTGGGCCTGGAACATGCTGCTGCCGTGGGCCGCGCTCGGCCTCCTGGAGTCGGCGAAGTACGCCCGGCTCACCCGCAGTTCCGTGCTGGAGACCCTGGCCGAGGACCACATCCGCACCTTCCGCGCCTACGGGGTCGCCGAGCGCTCCCTCGTCACGCGCCACGCCCTGCGCGGCGCCGTCGCGCCCGTCATCGCGCTGACGGCGGCCGACTTCGGGTCCATGTTCGGCAACGCGGTACTCACCGAGATGATGTTCGGCCTGCCCGGCATCGGGCAGCTGCTGGTGCACGCCACCAAGAGCCTCGACTTGCCCGTGGTCGTCGCCGTCGTGATGGTCACCGGCACCGCCGTCGTCATCGCCAACATCGTGGCGGACGTGCTCTACGCCGTCGCGGACCGAAGGGTGGCCCTGCGATGACGTCCGAAACCCGCACGACCGGCGCGCCGGCGCCCGGAGCCGCGGCCGCGGACGGCCCCCTGGTGACCGTCTCCGGGCTCTCCGTCACCTTCCCGGCGGGGCCCGGCGGCCGGGCCGGAGGCGGCCTCGTACGGGCCGTCGACGACCTGTCGTTCACCCTCCCGAAGGGCGGGTCCCTCGGCATCGTCGGCGAGTCCGGATCGGGCAAGTCCACGGCCGCCTACGCGCTGCTGGGGCTGCACCGGGACACCGGCGCCGAGGTCACCGGCGCGGTGACCGTCGCCGGCCACGACGTCCAGGCCGCCGGCGACGCCGCCCTGCGGCGGCTCCGCGGCGGCGTCGCCGCCATGGTCTTCCAGGACCCGCTCTCCTCCCTCGACCCCTACCAGTCCATCGGCGACCAGATCGCCGAGGTCTACCGCGTCCACCGCCGCGACGCCTCGCGCCGCGCGGCACGCGCGCGTGCCGCCGAGGTGCTGGACCGCGTGGGCATCCCGGACGCGGCCCGCCGCGCCCGCTCCCGCCCGCACGAGTTCAGCGGCGGCATGCGCCAGCGCGCCCTCATCGCCATGGCCCTGGCCTGCGAGCCGCGCCTGCTGGTCGCCGACGAGCCCACCACCGCCCTCGACGTCACCGTCCAGGCCCAGATCCTCGACCTCCTGCGCGACCTGCGCGCCGAGACCGGCATGGGCCTCGTCCTGGTCACCCACGACCTGGGCGTGGCGGCCGGCAGCGTCGACGAGCTGCTCGTGATGAAGGACGGCCGCGCCGTCGAGAGCGGCCCCGTCCGCACCCTGCTCGACGCACCGGGCGAGACGTACACCCGCGACCTCCTCGCGGCCGTACCGCGCGTGAACGTCCGCCGCCCGGGCGCGGGCGCGCGGGCCGCGGGCGCCGACGAGGCGCCGCTGCTCGAAGCCACCGGCCTCACCCGGCGGTTCGGCCGCGGCAAGGACGCCGTCACCGCCGTCGACGACGTCTCGCTGACCGTACGGCCCGGCGAGACCGTCGGCGTCGTGGGGGAGTCCGGCAGCGGCAAGACGACCCTCGGCCGCATGCTCGTCCGGCTCCTCGCCCCCACCGGCGGCGAACTGCGCTACCGGGGACGCGACATCGGCGGCCTGAAGGAGCGCGAACTGCGCGCCTTCCGCAGCGAGCTGCAGATGGTCTTCCAGGACCCCGTCTCCTCGCTCAACCCCCGGCGCAGCATCGGCGAGTCGATCGCCGACCCGCTGCGCGCCGCCGGCAAGCTCGACGAGGCCGCGATCGTCGCGCGCGTGCGGGAGCTGCTGGAGCGCGTGGGGCTCGACCCCGGCGCCTACCACCGCTATCCGCACGAGTTCAGCGGCGGCCAGCGGCAGCGCGTCGGCATCGCGCGGGCCCTCGCGCCCGAGCCGAAGCTGATCGTCTGCGACGAGCCCGTCTCCGCGCTCGACGTCACCACCCAGGCGCAGGTCGTGCGGCTGCTCGGCGAGTTGCAGCGCGACCTCGGCCTCGCGCTCGTCTTCATCGCCCACGACCTCGCGGTCGTCCGGCAGGTCAGCGACCGGCTCGTCGTGATGCGCGGGGGCCGGATCGTCGAGGAGGGCGCGGCCGACACCGTCTACGAGCAGCCCCGGCACGCCTACACCAAGGGCCTGCTCGCGGCGGTTCCGCGACTCGAAGGGGCCGAAGCCGCCGCATAGCGCGAGGCAACGTCTCATCTCCTGGAAAGTCACCTCTGTTCACCCCTTCCGGTGGCGCGACGGACAACCGTCCGTCGCGCCACGGGCGAGCCCGCATAGCGTGCTTCCGCTGCGGTCCGGCGGTCACGGGCCGCAAGAGGGCGACCACAAGGGACAGACGGGGGTGCGTGCGTGCGCGTGGGACTCCTTACGGAGGGTGGGTATCCGTATGCCTCGGGTGAGGGCGGCCAGTGGTGCGACCGCCTCGTGCGGGGGCTGCCCGGGCACGACTTCGAGATCTGCGCCCTGAGCCGGCGCGCCCGGCAGGACGCGGGCGGCTGGTGCGATCTGCCGGAGCACGTCCGGCGCGTGCGGACGGCTCCCCTGTGGGGGGATCCGGCCGGGGCCGTGGGGCGCGCGCACCGCTCGTACGGCCGCCGGGAACGCCGCCGCTTCGGCGCCTATTTCGCGGGGCTGGCCGAGTCGCTGACCGCCACCGTCGAGCCCGGACCCGACGACCGCAGAGACCAGGCGTACCGTTTCGCCGACGCCCTGCACGGCCTCGCCGACCTCGCCCGCGACGCCGGCGGCCTCGGCTCGGCCCTCCGCTCCGAACAGGCCCTGCGCATCCTGGAGACCGCCTGCCGCACCCCCGGGTCCCACCCCGCGGCCTACGGCATCCGCGTCGCCGACCTCCTCGCCGTCACCGCCCTCCTGGAGCGCGCACTGCGCCCCCTGTCCCTCGACTGGTACGGCACCGGCACCGATCGCGGGCTCACCGGCGTCGATCTGTGCCACGCCACCACCGCCGGCCCGGCCGCCCTCCCGGGACTGCTGGCCAAACGCTTCTTCGGCACCCCCTTCCTCGTCACCGAGTACGAGGTCCGCCTGCGCGCCTACTACCTCAACAGCGCCGCCAGCGCCGCCGGCCTCTCCCTGCCCGTCCGCACCCTGCTGTCCGCCTTCCACCGGCAGCTGACCGCCGAGATCTACGCCGGCGCCGACATCATCACCTCCGGCGACGCCCAGGTGCGCCGCTGGCAGGAGCGCTGCGGCGCCGACCCCGCCCGGCTGCGCACCGTGCACCCCGGCCTCGACCCCGCTCCCTACGAGGGCGTGGGGGAGCGGGCCGAGTCCGGCGGCGACGGCACGGACGACGGCCGGACCGTCCTGTGGGCCGGCGGCAACGCCGACCCCTTCCTGTGGGAGGCCCTCGCGGCCCTGCGCCGGACCGAGCCCGAGGCGCAGCTGCGGATCGCCGCGCCCCCGCTGCCCGGCGTCCAGCCCGCCTTCGGCGTCTCCTACGCCCCCGAGGCGACCCCCGACACCTACGCCTCCGGCACCGTCGTCGTCCTCGCCGGCGGCGCGGAGGCCTTCCCGCTGCCGCTCGTCGAGGCCATGCTCTGCGGCCGCGCCACCGTCGCACCGGACTGCGCCACCGTCCGCGAAGTCATCGGCGGCACGGGCCTCGTCGTCCCGCCGCGCGACCCCGGCGCCCTCGCCGAGGGCTGCCTGGAGCTGCTGCACGACCCCGGCCGAAGAGCCAGGCTCGGCGCCGCCGCCCGCGCCCGCGCCCTCGAACTCTTCACCACCGAAAGGCATGTGACGGACTTCCACGGCATCTACCTCGAGCTCATGTCCCGCGCCCCCGCCCGCGAGGACGCCGCCGACCCCTCCGTCCCCTTCTCCCGCGCCGCCGAAGCACGCGCACCGATCGACCTCACGCCGCGCCAGTCCTCACCGACCTGGGCGGGGCGCCCATGACCACGCCCCTGAGGGACGGCAGCGCACCGGCCGCCGCCGGCATAGCCGCCCCCCGCACCGACCCGGTGAAGGCCCTCCTGCACCGCCACCACGGACTGTGCGCCCGCGCCGTGGACCCCCTGGAGATCGCCGCCGTCCTGGAGGACGGGGGCCTCACGGACCGCGCCGCGGCCGAGTGCCGGCACCGCGACGTCTTCTCCCTCTCCGACGAGCTCTACGCCCGTGCCGAACGCGAGGAGCACGCCCGGCCCGCGCCCGGCGCCCCCCGCGGCACGAGGGCGCTCGGGCGCACGGTGCGCGCCCCCTGGCGCTTCGCCGGACTGCTCGCCGGCGCCTGGCTCGTCGCGTACGCCCTCCTCGGCGGCCCCGCCCTCGCCGTGCTGCTCTCCGGCCACGCCCCCGGCCTTGCGCCCGGCGGTGTCTCCGGCGGCGCGCCCGGCCAGGCGAGCGGCCCGGCCCTGGCGGGCGTCCTGCGCGCCGCCGTCCCCCTCGCCGTCGCCCTCGCGTGCGGACTCGCCCCCGCCCTGTGGTGCGCACGGTGGTTCACCGGGCGCGTGCGGCACGCCCTCGTGGCCAGCCGCTCCCGCGCCGAGTTCCGCGCCCGCGCCTGGCCCGTACTCCTCACGTCCGTAGGGCTGTTCACGGCCGCCCTGGCCACGCTCCTGTGGTCCGCGCGGGCGGCCCTGGACGCTCCCGCCGTCCCGCCCGGCGAGCTCGCCGCCGTCACCGCGCTCGGCGGCCTGCTCTTCCTGGCCCGGCTGCTCGCCGCCCGCGGCTTCGGGCGGAGCGCCGTCGCCGCCGTGCTGGCCGCCTGCGCCGTGGAGGCGGCCGCCCTCGGCGCGGCGGCGCTGGGCGCGGGAGCGCCGGGGGCGGGGCCGTTCGCCGCGCCGCCGGCCGCCGCGCCCGCCGTCGCCTGGGCCGCCGGCACCTACGGGCCCGCCGCCATACCCCTCGTGGCCTGCGCGGTCCCCGCGCTCGCCCTCCTCGTCCACGCCCTGACCGTGTTCTCCCGGGCCTCCGCCCACCGCTGCGGGGCGTTCGCCCCCGTCCCCGCCGACCCGGGAGAAGCCCCCGTCCGGGCCCGGTGACCGCATCCGTCCCACCGCACACCCCCCGTCAGAGGAGCAAGCAAGATGACCGTTCACCCCATCCGCACCGCCGGGCGAGAGCGAGGGCGCGACCGATGAGGGTTCTGTTGCTCGGTGCCAACGGCTACCTCGGCCGCTACGTGGCCGACCGGCTGCTCGCCGACCCCGCCGTCCAGCTCACCGCCCTCGGCCGCGGCGACGACGCGGACGTCCGCTTCGACCTCGCCACCGGCAGCCCCGGCGCGCTCACCCGCTTCCTCAACGCCGTCCACCCCGGCGTCGTGATCAACTGCGCGGGCGCCACCCGCGGCGGCGCCCGCGACCTCACCCGCCACAACACCGTCGCCGTCGCCACCGTCTGCGAATCGCTGCGCCGCAGCGGCTGCGGGGCCCGCCTCGTCCAGCTCGGCTGCTCCTCCGAGTACGGGCCCTCCCAGCCCGGCTCGTCCACCGCCGAGGACGCCGTCCCCCGCCCCGGCGGCCCGTACGGGGTGAGCAAGCTCGCCGCCACCGAGCTCGTCCTCGGCTCCGGCCTCGACGCCATCGTCCTGCGCGTCTTCTCGCCCGTCGGCCCCGGCACCCCCGCAGGCTCCCCGCTCGGCAGGCTCGCCGACGCCCTGCGCCGCGCCATGCAGAACGGCGACAGCGAGCTCAAGCTCAGCGGCCTGGGCGTCCAGCGCGACTTCGTCGACGTCCGCGACGTCGCCCGCGCCGTGCACGCCGCCTCCCTCTCCGCCGCCCAGGGCGCCGTCAACATCGGCACCGGCCGCGCGGTCAGGCTGCGCGAGGCCGCGGCGACGCTCGCCCGCGTCGCCGGTTACGGCGGCTCCCTCCACGAGCTGGACGACCCCCACCTGGGCACCCCGCCCGCCTACCCCTACCCCGACGGCTGCGGCAGCTGGCAGCAGGCCGACGTCCGCACCGCCCGCGACCGGCTCGGCTGGCGCCCCCGCATCGGCCTGGAGGAGTCCCTGGCCGACATCTGGATGGAGGCCGCGTGTCGCATCTGAGCCCGCCCGGGCAGCGCCGGTCCCGCGCCGTCCGCGAGGCCCCGCTGCGCTTCGGGGTCCCGGGCTTCGCGCACCCGCTGCTCGCCCCCGCCGAATGGGGCGAACTCCTGCGCGCCGACGTCCCCGTGGAGTGGGTCGTGCTCGGCAGCGGCGCCATGGCCGCCCCGGGCGGGACGGCCTCCGGAGGCCCAGGCGACCGCCCGGACCCGTATCGCGTCGCCGCCGCCGCCCGGCTGCGCGAGGCGGGCATCCGGGTCCTCGGCCACCTGGACCTGCGGTTCGGCGAGCGCCCCCTCGGCGAGGTGCTCTCCGAGGCCCAGCGCTATCTGAACTGGTACAAGGTCGACGGGTTCGCCCTCGACGCCACCCCCGCGGACCCCGCCGCCCTGCCCGGCACCCGGCGCACCGTCGCCTCCCTGCGGACGATCCTCGACCGGGCGTACGTCGTGCTCGTCCACGGCACCTATCCCTCACCGGGCTACGCGGACCTCGCCGACCAGCTCGTCACGTTCTACGGGCCCTGGCCGGCCTACCGCTGGTCGCAGGTCGCCGAGTGGACCGCCGACTTCCCGGCGGCCCGCTTCTGCCACCTCGTGCACGGCGTCCCCCGCGCCCACCTGGACGAGGCGCTGCGCCTCGCCCGCTGGCAGGGCGCCGGCACGATTTACTTCACCGATCGGACGGACCGGGACGAAGCGGACCCCTGGGAGGTGATGCCCGGCTACTGGGACGAGATCGTCTCGCGCATCGGACCGGGTGTCTCGGAATGAGACGGGGCGTGGCAGGGTTACAGGGGAAGAACCGAACGCCGCCTGTATGTTCCCCGCGCGAGCGGGGACGCCTCCCCTGGAGACCCCGTGTCGCTGCCACCCCTGGTCGAGCCGGCTGCCGAGCTCACCGTTGACGAGGTTCGTCGGTACTCCCGCCACCTGATCATCCCGGACGTCGGTATGGACGGGCAGAAGCGCCTGAAGAACGCGAAGGTGCTGTGTGTGGGGGCCGGCGGCCTCGGTTCCCCCGCGCTGATGTACCTGGCCGCCGCCGGCGTGGGCACGCTCGGCATCGTGGAGTTCGACGAGGTCGACGAGTCGAACCTGCAGCGCCAGATCATCCACAGCCAGGCGGACATCGGCCGTTCGAAGGCCGAGTCCGCGCGGGATTCGGTGCTGGGCATCAATCCGTACGTGAACGTCGTCCTGCACGAGGGCCGGCTCGAGGCCGACAACGTGATGGAGATCTTCTCCCAGTACGACCTGATCGTCGACGGCACGGACAACTTCGCCACGCGCTACCTCGTCAACGACGCCTGCGTGCTGCTGGGCAAGCCGTACGTGTGGGGCTCCATCTACCGCTTCGACGGCCAGGCGTCCGTCTTCTGGAGCGAGCACGGCCCCTGCTACCGCTGCCTGTACCCCGAGCCCCCGCCGCCGGGCATGGTGCCCTCCTGCGCCGAGGGCGGCGTGCTGGGCGTGCTGTGCGCCTCGATCGGCTCCATCCAGGTCAACGAGGCGATCAAGCTCCTCGCGGGCATCGGCGAGCCGCTGGTCGGCCGTCTGATGATCTACGACGCCCTGGAGATGACCTACCGCCAGGTCAAGGTCCGCAAGGACCCCGAGTGCGCGGTCTGCGGCGAGAACCCGACCGTCACGGAGCTCATCGACTACGAGGCGTTCTGCGGCGTCGTCTCGGAGGAGGCCCAGGAGGCCGCGGCCGGCTCCACGATCACTCCCAAGCAGCTCAAGGAGTGGCTCGACGACGGCGAGGACATCGACGTCATCGACGTCCGCGAGCCGAACGAGTACGAGATCGTCTCGATCCCCGGCGCCCGGCTGATCCCGAAGAACGAGTTCCTGATGGGCACGGCCCTGCAGGACCTGCCGCAGGACAAGCGGATCGTCCTGCACTGCAAGACGGGCGTCCGATCCGCGGAAGTCCTCGCGGTGCTGAAGGCTGCGGGCTTCTCCGACGCGGTGCACGTGGGCGGCGGTGTGATCGGCTGGGTCCACCAGATCGAGCCGGACAAGCCGGTCTACTAGACCTTCAGGTCTGTTCGCTTCTGTGTGAGTAAGGGGCTCCCCGCCATGGTGGGGAGCCCCTTACGCATCTGTGCGTTCCTTGCTCGGTCGTGCGCCGCCCGCTCACGAGCAGGTCGTGCCCCGGGCCGGGGCCTTCCCCTCCAGCAAGTAGTCGTTGACGGTGCGCACCATGCACGCGTTGCCGCTGTTGTACGCCCCGTGCCCCTCGCCCTTGTACGTGACCTCCACGGCGACGTCCTTGCCCAGGCCCTCCGCCATGCGGTGCGCGCCCGCGTACGGCGTCGCGGGGTCGCCGGTGTTGCCGATGACGACGATCGGGGCGGAGCCCTGCGCGCTCACGTCGATCGTCTGCCACTTGCCCTCGACGGGCCAGCCCGTGCAGCCGAGGAGCGACCAGGCGGAGGACTCCCCGAAGACCGGGGACGCGGCCCGGAATTCCGCCAGGCGGCTCTTCACGTCGTCGGCGGTGTAGCGCTGCCGGGCGTCGGCGCAGGAGATCGCCCGGTTGGCCGGCCCGAGGTTGCTGTAGCGGCCGTCGGTGCCGCGGCCGGTGAGGAGGTCGTAGAGCAGCAGCAGGGTGTCGCCGCTGCCCTTGTTCATGGCCTCCTGCAGGCCCTGCGTCAGGAACTTCCAGGTGTCCTTGGAGTACAGCGCGGACGCGATGCCGTTGACGGCCTCGTCCTGGGTCAGCTTGCGGCCCTGGCGCGTCGGCAGGGGCTGCGCGTCGAGCTTCTTGAGCAGGGAGACGATCCGCTCCTGCGTGGGGCAGCGGGCCGCCTGGGCCGAGGAGGCGCAGTCCTTGAGGTAGTTGTCCAGGGCGAGCTGGAAGCCCTTGGCCTGGCCGAGGTTGCCCTGCACGGGGTCCTGCGAGGGGTCGACCACCGCGTCGAGCACGGCGCGCCCCACGTTTCCGGGGAAGGCGTGGGCGTAGACGCCGCCGAGCTCGGTGCCGTAGGAGATGCCGAAGTAGTTGAGCTTGTCGTCGCCCAGGGCGGCCCGCAGGCGGTCCATGTCGCGGGCGGCGCTCAGCGTGCCGACGTGGGGCAGGAGCTTGCCGGAGTTCTTCGCGCAGGCGTCCACGTACGCCTTGTTCGCCGCGAGGGCGGTCCGCTCCTCGGCCGCGTCGTCCGGCGTGCCGTCGATCTGGCTCGCGGCATCGGTCTCCTTGTCGCTCAGGCAGCGCACGCCCGCGCTCTCGCCCACGCCCCGCGGGTCGAAGCTGACGAGGTCGTAGCGCTCACGCAGCTTCTCGTAGCTGGTGGCCAGGCCCGGCAGGGTGGCCACGCCGGAGCCGCCGGGGCCGCCGAAGTTGAAGACGAGCGAGCCCAGGCGCTTGTCCTTGTCCCGGGCCTTCGTACGGATCAGGGCGAGCTCGATCTTCTCGCCGTCGGGCTTGGCGTAGTCCAGCGGGACGGGGAGCTTCGCGCACTCCCACGCCTTGCCGGGGGCCTTGCCGTCACTGCCCTGCGCGGCGGTCGGCGCGGAGCACGCCGTCCAGCGCAGCCGGACGTCGGAGGCGCGGCCTTCTCCGGCGGCGTTCTTGGGGTCCCCGGAGGCCGGGGAGCCGTCGCCGCCGCAGCCGGTGGCGGCGAGGGCCGTCACGAGCGCGATGCCGGCGCCGAGGAGGGCGGTGGTGGCCCGAGGGGTGGTGGCCCGAGGCCGTAGGGAACTCATTCCACCGACTGTACGGAGGTGAAGGCGCCGGAGCAGCCGCCGCGTGGAGGCGTCACCCGGCGCGCAGGGGCGCACAGCCCATTTGCGCGGCGACGGCGTCCACGTAGCGGGGGAAGGCCTCGCGCGGGTCGTCCAGCCCGGTGCGGGTGCGGCCGGGGCCGCTGCGCATGGTGAAGACGGTGGGCCTGCCGCCGCAGTCGGCCCGGACCAGGGCTCCGGCCGCGTCGATGCTGCCGTGCGCCCGCCAGCCGGGGGCCGGCGGGCGGTCGCCGGTGAGGCCGTCGAAGAGGGCGACCAGGCGGGGCCTGCCGGTGCTCAGGAAGCGGGCGGCCCAGCCCTGGGCGCCCGCTATGGCGCAGCTGTGGAAGTCGCTGCTCGCGGAGGAGCCGGGGGTGGGGCCGGTGGGGCCGGCGGCCGGGGCCGGGCTCGTCTTCCTGCTCGCGGCGGGGGCGGGGCTGCCCGTGGCGGGGACCGGGCTCGGGACCAGGCCCGGGATGCCGCAGCGGTCTCGTCCGGCGTCCGAGGGCGTGGGAGCCGACGGGTCGCGGTGCAGGCGGATCGGGGGAAGCGTGGTGCAGCTGGTCGCCTTCGTGGCCTTGTTGGCCGCCCTGACCAGCAACTCCCCCATGGTGGCGGGGGAGAGGGCCGTGATGCTCTTCAGCGTCACCACCGACGGCCGGCCGTCCACGTCGCAGCTCTCCGGGAGCACCAGGGCGCCCGCGCCGGAGGCGGCGGTGAAGCCCGGTAAGCCGTCGGGAAGGGGGGTGTCGCCGTCCCCGAATAACTCGCCCAGCCACGAGCGGCGTTCGCCCTCCTGGCGCGGCCCCGTGCCCAGACGGAGGTCCACCTGCTGCTCGTACGCGCCGAGGCCCCGGCCGCCGCGCCAGCGGAGCGAGCAGTGTCCGGTGGGGCGCCCGGGCGCGGGTGCGCTCTCGTCGGCGGTTCGGTCGTGGTCGCCGCGGTGGAACGGGGCCTCGTCCTCGGGCCAGGCGCCCCAGCAGTACGAGCGCCCGCCGAGCGGCGTGGACTGCGTCTGCCAGAGCGCGACGAGGGCGGCCACCAGCGCGGCGATGGCCAGGGCGCCGGTGAGGGCCCGGGCCCTGCGGTCGGCCTGGTCGCCGGTGGTGTGCGGCGTGCTGAACGGCGTCTTGTGCGGCACTGTCGTCCCCCCGAACTTCCTTCGTCGTCCGCGGAACTGCTGTGCGGGCGATCGTAGTGCGAGCCACTGACATTCGACCCCGAATCCGGATCGATCACGCCTTGGGCCCGCGCCACCGGTGATATGTGCTATGTGTGCTATGAGCAGATCTTGTCTGTTTCCGGCACCGTACCGTTCAGCAGGTAGGCGTCGACCGCCCCCTTGACACAGGCGTTGCCGCTGTCGTAGGCGCCGTGGCCCTCGCCGCGGAACGTCAGCACGGCCGCCACGCCCGGCCCCAGCTCCTGTGCCATCCGCTTCGCTCCCTCGTAAGGGGTCGCGGGGTCACCGGTGTTGCCGACGACGAGGATCGGTGCGGAGCCCTTCGCGCTCACGTCGGGCGTCCGCCACGCGCCCTTCACCGGCCATCCCGTGCACTGGGTCAGGCTCCAGGCCATGAAGTCGCCGAAGACGGGGGACGCCTTGCGGAACGCGGGCACGCGCGGCTCGATCTCGGCCGCGGTGTAGCGCTGGGCGAAGTCCGCGCAGGTGATGGCGTTGAGGGACGACTGCAGCGTGCTGTAACGGCCGTCCTGGCCACGGCCGTTCATGGCGTCGCCGAGGGAGAGGAGCAGCCGTCCGTCGCCGTTCTCGGCGTCCTCGATGCCCTCGGTCAGGTAGTCCCAGAAGTCCTTCGAGTACAGGGACTGGGCGATGCCGCTCGTGGCCAGGGAGCGGGTCAGGTCGCGCCCGCCCCCGCCCGGGATCGGCTCCTTGCCCAGGCGCCGGAGGAGGGCGCTGATCTGGTCCTCCGTCGGGCAGTTGTCCGACGTCCTCGTGCAGGCCTCCATGTAGTTGGTCAGCGCGAGCTGGAAGCCCTGCGTCTGGCCGAGGGCGCTCTGCACCGGGTCCGCGCCGGGGTCCACCACGCCGTCGAAGAGCGCGCGGCCCACTTTGTCCGGGAACAAGTGGGCGTAAACGCCGCCCAGTTCCGTCCCGTACGACACCCCGAAGTAGTGCAGCCGGGCGTCGCCCAGGACCTGGCGCATCAGGTCCATGTCGCGGGCGGAGTTCTCCGTGCCCACGTGCGGGAGGACCTTGCCGGACCTGCGCTCGCAGCCGGCGGCGTAGGCCGTCACCCGGTCCACCAGGGCCTTCTGCTCCGGCGGGGTGGCCGGTGTGGCGTCCGCGGCGTAGTACGCGTCGAGTTGCCCGTCGTCCAGGCAGGTGACGCCGCTGCTGCGGCCCACGCCCCGCGGGTCGAAGCTGACCAGGTCGTAGCGGGTGCGCAGGTTCTCGTAGTCGGCGGCGAAGGCCGGGAGCGTGGTGATGCCGGAGCCGCCGGGGCCGCCGAAGTTGAAGATCAGCGAACCGATGCGGCGGGCCTGATCCGTGGCCTTGGCCCTGATCAGGGCGATGTCGATGGTGTTGCTGCGGCTTCGGGGCTTGGCGTAGTCGAGAGGCGCGTGGAGGGTCGCGCACTCCCAGTCCGGGCCCGGGGCCCCGCCCGAGGAACCGCTCTGCGCCGTGGTGGGCGGCGGGCAGGGCTTCCAGTCCGGTTTCTGGCGGGCGGCCTCCAGGGCGGCCGTCCCTCCGGCCGCCCCCGCGCGGGTGGTCTCGTTCGCGTGGGCGGCCCCGCTCGGGTCGCTCGCGCCGCTTCCGGTGCCGCCTCCGCTGCTTCCGGTGCAGCCCGCCGCCGTGACCGCCAGGAGTGCGGCGGTGAGTATGCCCCTTGCCCGTGCGGATCTGGTCACCTGCTCATCGTCCGGGCGGGGAGGTGCGGGGGCGCGCGGGGCGGGGCGTACGGGTTACGTGGGAGGGGGTGGGCTGGGGATGAGGGCGGGGTGGAGGTGGGGCTTGGCTGGGGCCGGGCTGGGGCTGGGCGGATTGTGTGGGTGCGTGTGGGTGTGGGGGTGTGCAGGGGTGTGTGGTGGCGTGTGCTGCAAACCCTCTACAGGGGGACGAATGTGATCTCTGTGGCCTTGACGCTCACCCACACCGGTGTGCCTTCCGCGAGGTTCAGCTCGGCCGCGGCGGCCGGGGTGATCTCCGCTACGACGTCCGGCTCGCCCGTGACCAGGACGCGCAGGCGGCCGCCGTGGGCGGTGATCTCGCGGACCGTGCCCTGCCAGGTGTTGCGAGGGCTGCCGGGCGTGGGGCGGGTCGTGTGGAGCGAGACCGCCTCCGGAGGGACCACGGCCAGGCCCGTCGCCGGTTCGTGGCTGTCGGCCGCGGTGAGACTTGCGCCGTCGTCCAGGAGGAGGGCTCCCTCGGCGGTCGACTTGCCCGGCCACGCGTTGCGGCCCAGCATGCGGGCCACCCAGGGCGAGCGGGGGTGGCGGGTCAGCTCCGTCGGCGTCGCGTACTGGACGGTCGCGCCGTCCTCCAGGACGAGGACGTGGTCGGCCAGGGACACCGCTTCGACGGGGTCGTGGGTGACGATGAGGCAGACGCCGGGGAAGTCCGCGAGGTGGGTGCGGAGGGTGTGGCGGACGGCGGAGCGGGCCGACTGGTCGAGGGCGGCGAGGGGCTCGTCGAGGAGGAGCAGGCGGGGGCGGGCGGCCAGGGCCCGGGCCAGGGCCACGCGTTGGGCCTGGCCGCCGCTGAGGCTCGCTGGCCTGCGGTGGGCGAGGGCGCCCACGTCCAGGCGGTTCAGCCAGTACCGGGCCCGGCGGTGGGCCTCGGCCTTCGGGACGCCCTGGGCGCGGAGGCCGTAGGCGGTGTTGGCGAGGGCCGTGAGGTGGGGGAAGAGGGACGTGTCCTGCGGGACCCAGGAGATGCGGCGCCGGTGCGGGGGCTCTTCGGCCATGTCCTTGTCGCCCAGGCGCAGGGGGGTGGCGTGTGCGCGGGGCGTCAGGCCCAGGAGGGCTCTGAGCAGGGTGGTTTTCCCTGCGCCGTTCGGGCCCACTACGGCGATGGTCGTGCCTGCGGGGGCGTTCAGGGTGGTGTTGGTGGCACCTACGACTGTGGTGCGCAGCGGGTGCGGCGTGGGGGCGGGGCCGGGGTGGTCCGGGGCCTCCGGGGCTGCATGATTTACGACCTCGCCCCGACGCGCCGGGCGCCCCGAAGCCCGCCGCAAATCACGCGTCACGCCCCTTGCCGGCCCCGGACCACCCCGGCCCCTCCCGTTCCTTTGCGTCTGCAGCCAGTGGCCCCTGAGAGCCAGAAGTACGGCTGTCGCGATCATTAGGAGGAGGAGTGAGACTGCGGTGGCCCCTTGGGGGTCGTCCTGGAGGAGCAGGTAGACCTGCAGGGGGAGCGTTTGTGTTTCGCCCGGGAGGTTGCCTGCGAAGGTGATCGTCGCGCCGAACTCCCCTAGGGCCCTCGCCCAGCTGAGCGCCGCCCCCGCGATCAGGCCGGGAGCCACCATCGGCAGCGTGATCGTGCGGAAGACGCGGAGCGGCGCCGCCCCCAGGGACGTCGCCGTTTCCTCGTAGCGGGGGTGGAGGCCCGCCAGCGCCCCCTCCAGGCTGATCACCAGGAACGGCATCGCCACGAAAGCCGATGCCACCACTGCCCCTGCCGTGGAGAAGGGGAGGGTGACGTCCATGGATTCCAGGGCCGGGCCCAGGACGCCGCGGCGGCCGTAGCCCTGCAGGAGGGCCACGCCGGCGACCGTGGGCGGCAGCACCATCGGCAGCATCACCAGGCAGCGCACCAGGGACTTGCCCCGGAACTCCACCCGCGCCAGCAGCCACGCCAGCGGCACGCCCAGGATCAGGGAGAGCAGGAGTGCCCAGGCCGATACCAGGAGGGAGAGCCCCAGGGCTTCGGTGACCGCTTCCGAGGTGAGGCGGGACGGGAGTGTTCTCCACGGGGTGCGGGCGAGGATGCCTGCCAGCGGCAGGAACAGGAACGCCACCGCCAGTGCCGCGGGCAGCCCGAGCGCCAGAGGCGTGCGGGCCCTGGTCACGGCTGCTGGAAGCCCGCCGCCCGCAGGAGCTTCTGGGCCTCCTCCGTGCCGAGCCACTTCACGAAGTCGCCGGCCTGCTGCGCGTGCTTGGAGCCCTTGAGCGTGGCCGCGGGGTACGACGCCACCGCGTTCTGCTCGTCGGGCACCGTGACGGTGGCGACCTTGTCCTTGGCCGCGTCGGTCACGTAGACGATCCCGGCATCGGCCTCGCCCAAGGTGACCTTGCTCAGGACGGCCCGCACGTTGGGCTCCTGGGAGACCGGCTTCACCGTGACGTGCTGCTGGTCCAGGACCTTCTTGCTGTAGCGGCCCACAGGCACCTCCGGCGCCGCCAGGACGACCTTGAGGTCACTGCGGGAGAGGCCCGACAGGGCCTTGATGTTCTTGGGGTTGTTCTTCGCCGTGGCGATCGTCAGGCGGTTCTTCGCGATCACCGTGGGGGTGGTCGTCTCGCTCTTCAGATCTTGCATCGTTTTCGTGTCCGCCGTCACCAGTGCGTCCGCCGGGGCGCCCTGGCGGACCTGTGCGGCCAACTCTTGCGAGCCCGCGAAGGAGAACTTGACCGTGGTGCCCGGGTGTTCCTTCTCGTAGGCCCGGCCCGCCTGCTTGAAGACGTCCGTCAGGGACGCTGCTGCCAGGACGGTGAGTTCCGTTCGCGGTTTCGCGTCCGCCTTGTCCTCGCTGCTGCAGGCGGCCAGGAGCGGGATGAGCATCGTGCCGGCCAGGAGCGGCAGCGCGCGGCGAGAGTGCATCGGTTCTCCGTGTCAGGTGCGGTCGACGTGCACGTTGGTGGCCTTCACCCGGGCCACCGCTTCCATCCCGACCGCCAGCCCCAGCTCCTCGACGGCCTCGCGCGTGAGCAGCGAGACGAGGCGGTGCGGACCGGCCTGGATCTCCACCTGCGCCGCGACGCCGCCGAGCTTGACGGCCGTGATGATGCCCGGGAAGGCGTTGCGGGCGCTGGTGTACGCGTCCTCGCCGTCCGCCGCCTCCGCCGCGAGCGACACCGAGAACGCGGCCAGGTCGGCCCCGTCGATGTGCCGCTTCCCCGCCTCGTCACGGCGCGTCGGTATCCGGCCGGCATCGGCCCACCGCCGCACGGTGTCGGCGCTGACGCCCAGCAGCTTGGCGGCACGGCCGATCGTGTAGGAACGCATATGCGGCACCGTAGGTGCTTGTCGCTTGCATGTGCAAGGGGCTGGGGCTGGTGTGCTGGCAGATGCGGGTTAGATCGCGCCCTTGCGGGTCAGGTGCGTGAAGCACAGCCATCCCGGCAGGACCGGCAGCCACAGCGTCATCAGGCGGAAGAGGAGCACCGCCGGCGTGCCCTGCTCCGCCGGCAGGCCCGCCACCGTCAGGGCCGCGGTCAGCGCGAGCTCCACCGCGCCGACGCCGCCGGGCGTCGGCGCCGCCGAACCCAGCGCGTTCGCCGTCAGGTAGACCACCGCGATGCTCGCGTAGCTCAGCTCGCCGCCGAACGCGCGGATCGCGGCGTCCAGGCACATGACGTTCGCGGCCGTCAGCAGCAGCATGCCGCCGATGCCCGAGAGGAGCTTCTGCGGGCGCTGCGTGACGTCCAGCATGCGCGGGACCACGCCCGCGAACAGCGACCGCACGCGCGTCGAGACGAACTTCCGCAGGACGGGGATCGCCGCCACGACGAGCACCAGGACCGCGGCCGTCAGCAGGCCGCCGATGACCGTGCGCGAGGGGCCGAGCGAGGAGCTGCGCTCGGTGCCGGTGACGTAGCCGAAGGACAGCAGCAGCATGATGTGGCAGGCGAGGCCGAACAGCTGGGACGCGCCGACGCTGGCCACCGCCAGGCCGGGGCGGACGCCCGAGCGCTGCAGGAAGCGGGTGTTGAGCGCCACGCCGCCGACCGCCGCGGGGGCGACCAGCTTGACGAACGAGCCGGCCACCTGGGCCAGCACCGTGCGGGCGAAGCCCACCTTCTCGGGCACGAAGCCCAGCAGGCTGAGGGCCGCGGCGACGTACGTCAGCGCCTGGAAGGCCACCGCGACCGCGACCCACGGCCACTCCGCCTTGTGGACGAGGTCGCCGAACTGCACGTGGGTGAGCTGCGACAGCAGGAAGTACGCGGCGAAGGCGCCGGCGACGAAGCTGATCAGGGTGCGCGGCTTGATGCGCTCCAGGCGTACGGGCTCTATCGGGGCCTGGGGGCGGATGAGGAGCACCTGGCGGCGGATCTGGGCCAGCAGGTCCTCTTCGCGGGCCTCTTCCAGCGCCTCGTCGATGGCCCGCTTCTCGGCCTGGCGCTCGGCCTTGAGCGCCTTGCGGCCGCTGACCTCCTCCTCGGCCGCCGCGGCCTTGGCCTCCTTGGCGGCGCTCGCGGCCTCCAGGACCTTCTCGCGCTCCCGCTGGGCCCGCTCGCGGGCGAGCTGGCGCAGGGTCGCCCGGCTGGTGCGGGTGAGGGCGATGGACTGCAGGAGCGGGAGGCTGTCGGCGACGGCGTCGGGGCCGAGGACGGCGACGCCGGTGGCCACGGCGCGCTCGGCGCCGACCCGCAGGCCGAGCGTGACGAGCAGCTGGGCGACGTCCATGCGCAGGACGATGTCGCCGGCCGCGATCTCGCCGCCGCGCAGGTCGGTCAGCACCACGTTGCCGGAACGATCCACCAGCAGGGCGTCGCCGTCGAGCCTGCGGTGCGCGATGCGGCGCGACTGCAGGGCCTGGACCTGGCGCCAGGCGCCCGCCATGAGCTCGTCGGTGATCTCGTCGGTGGGCACCTGCCCGAAGGGGCGGCCGCCGATGTGCTCGTAGACGAGCATGACGGCGTCCGGGCCCAGCTCGGAGGTGGCGATCAGCTTGGGCGCGTTGGCGCCGGCGGCGATGGCCGCGTAGGCGAGCAGGGCCTCCTGTTCCAGGGCCTGGCGCAGGGACTGCAGGCTGCGGCGCTGGGTGATGCCGCGCAGGGCGAGGCGCTGCCACACGCGGTAGAAGAAGCCCTGCGCCTGCTGTTCGCGGTCGACGACCGTGACGTCCAGGGGCGGGCCGTCCTCCAGGGTGACGATGTAGCGGCGGCCCCGCTCGTGCGGCTCGGTGTCGTCGGCGCCGTCCTCGGCGCGCAGCGCGGTGACCGGCTTGAAGCCGACGCGGCGCAGTCCGGTCAGCAAGTGGCGGCCGGTGGGGCGGACGTTGGGGGAGCCGACGGCGTAGAGGGTGCCGTAGGCGACCGTCCAGCCGATCAGGACCGTGGTGACGATCGAGAACGGTGTCGTGTAGCCGTTGACCAGGACCGCGAAGGCGTCCAGGAGGAGGACCGCCCACATCGCCACGCGCCAGCGGGGGCGCCGGGACATGCCGACGGCCGTCATGTAGGCGATCACGGGGGCCAGATAGCCGTGGACCGGGTCGGTGAGGCCGCCGGTGGGTGCGAGCTGGGTGAGGGCGGCGCGGATCGAGTCGGGGGCCGTGCGGGCCACCCACAGGTCGGTGGCCAGGGAGACGCCGTGCGCGAGCACGGCGGCCAGCACGCCGTCGGCGATGCGCAGCCCGTCCCGCTTGATCAGCCGCTCGACGGCGAAGGCCACGGGGACGATGAAGATGGCGATGTTGGCCGCGAGGCCCGCGAAGCTCGCCAGCAGCTGCGGGGCGCGCCCCGTGCTCTCGTTGATGTCCTGGGCGAGACCCGTGGTGGTGCCGTGCGCGAAGGCGGCGAGGGCGAGGACGAGCGCGATGCCCACGATGCCGAGGAAGAGCCGGACCAGGTCGGCCGGGCGGTGCACGCGGGCGGGCAGCAGCGGTTCGTCACCGGAGACCCGGTCGATCTGCACGCCCCCCTCGTCGCACTCGTACGCTCCCGGGCCGGACGAGGGCAGCGCTCGGGGAGCGTGGTCCCCCTCAGGAGGCTCCGCGCCCTGCATCCGGTCCTTCTCGTCTTCTTGGTCTCGTATCACCTGTCACCGCCCGGAAGATGGTGGCATGGCCCCGCCGGGCGAGGGGGCATCAGGGTGCAATTCGGGGGCGCGGACTCCGGATCGTACGCCCTGTAGTGCGATTCCGCACTCTGCGTGATCACCGGGGTGATCGCCGGACGGGGCTGTCGGCGGGGTGCGGCACCATGGACCGGGTGAGCGAGGACGAGGAGCTTCCCGAGTACGCGGAACGTGTGCTGGCGGTCGCCGAGCAGATCCCACCCGGGCGGGTGATGACCTACGGGGACGTCGCCGAGTGGCTGGGCGAGGGCGGGCCCCGTCAGGTGGGGCGCGTCATGGCGCTCTACGGCGGCCCCGTGCCCTGGTGGCGCGTCGTCCGCGCGGACGGCGTCCTGCTGCCCGGCCACGAACTGCGCGCCCTCGCCCGCTACCGCGAGGAGGGCACGCCCCTGCGCGAGGCGGCGCGGTCGGCCGAGGGCCACGTCCCCCGGATCGCCATGGCACTCGCCCGCTGGGACGGCCGCGACCCCGGGGATGTGACTCCGCACACCTGACGGCACCCACCGCCCGCGGCCGCGGGGCCCGGGCGGACCCGGTCTCACCCGAACGGGTGAGACCGTTGAAGCCGTGCGCCGGCTCCCGCGACGCCCTGCGCCCCGGACGCCGCCTGGCGTAGCGTCGGGAACCGCCGTCACTCCCCGGCCTCCCGCCCCGCACGGCCGCACGACTCCCCGCACCCCCACCAGGACCGGCAACCCACGTGAGCTCCTTCCCGCCTTCCGGCTCGACCCGGCCGCAGCACCAGCAGGCACGGCACCCCTCCCCGGGCGCCTACCGCCTCGTGCGCACCCGGCCGGGCTCCACGGCCCTTCCTGAGCTGGACGCACGCCAGCGTGCCGTGGTTGAGCACGCCGGAGGGCCGCTGCTCGTGCTCGCGGGCCCCGGCACGGGGAAGACGACGACGCTGGTCGAGGCCGTCGCCGAGCGGGTGCGCCGGGGCACCCCGCCGGAGCGCATCCTCGTCCTCACCTTCAGCCGCAAGGCCGCCGTCGAGCTCCGCGACCGGATGGCCGCCCGGCTCGGCGCGGGCGCCGCCGCGCCCCAGGCCACGACCTTCCACTCGTACTGTTACGCCCTCGTCCGCGCCCACCAGGACGCCGACCTGTTCATCGACCCCCTGCGGCTGCTGTCCGGCCCCGAGCAGGACGCCGTCGTGCGCGAGCTGCTGGCCGGCCAGGCCGAGCTGGAGCGCGCCGGCCGCGCCCGCGTGCGCTGGCCCGACGAACTGCGCGCCTGCCTGACCACCCGCGGTTTCGCCGACGAGGTGCGCGCCGTCCTCGCCCGCAGCCGCGAGCTCGGCCTGGGCCCCGGCTCCCTCGGCGACTTCGCCGCCCGCACCGGGCGGCCCGACTGGGCGGCCGCCGCCTCCTTCCTCGCCGAGTACCTCGACCTGCTCGACCTGCGCGGCGTCCTCGACTACGCCGAGCTCGTGCACCGCGCCGTCCTCCTCGCCGAGCGCCCCGAGACCGCCGCCGAGCTGGCCGGCCGCTACGACGCCGTGTTCGTCGACGAGTACCAGGACACCGACGCCTCCCAGGTGCGGCTGCTGCGGGCGCTCGCCGGCGGCGGCCGCACCCTCGTCGCCTTCGGCGACCCCGACCAGTCGATCTACGCCTTCCGGGGCGCCGACATCAACGGCATCCTCGACTTCCCGGACGCCTTCCCCCGCCGCGACGGCGCCGCCGCCCCCGTCGAGGTCCTCACCACCTCGCGCCGCTCCGCCGCGGACCTCCTCGCGGCCACCCGCCTGCTCACCCGCCGGATGCCCCTCACCCGCCTCCCCGCGGACGCCGTCCGCGCGCACCGGGACCTCGCGGCCGTCCGCGAGGGCGGGCGCGTGGAGGCCTTCACGTACCCGACGGCGGGCGCGGAGACCGACAACATCGCCGACATCCTGCGCCGCGCGCACCTGGAGGACGGCGTCCCCTGGCACGAGATGGCCGTCCTCGTCCGCGCGGGCTCCCGCTCCATACCGGCCCTGCGCCGCGCCCTGACCTCGGCGGGCGTCCCGGTGGAGGTCGACGGCGACGACATCCCCCTGCGCCGGGAACCGGCGGTGGCACCGCTGCTGACGGCGCTGCGAGTGGTGGCGGAGGGCGTTGCGGAGGGCGGCGCGGCGGATGCTGCGGAGCCTGCGGGGCCCGCTGCCACCGACCCCGAGACCGCCCTCACCCTCCTCACCTCCCCCCTCGGCGGCATGGACGCCGCCGACCTCCGCCGCCTCGGCCGCGCCCTCAGGGACGAAGAGCGCGCCGCGGGCGAAGCCGTACCCCGTCCCTCCGACACCCTCATCGCCGAAGCCCTCGCCGAACCGGAGCGACTGGCCGTCCACGACCCCGCCTACGCCCGCGGCGCCCAGCGCCTGGGCGCCCTCCTCCGCGGCGCGCGCGAGATCCTCGCGGCCGGAGGCACCGCCGAAGAGGCCCTCTGGGCCCTCTGGGACGGCACCCCCTGGCCCGCCCGCCTGCAGCGCGCGGCGCACCGTGGCGGCGCGGCCGGCCGCAACGCCGACCGCGACCTGGACGCCGTCTGCGCCCTGTTCGAGACCGCCGCCCGCGCCGAGGAGCGCACCGGCGGCCGCGGCGCCCTGAACTTCCTCGACGAACTCGAGGCGCAGGACATCGCGGCCGACACCCTCACCCGCAGGGCCGTCCGCCCCGACGCCGTGCGCCTGATGACCGCCCACCGCTCCAAGGGCCTCGAATGGCGGCTCGTGGTCGTCGCGGGCGTCCAGGAAGGGCTCTGGCCCGACCTGCGGCGCCGCGGCTCGCTCCTGGAGGCCGACCGGATCGGCCGCGACGGCATCGCCGAGCCCCTCAGCCCCGGCGCGCTGCTGGCCGAGGAGCGCCGCCTGTTCTACGTGGCGGCCACGCGTGCGCGCGAGCGCGTGGTCGTCACCGCGGTCAAGGCCGCGGCCGAGGACGGCGACCAGCCCTCCCGGTTCCTGACCGAACTCGGCGTCGAGCCGGCCGACGTCACCCAGCGCCCGCGCCGCCCCCTGGCCGTCGCCGCGCTCGTGGCGGAGCTGCGCGCCACCACCGTCGACCCCGCCGCCTCGGACGCCCTGCGGGCCGCCGCCGCGGAACGGCTCGCCCGGCTCGCGGCGCTGCGCGACGAGGAGGGCCAGCCGCTCGTACCGTCCGCACACCCGTACCGCTGGTGGGGCCTGCACGAGCCGACCCACAGCGAGGTGCCGCTGCGCGACCGCACCCGGCCGGTCGCCCTGTCCGGTTCGGCCCTCGGCCAGCTGGGCACCTGCTCGCTGCAGTGGTACCTGGGCCGCGAGGTGAAGGCCGACGCGCCCGCCACCGCCGCCCAGGGGTTCGGCAACGTCGTGCACGTCCTCGCCGACGAGGTGGCCTCCGGCCGCACCCCCGCCGACCTCGCCGTGCTCATGGAGCGCCTCGACTCCGTCTGGGACGCGCTCGCCTTCGACGCCCCGTGGAAGTCGGCGCAGGAGAAGGAGAACGCCCGCGCGGCCCTGGAGCGCTTCCTGCGCTGGCACGTCATGGAGCGCGGCGGCCGGGCCCCCGTCGCCACCGAGCACGCCTTCGACGTCACCCTGAAGGCCGAGGACTACCTCGTGCGCATCCGCGGCTCCATGGACCGTGTGGAGGCGGACGACCACGGCCGCGCCTACGTCGTCGACTTCAAGACCGGCAAGGGCACCGTCTCCGCCAAGGAGGTCGAGCGCCACCCCCAGCTCGCCGTCTACCAGCTCGCCGTGGAGCACGGGGCCGTCGACGAGGTCTTCGACGGCGCCCGGCCCCGGTCCGGCGGCGCCGAGCTCGTCCAGCTGCGCCAGGGCGCGGCGAAGCGGGACGGCGGCGAGGCCGTGCCCAAGGTGCAGGGCCAGGAGCCGCTGGGCGAGGGCGAGTGGGTCGGCGGTCTGCTCGCCGAGGCGGCGGGCCGGGTCCTGGAGGAGCGGTTCGCCCCCCGCCCCGGCCAGCACTGCTCGCACTGCTCCTTCCGGGCCTCCTGCACGGCCCGGCCCGAGGGCCGGCAGATCGTCGAGTAGCCCGCCCTCGAAGAGAGCCAGGGAGACCGCTCTGACCTGCGGCGATGCCGATATGTCAGTGGCGGCCGTTAGCGTGGTGTGCCGTGACCCCGCGCCTGACCGACCCCGAGCAGCTCAAGGAGCTCCTCGGCATCCCGTTCACCCCGGAGCAGACGGCCTGCATCACCGCGCCGCCCGCCCCGCAGGTCATCGTGGCCGGCGCCGGGTCCGGCAAGACCACAGTGATGGCCGCGCGCGTGGTCTGGCTCGTCGGCACCGGCCAGGTCGCCCCCGAGCAGGTCCTCGGCCTCACCTTCACCAACAAGGCCGCCGGCGAGCTGTCCGAGCGCGTCCGCAAGGCCCTCGTCGCGGCCGGCGTCACCGACCCCGAGCCTGCCGTCGCCGACCCCGACCAGGCCCCCGGCGAGCCGCAGATCTCCACGTACCACGCCTTCGCCGGCCGCCTCCTGAAGGAGCACGGCCTGCGCATCGGTCTGGAGCCCGGCGCCCGCCTCCTCGCCGACGCCACCCGCTTCCAGCTCGCCGCCCGCGTCCTGCGCGGCTCCCCGGGCCCCTTCCCGGCGCTCACCCGCTCCTTCGCCGACCTCGTCGCCGACCTCCTGGCCCTCGACGGCGAGCTCGCCGAGCACCTCGTGCCCGCCGAGCGCCTCCGCGCCCACGACAGCGAGCTGCTCGCCGCCCTGGAGAGCGCCCGGCTCACCAACGCCGACCTGCGCAAGGTCCCCGAGACCGCCCGCGCCCGCCTCGAACTGCTGGAGCTCGTCGGCGGCTACCGCGCGGAGAAGCGCAAGCGCGACCTGCTCGACTTCGGCGACCAGATCGCCCTCTCCGCCGAGCTCGCCCGCAGCCGCCCCGAAGTCGGGCGGATCCTGCGCGAGCAGTTCGCCGTCGTCCTCCTCGACGAGTACCAGGACACCTCCGTCGCCCAGCGCCTCCTGCTCTCCGGCCTCTTCGGCGGCGGCACCGGCCACGCCGTCACCGCCGTCGGCGACCCCTGCCAGGCCATCTACGGCTGGCGCGGCGCCTCCGTCGCCAACCTGGACGACTTCCCGCAGCACTTCCCCTTCGCCGACGGCAGCCCCGCCCGGCGCTTCGCGCTCAGCGAGAACCGGCGCAGCGGCGGCCGCCTCCTCGACCTCGCCAACGGCCTCGCCGCCGAGCTGCGCGAGCGCCACGAGGGCGTCGAGGCCCTGCGCCCCGCCCCCGGCGCCGAGCGGGACGGCGTGGTGCGCTGCGCCCTGCTGCCCACCCACGCCGAGGAGCTGGAGTGGCTCGCCGACTCCCTCGCCCACCTGGTGCGCACCGGCACCCGCCCCGGCGACATCGCCGTCCTGTGCCGCACCGCGGCCGACTTCGCCCAGATCCAGGGCGCGCTCGTGCGGCGCGACCTGCCCGTCGAGGTCGTCGGCCTGTCCGGGCTGCTGCACCTGCCCGAGATCGCCGACCTCGTCGCCGTCTGCGAGGTCCTCCAGGACCCCGCCGCCAACGCCTCCCTGGTCCGGCTGCTGATCGGCCCGCGCTGGCGCATCGGCCCCCGCGACCTCGCGCTCCTCGGCCGCCGCGCCCGCACGCTCGTGCCCTACGGAAGCGCGGGCGGCGACCCCGAGCGCCGCCTCGCCGAGGCCGTCGAGGGCACCGACCCCGCCGAGACGGTCTCCCTCGCCGACGCGCTCGACACCTTCCTCGCCGCCGACGCCCCGGACGACGGCCTGCCCTTCTCGGCCGAGGCCCGCGTCCGCTTCGCCCGCCTCGCCGCCGAACTGCGCGACCTGCGCCGCTCCCTGGCCGACCCCCTCATGGACGTCCTCCACCGCGTCCTGGCCGTCACGGGCCTGGAGGTCGAGCTGTCCGCCTCGCCGCACGCCCTGGCCGCCCGCCGCCGCGAGACCCTCTCGCACTTCATGGACGTCGCCGCGGGCTTCGCCGCCGTCGACGGCGAGACCACCCTGCTCGCCTTCCTCGGCTTCCTGCGCACCGCCGCGCAGTACGAGAAGGGACTCGACAGCTCCCTCCCCGGAGGGGAGGACACCGTCAAGGTCCTCACGGCGCACAAGTCCAAGGGCCTGGAGTGGGATGTCGTCGCCGTCCCCGGCCTCGTCGAGCGCACCTTCCCCAGCGAGCAGTCCCGCGACTCCTGGACGGCCCAGGCCAAGGTCCTCCCGCACGCCCTGCGCGGCGACGCCGACACCCTGCCCGACGTCGGCGCGTGGGACGCCAAGGGCATGGGCGCCTTCAAGGCCGCCATGAAGGAACACCAGCGCATCGAGGAACTCCGCCTCGGCTACGTCACCTTCACCCGCCCCCGCTCCCTGCTCCTCGGCTCCGGCCACTGGTGGGGCCCCAGCCAGAAGAAGCCCCGCGGGCCGTCCGCGTTCCTCGAAGCCCTCCGCGCGCACTGCGAGGCCGGCCACGGCGAGATCGAGGCCTGGGCCGCCCCTCCGGAGGAGGACGCCGAGAACCCCGCGCTGCAGGAGGACGAGACCGACCGCTCCTGGCCGCTTCCCCTGGACCCGGACTCCCTCGCCCGCCGCCGCGCCGCGGCGGACGCGGTGCTCGCGCACCTGGAGCGACTGGAGAGCGGGGCCGCCGGAGCCGCCACGGGCACCGGTGCGTCGGCGCTCCCCGAGCCCGGCCCGGCCTACGACCCGGACTGGCCGCCCCCGCCGCCGGACGACGACGAGTACGACGCGTACGCACCGGAGCCGGACCCGCACGAGGACGAGCACCCGGCCGACCCGCACGCGTGGGAGGCCCTGCCGACGGCTCGCCCGGAGGCCGTCATGGGCGCCGGGGCGTACGAGGGCGATCGTGCTCCGCACGAGGACGACGCCGAGGACGAGCGGTTCGCCGACCCCGGCGCGTGGGACGCCCTGCCGGCGGCCCGTCCGGAGCCCGCCGCAGGCGGCCCCGTGCTGCCCGGGCCCCGGCGTGCACCCGGCGGCGCCCAGCCCGTACGGGACGATCACGCGTCCGCCCCGCCCGGCCCCGCGGGCGGGCTGCCCCACCCCGCGCCGGAGCCCGACGGGCTCCCGGCGTCCGTGCTCGCGCCCGAAGAGGCCCGCCTGGCCGCCTCCTGGGACCGGGATCTCGACGCCCTGGCGGGCGAGCTCCGCCGGGCACGCGCGCGTGAGCGCGACGTGCCCCTGCCCGCCTCGCTCAGCGCGTGGCAGCTGGTCCGGCTCGCCGCGGACCCCGACGGGTTCGCGCGCGAGCTCGCCCGGCCCATGCCGCGCCCGCCCCAGCCCGCCGCCCGCCGCGGCACCCGCTTCCACGCCTGGATCGAATCCCGCTTCGAGCCGCTGCCCCTGCCCCTGCTCGGCCCCGACGAGCTGCCCGGCGGCGCGGAGGACGACTTCGGCCCGGAGATCGCCGACGAGCAGGACCTCGCCGAGCTCAAGGAGGCCTTCGAGCGCACCCCGTACGCCCGCCGCGTCCCCCACCGAATCGAGGTGCCCGTCCAGCTCACCCTCGCGGGCCGGGTCGTCCGCGGCCGCATCGACGCGGTCTACCGCGACCGCGGCCCCGGCGGCGACACGTACGAGATCGTCGACTGGAAGACCAGCCGCGCCCACGACGCCGACCCCCTGCAGCTCGCGATCTACCGCGTCGCCTGGGCCGAGCAGCACGGGATCCCGCTGTCCTCGGTCACGGCCGCCTTCGTCTACGTGCGCGACGGCGAGACCGTCCGCCCGGACGGCCTCCCCGACCGTGCGGGGCTGGAGCGGCTCCTCCTGGGAGAGCACCCGTGAGCAGGCGTGATGACGGAAGGTGTGTCCGGCGGTACGCCGGGCCGGTCATGGTCACGCCGTGTGTCCGGATAGGCTCGACGGCATGAGCGAGACTCCGGACAGCGCCGTCCGCGCGTTTATCGAAGGCCACCGCGCCGCGTTCCTCGACGATCTCGTCGAGTGGCTCCGCATCCCCTCCGTCTCGGCCGACCCCGGCCGTTCCGGGGACGTGCGCCGCAGCGCCGAATGGCTGGCCGCGAAGCTCACGGAGACCGGTTTCCCGACCGCGGAGGTCTGGGAGACCGACGGCGCCCCGGCGGTGTTCGCCGAGTGGCCCTCGGGCGACGAAGGGGCCCCGACCGTCCTGGTCTACGGCCACCACGACGTCCAGCCCGCCGCCCGCGAGGACGGCTGGCACACCGAGCCGTTCGAGCCCGTCGTCAAGGACGGCCGGCTGTACGCCCGCGGCGCCGCCGACGACAAGGGCCAGGTCTTCTTCCACACCCTCGGCGTCCGCGCCCACCTGGCCGCCACCGGCCGCACGGCGCCCGCGGTCAACCTCAAGCTGCTCGTCGAGGGCGAGGAGGAGTCCGGCTCGGAGCACTTCGCGGACCTCGTCCGGGCCCGCGCCGACCGCCTCGCGTGCGACGCGGTCATCGTCTCCGACACCGGCATGTGGTCCGAGGACACCCCGACCGTCTGCACCGGCATGCGCGGCCTCGCCGACTGCCAGATCGACCTCTACGGCCCGGACCAGGACATCCACTCCGGCTCCTTCGGCGGCGCGGTGCCCAACCCCGCCATGGAGGCCGCCCGGCTCGCCGCCGGCCTGCACGACCGGAACCTCCGCGTGGCGATCCCCGGCTTCTACGACGGCGTCGTCGAGCTCACCGACCGCGAGCGCGAGCTCTTCGCCGAGCTGCCCTTCGACGAGAAGCGCTGGCTGCGCACCGCCCACTCGCACGCCCCTCTGGGCGAGGCGGGCTACAGCACCCTGGAGCGCATCTGGGCCCGCCCCACCGCCGAGGTCAACGGCATGGGCGGCGGCTACCAGGGCCCCGGCGGGAAGACCATCGTCCCGTCCACCGCCCAGCTGAAGCTGTCCTTCCGGCTCGTGGCGGGCCAGGACACCGACCACGTCCAGCAGGCCGTGCGCCGGTGGGTGGCCGACACCCTCCCGGACGGCATCCGCCACGAGATCACCTTCTGGGGCGCGACCCGCCCTTGCCTGACCCCGCTGGACCACCCGTATCTCCGGTCGGTCGTGCGGGCCATGGAGCGCGCCTTCGGGCAGAAGGTCCGCTTCACCCGCGAGGGCGGCTCCGGCCCCGCCGCGGACCTGCAGGACGTGCTCGGCGTCCCGGTGCTCTTCCTCGGCATCTCGGTGCCCTCGGACGGCTGGCACGCGCCGAACGAGAAGGTCGAGCTGGACCTCCTGATGAAGGGCGTCGAGACCTCCGCCCACCTGTGGTCCGACCTCGCGGCCGCGGGCGCGTCCGGGACGGGGCCCGGGGGAGGGCTCGCCGGCTAGTCCGCGCACCACAGACGACCATTCGCAGGGATTCGTAGGGGGAGTTGGAAGCAGCAGTGACCACCTGGACCGATCTCTCGGCCGCCCGGCCGATCACCCTCACCGCCGAGAGCGGCATCGACCGTGCCGCCCACCACCGCCTGGACGAGGCGTGGCTCGCCGCGGCCTGGAGCCACCCCTCCACGAGAGTCTTCGTGGTCTCCGGCGGCCAGGTGCTGATCGACGACACCCCCGACGGCCGCACCGAGCTCGTGATGACGCCCGCCTTCGAGGCGCCCGTCACCGAGACGCACCGCTACTTCCTCGGCGAGGACGCGGACGGCATCGCCTACTTCGCGCTGCAGAAGGACGCCCTGCCGGGCCGGATGGACCAGTCCGCGCGCCCCGCCGGGCTGCGCGAGGCCGGCCTGCTGCTCTCGCCGCGCGACGCCGGCCTGATGGTGCACGCGGTGGCCCTGGAGAACTGGCAGCGGCTGCACCGCTTCTGCTCGCGCTGCGGCGAGCGCACGGTCGTCGCGGCCGCCGGCCACATCCGCCGCTGCCCGGCCTGCGGCGCCGAGCACTACCCGCGCACCGACCCGGCCGTGATCATGCTGGTCACCGACGGGGACGACCGCGCGCTGCTCGGCCGCCAGATGCACTGGCCCGAGGGCCGCTTCTCCACGCTCGCGGGCTTCGTCGAGCCGGGGGAGTCGCTGGAGCAGGCGGTGCGGCGCGAGGTCGCCGAGGAGGCGGGCGTCGTCGTCGGGGACGTGGAGTACGTCGCGAGCCAGCCCTGGCCGTTCCCGTCCAGCCTGATGCTGGGCTTCATGGCGCGGGCCACGTCCTGCGACATCCAGGTGGACGGCGAGGAGATCCACGAGGCGCGCTGGTTCTCGCGCAAGGAACTGCGGGCCGCCTTCGCCTCGGGGGAGGTCCTGCCCCCGACCGGCATCTCCATCGCGGCCCGGCTGCTGGAGCTCTGGTACGGCGAGCCGCTGCCGCAGAGCCAGCCCTGAGGAACGCGTCACACACGCGCTCCGCACGGAGACGGCGAAGGCCCCGGTCCGCGGACCGGGGCCGTTCTGTCTCCGCGCCCGCGCGTCAGGACGCCAGGGCCTGCTTGACCTGGGCCAGGGACGGGTTGGTCATGGTGACCGGCGCGGCGCCGCTGAGCGGGTTCACCAGGACCGTCGGGACCGTCTGGTTGCCGTCGTTCGCCTTTTCCACGAAGGCCGCCGACTCGGCGTCGTGCTCGATGTTGATCTCGTTGTAGGCGATTCCCTCGCGGTCCAGCTGGCTCTTCAGCCGGCGGCAGTAGCCGCACCAGGTGGTGCTGTACATCGTCACGGTGCCCGACATTCGACCTCGTGCCCCTTCTCTCGTGTGGTGTTCCGGTCCGTTCCCGGTCGTGCCGTGGGTACCGATCCCGGTGTTGTTCCGGTGGTAGAACGTGCACCTGTCCACAGCCATTCCCGTATTCGTACGACTGCCGCGCCACCCCTGTGGACGGCATTCCCGGTCGCCCCCGCGAACCTGGCAGCATGGCGGGGTGACAGCAGCAACGCACTCCACCCTCTTCCCGCCGGTCCCGGACTCCCCGGACGCGGTGCTCGACGGGCTCGACCCCGAGCAGCGCGAGGTGGCGACGGCCCTGGGCGGCCCGGTGTGCGTGCTGGCCGGCGCCGGCACGGGCAAGACCCGCGCGATCACCCACCGCATCGCCTACGGCGTCCGGTCCGGAGTGCTCCAGCCCTCCAGCGTGCTCGCCGTCACGTTCACCAACCGCGCCGCCGGCGAGATGCGCGGCCGGCTCCGCCAGCTCGGCGCCGGCGGCGTCCAGGCGCGCACGTTCCACTCGGCCGCCCTGCGCCAGCTGCAGTACTTCTGGCCCAAGGCCGTGGGCGGGGACCTGCCGCGGCTGGCCGAGCGGAAGGTCCAGATCGTCGCCGAGGCCGCGGCCCGCTGCCGCATCCGCCTCGACCGCACCGAGCTGCGCGACGTCACCGGCGAGATCGAGTGGGCGAAGGTCACCCAGACCGTCCCCGAGGACTACCCGGCGGCCGCCGCCAAGGCGGGCCGCGACATGCCCCGCGACCCCGCCGAGACCTCCCGGGTCTACGCCGCCTACGAGGACCTCAAGCGCGACCGCGGCGTGATCGACTTCGAGGACGTCCTGCTGCTGACCGTCGGCGTCCTGCAGGACCGGCACGACATCGCCGAGACCGTCCGCCGCCAGTACCAGCACTTCGTCGTCGACGAGTACCAGGACGTCAGCCCCCTCCAGCAGCGCCTCCTGGAGCTGTGGCTGGGCGACCGGGACAGCCTGTGCGTCGTCGGCGACGCGAGCCAGACCATCTACTCCTTCACCGGCGCCACCCCCGACCACCTGCTGAACTTCCGCACCCGTCACCCGCACGCCACCGTCGTCAAGCTCGTCCGGGACTACCGCTCCACCCCCCAGGTCGTCCACCTGGCCAACGGCCTGCTCTCCCAGGCCCGCGGCCGGGCCGCCGAGCACCGCCTGGAGCTCGTCTCCCAGCGCGAGGCCGGCCCCGAGCCCGTCTACGGCGAGTACGCGGACGAGCCCGCGGAGGCCGAGGGCACCGCCCGCCGCGTCCGGGACCTCATCGACTCCGGGGTGCCCGCCAGCGAGATCGCGATCCTCTACCGCATCAACGCCCAGTCCGAGGTCTACGAGCAGGCCCTCGCCGACGCCGGGGTGCCCTACCAGCTGCGCGGCGCCGAGCGGTTCTTCGAGCGGCCCGAGGTGCGCGAGGCCGGGCTGCTGCTGCGCGGCGCCGCCCGAGCCGGCGGGGGCGACACCCAGCTCGCCGGCGCCGACGACGTCCCGTCCCAGGTGCGGGCCGTCCTGGGCACCCGCGGCTGGACGGCCGAGCCGCCCACCGGCTCGGGGGCGGTGCGGGACCGCTGGGAGTCCCTCGCGGCCCTCGTGCGCCTCGCCGAGGACTTCGTCCGGGCCAGACCGGACGCCAGCCTCGCCGATCTCGTCGCCGAGCTCGACGAGCGGGCGAGCGCCCAGCACGCCCCCACCGTCGAGGGTGTGACTCTCGCCTCACTTCACGCCGCCAAGGGCCTCGAATGGGACGCCGTGTTCCTCGTCGGCCTCGCCGAGGGCATGATGCCGATCACATACGCCAAGACGGACGAGCAGATCGAGGAGGAGCGCCGCCTCCTCTACGTCGGCGTCACGCGGGCCCGCCGTCACCTCTCCCTGTCCTGGGCGCTCTCCCGCACGCCGGGCGGCCGCCCCTCCCGGCGCCCCACCCGCTTCCTGAACGGCCTGCGGCCGGGCTCCGCGGCCGTCCGGCCCGGCCCCGGCTCTCCCGGCGGCACGGCGGGCATCGAGCGGGGTCCCGCCCGCCGCCGGCAGCGGGGCTCCGCCCGCTGCCGCGTCTGCGGCCGCACCCTGACGGATGCGGGCGAGATCAAGCTCATGCGCTGCGAGGACTGCCCCTGCGAGCTCGACGAGGCGCTCTACGAGCGGCTGCGCGACTGGCGCGCCGGGGAGGCCGGCCGGCTCGGCCAGCCCGCCTTCTGCATCTTCACCGACAAGACGCTGCTGGCCATCGCGGAGGCCGTTCCGGGAACCGAAGCGGAGCTTGCGCGCATCTCAGGGGTGGGAGGACGCAAGCTCGACTCGTTCGGTGCCGACGTCCTCGCACTGTGCGCAGGCACCTACCTGACGTCGGAAGACGCGTCCCAGGACGCGTCCGAAGAATCTCGCGAAAAATAGTTTGCGCACGCGGACGGCATACCCATAGCCTTCCGAGCACGGAGACAACGGCTCTTCCGGGAGCCGGCGGATCCGTGCTGTACTGAACCAGCTGTACTGAACTTAAAAGCCCGGACCTGTCCCGACAGGTCCCCGAAGACGCCGAGAGGAGGCGAGACCAATGATCAGCTTCAAGACCTGCAACAAAATGACCGATCGCCCGGTCATCGCCGCCCGTCCGCTCGGCTTCTCCTTCGACTCGCTCCGGGGCACCGGTCTGTCCGGCGCCGGTTTCGGTCCGATCAACGGCTCCGCCCTGATCGGCGAAACCTCCCTGATCAATGAGCGACCGACGAAGGCGTCCGCGGTAAAGGCAGCAGCATCGGCACAGGCCCAGGCCTATGCCCTTGCGGCGACGACCAGCGGCGCCGGATCCGTCAGCACGCAGCACCAGCACCAGCACCACACGATGTGGGCCTTCCGTGGGCTCGAACCCTGGAGAGATCCAGCCTGATCGGCATGATCAGGTCGGCACCTTCCAGGGCCGCGGAACCCACACCGGGATCCGCGGCCCTTTTGTTTGCCCCCTCGCCGAGGGGAACCAGCCCGGCCACAAGCCGGAACACAGACGAGGAAAAAGACACCGTGCAACTCAAGGCGCACACCCCGTCAGTAGCGACCGACCTGATCCCCCCGCCCGTCCCCACGGAGGACACCTTGACCCCCCTCACCGCCCTGACCGACCTCGACGACGCGATCGAGAACCTGGGCACCCCCGTCCCCTGCCGCAGCTACGACCCGGAGGTCTTCTTCGCCGAGTCGCCCGCGGACGTGGAGTACGCCAAGTCGCTCTGCCGGACCTGCCCGCTGCGCGAGGCCTGCCTCGCCGGTGCGATGGACCGCCGCGAGCCGTGGGGCGTCTGGGGAGGCGAGCTCTTCGTCCAGGGCGTAGTGGTGGCCCGCAAGCGGCCCCGTGGCCGTCCGCGCAAGAACCCGGTCGCCGCATGAACGTCTTCGGCACCATCGACCGCCCCACCACGCACGACCCCAAGAAGCAGGATCCGACGATGCACCGCCTCTCCGCCGAGTCCTTCGGCCCCGAAGTCCCCACCCGTGACGCCTTCAGCGCGATCGCCTCGCGCCAGAACAGGAACCTCGAAATGCAACTCATCCCAGAAGCCCTGGCCCGTGCCCATATGCACGAGCGACTGAGGGAGGCCGAGTCCGAACGCAGGGCCACTCGGCTGGCCGCCGCCCGGCGCATGCAGCGCCGCGCCGAGCGCGCCTCGATGCGCGCCCGCCGGGCCCTGGCCATGGCGGTCATGCACTGACCCGCCCCACCCTCGTCACCACCCCCGCGGGGCCGGATCCGAACGGACCGGCCCCGCGGGGCGTTCGGGTGCGTTGTGCCCTCCCGGCCCCTTCGCGGGGATATCGTCTGGGAGTGGACCAGAAGACGCATGAATCAGGGCAGTTGGACCCTGAGGCCACCGAGCCCGCCGAGACCATCACCTGCGCTCGCTGTGGCACCCCCGCCGACGGTGCGCCGCCGACCTGGACCTGTTCCTTCGAGAACGGCAGCCGCCGCTACTTCTGCGACGACTGCTCCCGGGCCAACATCAGATCCATCGAGGGCCGCCTCGACTCCTCCTGGTGGTGAAGCCGGGGCCCGGCCCCGTCACGCAGGCGTCTCGCGGCTCTCCTCTTCGGCCGCGGCGCCCGCCGCCGCGAAGCCGGGCACCCATGCCTCCATCTCCTCGCGCAGCCGCACGGTCGCGCCCAGCTGGCACAGCACCCCGATGGTGCTCATCGTCACGCGGTGTATCAGCAGATACGCCGGCGGCAGGTTGAGCTGGCGGGCCAGCTGGTACGCGGGGGAGCGGGGGTCGGCGATCCGCGTCGCCTGGGCGCGCATCCAGCCCCGGGTGAAGGTGAACTCCGCCGCCTGCGCCGGTTCGATGATCGGCAGCAGGTAGTCGAGGACGGCGCCCGGGTCCAGCTCGATCTCCGGCTTGACGAACCCCTCCTCCCGCAGCAGCTCGTGGACCGCCTCGGCCCGGCCGTCCAGCGTCAGCCGCAGTGCGGTCCCGATCTCCGGCGGGAGGCCCTGCGGCAGCCGGTCGACCGTGCCGAAGTCCAGCACGCCCAGCCGCCACTTCTCCGGCGGGCCGTCGGGGGCGTCCCCGGTGAGCAGCCGGAAATTGCCCGGATGCGGGTCGGCGTGCAGCAGCCCCGTGCGCGCCGCGCCCGAGAAGAGGAAGCGCGCCAGCAGCTGCCCCGCCCGGTCCCGCTGCTCCTGGGTGCCCTCCGCTATCACCTCGGACAGCGGCAGCCCTTCCATCCATTCGGTGACCAGCACTTGGTCGCCCTGGTGCACGACGGCCGGCACCACCACATCCGGATCGCCCGCGAACTCCTGCGCGTGCGCGGTCTGGGCCCGCGCCTCCAGGCCGTAGTCCAGCTCCTCGGAGACCCGGTCGCGCAGCTCTGAGATCAGCGGCTTGATGTCCATGCCCGGAACCAGCGGCCCCAGCAGTCTCGCGAACCGCCCCAGCTGGGTGAGGTCCGACAGCAGGGCCTCGCCCGCCCCCGGGTACTGCACCTTGACCGCGACCTTCCGGCCGTCGTGCCACACCGCCCGGTGCACCTGCCCGATCGAGGCGGCGGCCGCAGGGCGGTCGTCGAACTCCTCGAACAGATCCCGCCAGTCCTCGCCGAGCCGCTCCGCCAGGGCCGCGTGCACCGTCTTCACCGGCATGGGAGGGGCGGCTTCCTGAAGCTTGGTCAGGGCGGCCCGGTAGGGCCCGGCGATCTGCTCGGGAAGCGCCGACTCGAAGACCGACAGCGCCTGCCCCAGCTTCATCGCACCCCCCTTGAGCTGACCGAGCGTCGCGAAGAGCTGCTCTGCGGTGCGCTGCTGCAACTCCGTCGCGATCAGCTCCGCCGGCCGCCCCCCGATGCGCTTGCCGAGCCCCAGGGCAGTGCGCCCCGCGAACCCCAGTGGCAGCGCGGCCAACTTGGCGGTGCGCGTTACCGCCTTGCGGGGTAGATCAGACATTCGCCCCTCCAACTAGCTGAACAGCCACGCCGCGGACGGCGGTTACCTGCTCATTGTCCCGTGCGGTGACCCCGTGGCCGCGGCATACCCGGGATCCGGGGAACGCGCCGCGCCGCAGGGGCACCGCGGATGCGGCTCGACGGGCCGCGGGGACCAGGCCGGACCCGGCAGAGCCAGCTCCAGCCGCACCCCCGCGCTCGCCGGGGACCCACCGTCGAGGAAGGCCAGAGCCCGCGCCACGGTCAGCCCCGCCACAACCGTGGCCAGTGCCATGTCGCACGACGGTACCCCCGAGCCGCGGCCGGACCTCCACTGGGCGAGCATCCGGGGCCAGGCCGGGTCGCGGCCGGCCCGCCCCAGCTCGATGCAGCCCGCGCACGCCGTCCCGCCGGGGAGCACCAACGGCCCCACCAGCCCGGTGGCTTCCAGCACCCCCGCGAACAGGTGCGGCGTACCCGATGCGAGGAGCTCCTGCGAGGAGCCGGGGTCGGGCGCGTAGGCCGCGAGGCCGTCCCGCGGGGCGAAGACCACCAGCGCCAGCGGCGGCTCCGGCTCGCCGCCCCGCCGGGGCCTGCGCCGCACCCCCGGCGCCGCCGCCCGCACGGCCCGCCGCGCCGCGACCTCCCGCCGCTCCCCGGTCCGCGCGGCGTCCGTCCCGCCGGGCCCCGCGTCCCACGGCTCCACGCAGCCGCCGTCCATCACGTCGACGCGGCCCACCCCCGACGCCGACAGCAGCGCCGCGACGGCCGCGCCCACCCGCCCGGCGCCCCGCACCTGCACCCGCATGGCCTGCCGTGCCGCCATCAGCCGCATCGCCTCGCCCGGCCCCGGGTGCAGCACGGACAGCGAGGCCAGGTCGGGCCGCAGCCGGTCCAGCGCCGGCCCCGTCTCCCGCAGGGCCGCAGCGGCCTCCCCGCCCCCGCGCACGTCATCGAGCAGCCCCGCCGCGGTAAGCCGCTCCACCAGGGCGTCCGCCCGTCCTTCGGGCAGCCCCACGGCTCTCGCCTCCTCGCGCAGGAGCGGCATGCCGCGCGTGCCGTCGAGCAGGGTCAGGAAGCTGCCCGTGGCCGTGTCCACCGGACCCACCGTCACGGCGTGGGCCGGGGCCACCCCGAACTGGACGGTGTCGCGATTGCGCCAGCTGCGCCGCAGCGCGGGCTTGAGCACGGGATGCGCGGACATGCCCGGCTCAGAGCTTTCCTCCGTGATCGTCCCCTGTGCGGCCGTCCCCTGCGTGGCTGCCTTCTGCACGGTTCCCCCCTCGGTCGGCATGGCCGTCCCCCTCGATCGGCCTTCAGCATGGACCGTTCGCGTGGTCACCGTGAGAAGTTGTCCACAAGCACGGTGTGATGGTCGTACAAGCTCGGTCCCCTTGGGTCTTTGGGCCCGACAAGGAGTGATGGGCGGGACTTCACGCGCCGCCAGCCGGTAACGTCGGGGCCGTGCCCGTCGACCCTCTGCACAGTGCCGCACGACCGCGCAGTGCTCCCAGCCCGCTCACCGGCGGTGCCGAGCCCGGAGCGGTCGAGGTCCGACGGAGCGCGCGCCGCCGCAGGACGGTCTCCGCGTACCGGGAGGGGGACCGCACCGTCGTCCTCATCCCCGCCCGCATGTCGGAGGCCGAGGAGCAGCGCTGGGTGACGGTGATGCTCGACAGGCTGGCGGCGCAGGAGAGCAAGCGGATGCTCGGCGACACCGAGCTCGCCGAGCGGGCCGCGCGCCTGTCCGCGCAGTACCTGGACGGCCGGGCCCGCCCCGCGACCGTCCGCTGGGTCACCAACCAGAACACCCGCTGGGGCTCGTGCACCCCCACCGAGGGCAGCATCCGCCTCTCGCACCGGCTGCAGGGGATGCCCGAATACGTCCTCGACTACGTACTCCTGCACGAGCTGGCGCACCTGCTCGTCCCCGGCCACGGCCCCGGCTTCTGGCGGCTCCTCGAGGCCTACCCGCGCACCGAGCGCGCCCGCGGCTACCTCGAAGGTGTGGTGGCCGCCGACAGGTTGCCGCACCTCCCCGCAGCGCGCGGCGAATGAGCCCGGCCCGGCTCCGGCGGGCCCCCGAGGGGGACACGGCCGGTCCGGAGTCGGTCGAACCAGCCCTCAGCCGTTAGCCTGACGCAACGCATTCATCACACGTTTTCATCGCACGTTCGGATGGGGGACGGTCGTTACGCATGGCCAGGGAATTCCAGCGCGGCCACAAGGCCAAGATCAGTGACCTGACGGCGGGGACCGATCTGTACGTGGGAGTGCAGATCGCGGGCCCCGGCCTGACCTTCGACATCAGCTGTTTCGGCCTCGACGCCGCGGAGCGGCTCTCGGACGACCGGTATTTCGTCTTCTTCAACCAGCCCAAGTCGCCCGAGGGCGCCATTCAGCAGCTCGGGGCGCAGGCCGGGGACACGGAATCCTTCCGCGTCACCCTCGACCAGATCCCCGCGCACATCCAGCGGCTCTCTTTCACGGCCACCCTCGACGGCGCGGGCCAGATGTCACAGACGGCACCCGGCTATCTCCGTATCGTCGCCGGCGGACAGGAAGTCGCGCGCTACTCCTTCACCGGGGCCGAATTCAGCACCGAACGCGCGGTGATGCTCGGTGACATCTACCTGAAGGACGTCTGGCGCTTCGCCGCGGTCGGGCAGGGCTTCGACGGCGGACTGGAGGCACTGCTCCAGCACTTCGGCGGCGAGGTGCTCGAAGAGGAGCCCGAGCCCCAGGCGCAGGCTCCGGCCGCACCCGCGCCCGCGCCCGCCGCGGCGCCCGCCTTCGCCCCTCCGCAGCAGGCGGGCCCGCCCCCGGCCTTCGCCGCGCCCGGGGCGCAGCCCCCCGCGCCCGTACCGCCCCAGGCCCCCGCTCCGGCCCCGGCGCCCGCAGCCCACCAGGCCCCCACGCCGCCGCCCCACCAGGGCTTCCCGCCCCCGCCCGGCAGCACCCCGCCGCCGGCGCCGCCCGCCGGGCAGGTGCACGCCGCGCAGACCCTGGCCGCGCCGATCGCCCCTCCGGGCTTCTTCAACAGCCCCGGAGCCTCCACCGGCGGCCAGTTCACCCCGCCCCCGCCCGGTCCGCCCGGAATCCCCGGCCAGCCGGGCCCGTACGGCCAGCAGCAGCCCGCCCCGTACGGCCAGCCGCCGCAGCAGCCCTACGGTCAGCCCGGCCAGCAGCCGTACGGCCAGCCGCCCCAGGTGCCCCAGCAGAACGCGCCCTACCCCGGCCAGCCGCACCCCGCGCCCCAGCACGGGCAGCCCTTCCCGGGCCAGCCCGGCCAGCAGGCCTACGGCCAGCCGGCTGCCGCGGCGGGCGTCCAGGCGGCGCTGCAGAAGTACCGGGAGGCCCCCACCGGCCAGCGCTGGACCCAGCAGAACCCCAAGCTCGTCCGCGTCGACCTCGGCGTCGACGGCCAGCCCGTGCTCGCCCGCCAGGGCAGCATGGTGCTGTACCAGGGCAAGGTCGACTTCGGCTACAAGGGCGCCGGCTTCGCCGGCCGCATCGTGGGCAACGCCACCGGCCAGGAGCTGCAGCTGATGCGCTGCTCCGGGCGCGGGCAGGTCTTCCTCGCGGAGAACTCCGCCCACGTGCACCCCATCGAGCTCCAGGGCGACGCCATCTGCGTCTCCGCGGAGTCGGTGCTCGCCTTCGACGAGTCGCTGCAGCACGAGGTCCGCCGGATCGAGGGCCACGGCATCCCCGGCGGCGCCCTGTTCACCATGCAGTTCCAGGGCCACGGCACCGTCGTCGTCAAGACCCACGGCATCCCCGTCGTGCTGCCGGTCACCCCGTCGACCTACGCGGACAGCAACGCCGTCATCGCCTGGTCCGCGGGCGCCCAGGTGATCATCTCCAGCCAGGTGCGCCTGCGCCGCAGCTCCTACCCGGGGCACAGCGGAGAAGCCGTGAACCTCCAATTCCGGGGCGCTCCCGGCAATTTCGTCGTCGTCCAGCCCTACGAGGTCTGAGGGACCAGCGAAGACCATGAACCAGACACCGATCCAGGGCTACGCCCCCACCCCCGTCACCGCCCGCATGGAGAACCACGGCAGCAGCATGCTGAAGGTCGCCATGCAGACCGGCCAGGACCTCTTCGCCCGCACCGGCTCGATGGTCGCCTACGAGGGCTACGTCCAGTACGACCCGAACCCGCCCGCGGTCCGCCAGATGGCCTCCCAGTGGCTCACCGGCGAGGGCGTGCCCCTCATGCGCTGCCACGGCGACGGCCTGCTCTACCTCGCCGACTACGGGGCCGACGTGGTCTGCCTCCAGCTCAACGGCGACTCCCTCTCCGTCAACGGCACCAACGTCCTCGCCTTCGACGCCCACCTCCAGTGGGGCGTGGAGCGCGTCAAGGGCATGGCGAAGTTCGCCGGGCAGGGCCTGTTCAACGTCGGCATCAGCGGCACCGGCTGGGTCGCCCTGACCTCCCGCGGCACCCCCATCGTCGTGGACTGCGGGCGCGGCGACGACGAGACCTACGTCGACCCCGACGCGCTCGTCGCCTGGTCCAGCAACCTCCGGATGAAGGGCAAGCGCAGCTTCAAGGCCTCCTCGCTGATCGGCCGGGGCAGCGGCGAGGCCTACCAACTGGGCTTCTCCGGCGAGGGCTTCGTGGTCGTACAGCCCAGCGAGGACAGCACCGACCGGCTCCGGGCCCGGGGCTGAGGGGGAACGAGGACATCATGCAGAGCCCGCTTTTCGGCTACACCGAGGCCCAGACGCAGGACCGCTACGCCCTGCAGAACCCGCAGATGCTGCGCGTCTCCCTCACCGGCCACGACGACGTCCTCGCCCGCAAGGGCTCGATGGTCGCCTACCAGGGCCTGATCGAGTTCGACGGCGAGTACCAGACCCGCGGCCAGCAGACCGCCCGCGCCCACACGGGCGAGGGCCTGGACCTGATGCGCTGCTCGGGCCAGGGCACGGTCTACTTCGCCAACCTGGCCCAGCACGTCCACGTGGTCGACGTCGACCGCGACGGGCTGACCGTGGACGGCGCCTACGTGCTCGCCCTGGACTCCACGCTGCACTGGGAGGCCATCGCAGTCGACAGCCAGTACGGCATCTCCGGCACCGGCGCCTACCAGCTCAACATCAGCGGCCAGGGCAAGGTCGCGCTGATGACCTCCGGCGAGCCCCTGATGCTCCAGGTCACACCCGACCGGGTCGTCAGCGCCGACGCCGACGCCGTGATCGCCTGGTCGACGTCCCTGCGCGTGCAGATGCAGGCCCAGACGTCGTCCTCGGGCGTGTGGCGGCGGCGCGGCAGCACGGGGGAGGGCTGGGAGCTGAGCTTCGCCGGCCACGGCTACGCCCTCGTCCAGCCCAGCGAGCTCCTGCCGCCCCAGGGTGCCGAGATCGGCCAGGGCCTCATGGCCCAGTACGGCGTCGGCCAGCAGGGTGCGCACGGCCGCAACCAGGGCAACATCTGGTCCTGAGCCCGGCCGCCCGGAGGGGCGGCGCACAGGTAAGGGGCGGTCACCATGGGTGACCGCCCCTTACCCCTGCCCTGCGCCGACGCCGCCCGGCGAGGGCGCATCAGGCTCTTACAGCCGCTCCAGCGTGCGCCGCATCAGCTGCACGACCGAGTCGTCGGCGACCTCGCCCACCTCGGCGTACGGGAACCAGCGCAGGTCCAGGGACTCGTCGCTGATGGCCGCCGTCGCACCCGCGGGCACCAGGGCCGCGTACTGGACGTCCAGGTGCCAGTTGCAGGGCGAGGGGATCGGGTGCCGGTCGAGCCGCACGGGGCCGCCCGGCAGCAGCGTCAGCCCGGCGATCCCGGACTCCTCCGTGGCCTCCCGCAGGGCCGCCGCCTCGACCGTCGTGTCACCGGGCTCGCAGTGGCCGCCCATCTGCAGCCACATCCGCAGCTTGCGGTGGAGCGTGAGCAGCACCTGCCCGCGCGAGGGGTCGATCACCAGGGCGCTCGCCGTGACGTGACCGGCCTCACAGGGCTTCCACATGCCGTCCGGGTGGGACGCCAGGTGGTCCAGGTAGAGCCCGCGCAGCTCCTCCTGGTCCGCGTACTCCTTCAGGACGCGGACCGCATCCTCGTGCAGGCTCACTTCTTGTCGTCGCCTTCGCCCTCGGGCCTGCCCTTGCCGTCCTGGCCGCCCTTCTCGCCCCTGGCCGCCTCGCCGAGCATCTTGTCGATCTCGGAGAAGTCCAGGTGCTCGCGGTGGACGAAGCCGTCCGGGTCGTCCAGGTCGGCCGCCGTGGGCAGCATGTCCGGGTGCTCCCAGAGGGCGTCACGGCCCTCCGGGCCGCGCGCGTCCGCCAGGGAGGCCCACAGCCGGGAGGCGTCCCGCAGGCGGCGCGGGCGCAGCTCCAGGCCGATCAGCGTGGCGAAGGTCTGCTCGGCCGGGCCGCCGGAGGCGCGCCGCCTGCGCAGCGTCTCGCGCAGGGCGCCGGCCGACGGCAGGTGCGGGGCGGCGGCCGCGTGCACGACGGCGTCCACCCAGCCCTCGACGAGCGCCAGGGCGGTCTCCAGGCGGGCCAGGGCCGCCTTCTGCTCCGGAGTGTCCTCCGGCTGGAACATGCCCTGCTGGAGGGCGTCCTGCAGCTGCTCGGGGTGGGTGGGGTCGAGCTGGCCGACCACGTCCTCCAGCTTGGAGGTGTCGACCTTGATGCCGCGCGCGTAGCCCTCGACGGCACCGAAGAGGTGCGAGCGCAGCCACGGCACGTGCGCGAAGAGGCGCTGGTGGGCGGCCTCGCGCAGGGCCAGGTAGAGCCGGACCTCGTCCTGCGGGACGCCGAGGCCCTCGCCCAGCGCCGCGACGTTCACCGGGAGCAGCGCGGCCTTGCCCGCGGGGCCCAGCGGCAGGCCGATGTCGGTGGAGCCGACCACCTCGCCCGCCAGCACGCCCACGGCCTGGCCGATCTGCGTGCCGAACATGGCGCCGCCCATGGAGCGCATCATGCCGAGCAGCGGGCCCGCCATGGCCTGCATCTCCTCGGGCAGGACGTCGCCCATGGCCGCGCCCACGCGCTCGGCCACGGGGTCCACGAGCTCCTTCCACACCGGGAGGGTCGCCTCGACCCACTCGGCGCGGCTCCAGGCGACCGCCGTGCCCGAGCCCGACGGCAGCGACGTCGCGCCGTCCAGCCACAGGTCGGCCAGGCGCACGGCCTCCTCGACCGCGCTCCGCTCGCCGGAGGTGACGCTGGCGTCCTTGGTGCCGTCGGCGGTGCCCTGCGCGACGGTCTGGCGAGCGATGTCCTTGGCCATGTCCCAGTTCACCGGGCCGCCCTCGTAGGAGAGCATCTGCCCGAGCTGCTGGAAGGCCGCGCCGAGGTCGCCCGGGTTCATGCCGCCGCCGAACATCGCGGCGAAGGGGTTGTCCCCCGCGCCGCCCGGCCCGCCGAACCCGAACGGATTCGCAGGCCCCTGGCCGCCCCGGCCCTCGCCCTTCTTCTTGCCGTCGCCGCCGTTCTCCGGCTCCTCCGGCGGAAGATTGAATCCGAATGGGGTGTCACTCACGGGTTTCCTCGGCTCGTAGGGCCGCCGGCACAGGACCGGCGGCGAATGCCCGACATCACCACCAGCCTAGACACCTCACCGGTATCCGGGCTTGGTGCTTCGCCGACCCGGGGCCTGCGGCAGGATGGACGTCACCTGGTCCGTACGCGTCATCTCTCGTACGTACTGAAGACAACCGCTGGAGACGCCCGGTGAGTTCCCCCGACCCAGAAGTTCGCGCAGCGCGAAACGGTTCCGCGCGAGACAGTACGAGCCCGCACGGCGGCCGAAGGCCCGTCGTGGCGGTCACCGGTGCCGCCCGCGGCGTCGGCGCCCTGCTCACGCAGCGGCTCGCCGTGTCCGAGCACATCAAGCAGGTCGTGGCCATCGACGAGCGCCGCGGCGACGTGACCGAGGCGCAGTGGCACGTGCTCGACGTCCGCGACCCGGCGATCGCCGAGAAGCTGCGCGGCGCCGACGTCGTCGTGCACCTCGCGCTCGACCTCGACCTGGAGACCGACGAGGCCGCCCGCACCGCCTACAACGTGCGCGGCACCCAGACCGTCCTGACGGCCGCCGCGGCCGCCGGAGTGCACCGCGTGGTGCTGTGCACCTCCGCGATGGTCTACGGGGCCCTGCCCGACAACGACGTGCCGCTCGCCGAGGACGCCGAGCTGCGCGCCACCGCCGAGGCCACCGGCGTCGGCGACCTGCTGGAGATCGAGCGGCTCGCCCGCCGGGCGCCGCGCGCCCACCCCGGCCTGAACGTCACGGTGCTGCGGCCCGCCGTCCTCGTCGGAGGCACCGACACCGCCCTGACCCGCTACTTCGAGTCGCCCCGCCTCCTGGTCGTCGCCGGATCCCGGCCGACCTGGCAGTTCTGCCACGTGGAGGACCTGGTCAGCGCCCTGGAGTTCGCCGCCCTGGAGAAGGCCGAGGGCGAGCTCGCGGTGGGCTGCGACGGCTGGCTGGAGCAGGAGGAGGTCGAGGAGCTCTCCGGCATCCGCCGCATGGAGCTGCCCTCCGCGGTCGCCCTCGGGGCGGCCTCCCGGCTGCACCGGCTCGGCCTGACGCCGTCGCCCGCGGGCGACCTCGAGTACACGATGCACCCGTGGGTCGTCAGCGGGAGCCGGCTGCACGAGGCCGGCTGGCGGCCGCGCTGGACGAACGAGGAGGTCCTCGCCGAGCTGCTGGAGGAGGTCTCCGGCCGGCACACGGTCGCGGGCCGCCGCCTGGGCCGCAAGGACGCCACCGCCGCGGGCGCCGCGGGGGCGACCGTGGCACTGCTGGGCACCGCCGCGCTGGTCCGTCGCGCCCGCAAGGCGCGCCGCCGCCTCTAAGGGGGCCCGGGCGGGGGCCCGGGGCTTGGAGGACCGTCCACGGACCGTCTCGTACGGCTGTTTGAAAGGCCGGTCCTCGCCCACGCCCTCCGTACGGCACGATGGGGGACATGGCCCGTACGTACGATCACCCCGGCGAGCTCGCCGCGACGGATCCGGTCCGCCTTCTGGCGGTCCGCGACACCCCCCTGTCCGTGGACGAGGTCTTCGCCGCGGTCGGTGACCACGCCGCAGGGGGCACGGCGCTCTTCGTGGGCACCGTGCGTGACCACGACGGCGGCGCCGGCGTCCGCGGGCTCGGCTATTCCGCCCACCCCACCGCCGAGGCGGAGCTGCGCCGCGTGGCCGAGAAGGTCGCGGCGGACTTCCCGGTGCGGGCGCTGGCGGCCGTGCACCGGGTGGGCGATCTGGAGATCGGTGACCTGGCCGTCGTCGTGGCGGTCTCGTGCCCGCACCGGGCGGAGGCGTTCGAGGCGTGCCGGCGGCTCATCGACGACCTCAAGCGCGAGGTCCCGATCTGGAAGCACCAGGTGTTCCAGGACGGCACGGAGGAGTGGGTGGGTGCTTAGAACGGGGGCGTCCTGGGGGCACTTCCAGCGCTAGCCGTAGGCGGCGGCCGGGGACTCCTGAAGGATCACTTCCGGTTGCGTAACCGGCCCCCTGACGCGAGCGTTGACTGTACGAAAGACTAATCTGCTCATCGGTCTTTTCAGTGGTGGTGTCCGGGGGTCGGAGGTCGGTATGGCGGCACTCGTGTGGTTGCTGATTCCGGTTGCCGCGGCCGTCGTTGCCCTGCTCTGGGGCACCTGGGCCGCTCGTAACCGCAAGAGCGGGGACATCTCCGAGCTAGCGGGGTATGCCCGGTTCCGCGAAGCGATGGAGCGGCGCGAGGCGATGGAACCCCGTGAGGCGAGGGAACCGCAGGATTCCGGTACCGGGGTCGCCTGAAGCGCCCCCCGGCTCGCGCCGGGGCGCCGGCGCGTTTTCGCGAGCCCCGGGTGGCCTCCCCGGACGGACCGCCCCGCGGGTGGACTGTCGGACCCGTCCCGTACTGTCGTTCCATGCCCCGCCGCACCGCGACGATGCTCGCCTCCCTCTTGATGCTGATCGCGCTCCTCTGCGCGGGCGTGCTGATCCCCGTGCCCTACGCGGAGATGTCGCCCGGGCCGACGGTCAACACGCTCGGTGAGCACGACGGGGAGCCGGTGCTGCAGATCTCGGGGCACCGGACGTATCCGACGACCGGCAACCTCAACATGACGACGGTCCGCGTCACCGGCTCGCGGTACCGGATGAATCTGGTGGAGGCGGTCTACGGCTGGATCGCCCACGACAACCTCGTCGTCCCGCACAGCACGCTCTACCCGGACGACAAGACGCCCGACGAGCTCAACCAGGAGACGGCGGAGGAGTTCAGCCAGTCCCAGGAGAGCGCCAAGGTGGCGGCGCTCAAGCAGCTGGGCATCCCGGTCGGCACCCGCACCGTGGTGGCGTCGGTCGTCAAGAACAGCCCGGCCGAGGGGCAGCTGCACGCCGGTGATGTGATCAAGGCCGTCGACGGCACGGAGATCAAGCAGCCCGGGGACGTCGCCAAGCTGGTCACCAAGCACCAGCCCGGCCAGAAGGTCACCTTCCGGATCGTTCCGGCCAAGGAGGCCGCCGCGGCCGAGAAGGAGAAGCGGCAGCCGGCCGTCGAGCAGGACGTGACCCTCACCACGACGAAGGCGTCCGACGACAAGCGCGCCCTGGTCGGCATCCAGGCCGGGACGGACCACACCTTCCCGTTCACGATCAACATCAAGCTGGCGGACGTCGGCGGGCCGAGCGCCGGGCTGATGTTCGCCCTCGGGATAGTCGACAAGCTGACCCCCGGGGACCTGACCGGCGGCAAGTTCGTCGCCGGCACCGGGACCATAGACGACGACGGCAAGGTCGGCCCGATCGGCGGCGTCGAGATGAAGACGGTGGGCGCGCGCTCCAAGGGCGCCCGCTACTTCCTCACGCCCAAGGACAACTGCGCGGCCGCCGCGAAGGACAAGCCCTCCGGGCTCACGCTGGTCAAGGTCGACACCATAGGGGACGCCGTCGGCGCCCTGGAGAAGATCCGCAAGGGGGACTCGGCCGGCCTGCCCTTGTGCACGACCGGCTGAGCCCCCGCTGCGGGCGCGGCATCAGTCCTCGAACGTCGCCGCCAGCGCCTCCGCCAGCCCCGGCACCAGGTCCGGGCCCGTGAGGACCTCGGTCGGCGAGTCCTTCTCGCGCAGCCGCACCGCGGTCTCCCGCGCCCCGTCCCGCAGCACGGCGACGGTCATCCGCACCTCCTGCCGGTCCGGGTGGGCGGCGACCCACTTGGCGAGCTGCTTCTCGTTCATGCCGTTGGGCACCGTGCCCTCGGCGGACGGCGGCAGCATCAGCCGCTCCACGGTCAGGGCGCAGCCCGTCACGGCGCCGGGCCACGCGATGGTGCCCAGGAACTTGTCCAGGGCGGTGCCCGCCGGGACCTCGTCCTGCTCGATCGGGGTGAGGGAGCCGGCCTGGGCGGCCGCGTCGAGGCCGAGCTGATCGGCGAGGCCGGGCTCCTGGGCGCGCAGCTTGGCCGTGTCCACCAGGGCGAACAGCCGCGCGGGCTGGTCCCAGCCGAGGGTGGAGGCGTACTGGTCGATCTCGAGAACGGCGCGGGTCAGCGGGCTGGCCGCCATGGGGACATCGCCGCCCGGGCCGCCGGGGCCGGACGGGAGCGAGGGGTCGGGGGTGCTGGAAGTGCTGGACATGAGCAATATCGTGCCCTGAGAGTGACCGAAAACGGGAACTGAGTAAAGCCTCGGTAAGTTGCCACCTTGGGCCCTAGTATCGCTGGGCCCTGATCGACAGCTCCCCAGACAGCGAACTTCGAGGTGCGCACCTTGGCTTTCCAGATGCCGGACCGCGGCGGAGGCCCGACAGGGCCACGGATCAGAGTCGGCCGACCGTCCCGGCGGATCCGGACCCTGCTCACCACGCTGGGCGTGCTGGCCGCGCTGGCCATGCTCTTCGTGATGTTCGCGGGGTTCTGGACGGACTGGCTCTGGTACCGCTCGGTGGACTACTCCTCGGTCTTCACCACCACCCTAGGCACCAAGATCGGGCTCTTCGCGGTCTTCGGCCTGCTGATGGCGCTGGCGGTGGGGACCAACATCTGGCTGGCGCACCGGCTGCGGCCGCCGCTGAGCGCGATGTCGATGGAGCAGCAGAGCCTCGACCGCTACCGGATGAGCATCGCGCCGTACAAGAAGTGGGTGCTCCTCGCGGTCACCGCCCTCGTGGGCCTCGTCGCGGGCGCCTCGGCGGCCGGGCAGTGGCGCACGTGGCTGCAGTGGGTCAACGGCGTCCCCTTCCACCAGAAGGACCCGCAGTTCCACAAGGACATCGCGTTCTACACCTTCGACCTGCCCTGGTACCGCTTCCTGCTGAGCTTCGGCTTCGCGGCCGCGGTGCTGTCGCTGATCGCCGCCGCCCTCGTGCACTACCTCTACGGCGGCCTGCGGCTGACCAGCCCGGGCCACCGGGCGACGGCAGCGGCCACGGGGCACCTGTCGGTGCTGCTCGGCATCTTCGTGGGCCTGAAGGCCATCGCCTACTGGCTGGACCGCTACGGCCTGGCGGTGAAGTCCAGCGGCCTGAAGTCCACCGACGGCTGGACGGGGCTGCGCTACGTCGACGCCAACGCGTATCTGCCGGCCAAGACGATCCTGTTCATCATCGCGCTGATCTGCGCGGTGCTGTTCTTCGCCACCCTGTGGCGGCGCACCTGGCAGCTGCCGGTGATCGGCTTCGGCCTGATGGTGCTCTCGGCCGTCCTGATCGGCGGGCTCTACCCGGCGATCGTGCAGAAGTTCCAGGTCCAGCCGAACGAGCAGGCCAAGGAAGCGCCGTACATCAAGAAGAACATCACGGCGACGCGTGAGGCGTACGGGATCGGCGACGCCGACGTCCAGAACTACAAGGGCAACAGCGATCTGACGGGCAAGGACCCCGAGAAGCTGCGCGCCGCGGTGAATTCGACGGCCAGCCTCCGCCTCCTCGACCCGAACCTCGTCTCGCCCGCCTTCCAGCAGGAGCAGCAGGTCAAGGGGTACTACCAGTTCCCCTCCACGCTGGACGTCGACCGCTACAAGGTGGACGGCAAGGAGCAGGACACGGTCATCGGTCTGCGCGAGCTCAACCTCAAGGGCATTCCCGAGCGCAACTGGATCAACGACCACTTCAAGTACACCCACGGCTACGGCGCCATCACCGCGAAGGGCACCACGACCGACAAGGCCGGGGCGCCGGACTTCACGGCCAAGAGCCTGCCGACCGAGGGCCTGTTCGGCCCCTACGAGCAGCGCGTCTACTACGGCGAGAAGACGACGCAGTATTCGATCGTCGGCGGTCCGCAGGAGGAGCTGGACTACTCCTCGGACAAGGGCGAGCGGAGTTACTCGTACAAGGGGAAGAGCGGGGTCAACCTTTCCAACCCCGTCAACCGGGCCGCGTACGCGGTGGCTTTCGGTGAGCCGCAGATCCTCTACTCGGGCGCCATCGGCAAGGGTTCGCGGATTCTTTACCACCGCACCCCCAAGGAGCGCGTCGAGGCGGTCGCCCCGTGGCTGACCATCGACGGCGACGCCTATCCGGCGGTGGTCGACGGCCGCATCCAGTGGATCGTGGACGCGTACACGACGACGAACGGCTATCCGTACGCCTCCCGTACGACCCTCGGCGACACCACGGCCGACTCGCTGACGACCGGCCAGCGTGCCGTCGTCGCCCAGCAGAACCAGGTCAACTACATCCGCAACTCCGTCAAGGCGACCGTGGACGCCTACGACGGCACGGTGAAGCTGTACCAGTGGGACGAGAAGGACCCCGTCCTCAAGACCTGGATGAAGGCGTTCCCCGGCACGGTGAAGGCGAAGAGCGCCATCAGCTCCGCGCTGATGGACCACCTGCGCTACCCGCAGGACCTCTTCAAGGTCCAGCGCGAGCTGCTCTCCCGGTACCACGTCACCGACTCGGAGACGTTCTACACCGGCAGTGAGCGCTGGGAGGTGCCGGACGACCCGACCAACACCAAGGGCAACGCGGTCCCGCCGTACTACCTGAGCATGAAGATGCCTCGCCAGGAGAAGCAGACCTTCTCGCTGACGACGACCTTCACGCCCAAGAACCGGACGAACCTCGGCGCCTTCATGGCCGTGGACGCCGATGCCAAGAGCAAGGACTACGGCAAGATCCGGATACTGAAACTGCCGTCCGAGACCTCGGTCTGGGGACCCAGACTGGCGCAGGGCAAATTCAACAGCCACACACCTGTCGCCGACCAGATCAACATCTGGAAGAAGGGCGACTCCGAGGTCGAGTACGGAAACCTGCTGACCGTGCCGCTGGACGGCGGACTGCTGTACGTGGAACCGGTCTATCTGCGAGGTGCCGGCTCCAATTACCCGCTCCTGAAGAAGGTGCTGGTGAACTACGGCGACAAGATCGCCTTCAGGGACACCCTCGACGAGGCCCTGGATGAGATCTTCGGCAGCAAGACCGCGCCGTCCAAGCCCTCCGAAGGCACCCAGAAGCCCGCCCCCTCCCAGGACCCCACGGTCAAGCAGGCCCTGAAGGACGCCCAGGACGCCTTCACGGCCGGCCAGAAGGCCCTGGAGAACAAGAACTGGGCGGAGTACGGCAAGGCCCAGGACGCCCTGAAGGAGGCCCTCGAACGGGCCGCCAAGGCCGAGGCCAAGGCCGCCGAGAAGAGTGGCGACAAGAGCGGGGACAAGGGCAGCGAGCAGGGCGGCAAGCCCGGAAGTTGATCAAGCTCCGCCCCGCGCCGTGGTACGGTTGTTCCACAACAGCGCGGGGTGGAGCAGCTCGGTAGCTCGCTGGGCTCATAACCCAGAGGTCGCAGGTTCAAATCCTGTCCCCGCTACTTCATGACAAGGCCCGGAGTCCGGCTACGGACTCCGGGCCTTGTCGTTCCCGGACCCCGCCGGCCACCCCGGCCGTGCGGTGTCCGGGTGACGCGGACTGTGCGGGTTGTGTGCGGGGCTTCTGTGGAGAGTTTGGAGCCCCGTCGTGTCGGGAAGTCGGGAAGTCGACAAAACGCTGAAGTGACCTCACTGGCTGCGGTATACCAGGTGTACGCGGGTTGCGGGTGGTGCGACGATGGGGCTTATGGGGGACAGGACGACGCTGTGGGAGACAGGCCGGCTTGTAGAGGCTCCCGGTGACGGGAGCGACCAGGAAATGCCGGGCGTGCCGGGGTTCCGCCCCGGCACGGCGGACTCCGCCGACGCCGGCGACGCCGCCGACCTCGAGCTGGAGACCGCCCGCCGCCGTGCCGCGGAGAGCGGCGACCCCGCCGCTCTGAGCATGCTCGGCGCCCTGCTGCTGCGCCGCGGGGACCTCGACGGGGCGGAGCGCCACCTGCGCGCCGCCACCGCCGACGGCGACCGCTCCGCCGCCAACAACCTCGGCGTCCTGCTGCACCAGCGGGGCTACGCCGACGAGGCCGCCGGGTGGTGGCGCATCGCCGCCGTCGCCGGGTCCGCCGCCGCCGCGCACGCCCTCGGCCGCTACCACCGCGAGCGCGGGGACGAGCCCGCCGCCGAGTACTGGCTGCGCCAGTCGGCCGAAACCGGGCACGCCCTCGGCGCCTACGCCCTCGCCGACCTGCTGGAGCACCGCAGCGACGTCGGGGCCGAGCGCTGGTTCCGGTCCGCGGCCGAGCGCGGCCACCGCGAGGCCGCCTACCGCCTGGCCAGGATCCTGGACGGCCGGTCGCCGCGCTCGCGCGCCGAGAGCCTCGGCCCGGGCGGCGTCGAGACCTCCGTCCGCGAGCTGCGCGCCGCCGCCGCGGGCGGCCGCGACGGCGGGGGCCCGGCCCGCGAGGCCGAGCAGTGGTACCGCCAGGCCGCCGCCCGCGGCCACCGCCGGGCCGCCCTGCACCTGGGCACCCTGCTGGAGGGCCGCGGCGAGACCCAGGAGGCCGCCCACTGGTACCTGACGTCCGCCAAGGACGGCGAGCCCCGGGCCGCCTGCGCGCTGGGCTTCCTGCTGCGTGACGCGGGCGACGCCGACAGCGCGGCCGTGTGGTGGCGCCGCGCCGCCCAGGACGGCGACGGCAACGCCGCCAACGCCCTGGGCGCCCTGCACGCCGACCGGGGCGAGTCCCAGGAGGCCGAGCGCTGGTACCGCACGGCGCTCGACCACGGCGACGTCAACGGCGCCTACAACCTGGGCCTGCTCTGCGCCGAGCAGGGCCGTACGGCCCAGGCCGAGCAGTGGTACCGCCGCGCGGCCTACGCCGGGCACAAGGAGGCGGCCAACGCCCTCGCCGTGCTGCTGCTCCAGGGCGGCGACGCGGCCGGCGCGGAGCCGTGGTTCTCCAAGGCCGCCGAGGCGGGCAGCGTCGACGCCGCCTTCAACCTCGGCATCCTCTACGCCGGGCGCGACGAGGACCGCGCGGCCTTCCAGTGGTACGAGCGCGCGGCGACGGCCGGGCACACCGACGCCGCCCTCCAGGTCGCCATGGCCCTGCTGCGGGACGGGGACGAGGAGGCCGCCGAGCGCCACCTGCGGGTCGCCGTGCGCGGCGGCAGCGCGGAGGCCGCCTTCCGGCTGGGCGCGCTGCTCGACCGGGACGAGGAGGCCCGCGAGGAGTGCGAGGAGTGGTACGGGCGGGCGGCCCGGCAGGGCCACCGGCGGGCCCAGGTGCGGCTCGGGATGCTCGTCGCCGAGCGGGGCGACGTGGTCGAGGCCGCGCACTGGTACCGCGAGGCGGCCGAGGCCGGCAGCCGCAACGGCGCCTTCAACCTGGGGCTGCTGCTGGCCCGCGAGGGCAGCGAGCCGGAGGCGGCCCTGTGGTGGGCCCGCGCGGCCGAGGCCGGGCACGGGCGCGCCGCCCTGCGGCTCGCCCTGCTGGCGGCCCGGCGCGGGGATCTCACCGAGGGGCGGCACTGGTGCGACCGGGCGGTCGCGCTCGGCCCCCCGGAGGTGGCCGAGCGCGCGGCGCGCCTGCGCGATGCGCTGCAGCAGGAGCTGACCGCGTAGGGGCAGGCCGGCGACGGGCCAGGGGGGCCTGGGCAACTCGTTTGCTTCTGCTGCGCCGGAAGGGTTAGAGTAAAGCTACCGACGCGGGGTGGAGCAGCTCGGTAGCTCGCTGGGCTCATAACCCAGAGGTCGCAGGTTCAAATCCTGTCCCCGCTACTCCAAGGCAAGGCCCGGATCCTCAGGATCCGGGCCTTCGCCGTTTCCGGGCCCGGATCGTTTCCGGGCCCGTCGTGCTCGTGGCCCCCCCCCGGGCGCCGCTGCGCTCAGCTCGTGGAGCAGTTGGGGCACACGCCGCGGTACGTGACCTCGACGGCGGCCACCTGGAAGCCGAAGCGCTCCTCGGCCGGCAGGACGGCCATCAGGTCGCCCGTGGGGTGCACGTCGCGGATGGTGCCGCATTGGGAGCACACCAGGTGCTGGTGCGCGTGGTGGGCATTGGGGTCGTACCGCTTGGCGCGCCCGTCCGTGCTCACTTCCATGACCTCGCCCAGGGAGACCAGCTCCCCGAGGGTGTTGTACACGGTCGCGCGCGAGATCTCCGGCAGTAGTTCCGCGGCCTTGGCGTGCACTTCGTCCGCGGTGTAGTGCACGTGGTCCCCGTCCAGGACCTCGGCCACGACGCGTCGCTGTGCGGTCAGCCGCCAGCCGCGTCCCCGGAGCCGTTCCAGCAGGTCACTCATGCCATTCACCTATCAGTCAGATGGGACCAGCGTAGCAGCGGCCCTCGTCCACGATTGGATCTCGTTTTTATGTTAGGTCCATCTTGACTTAGACATTGTCTAATGTAGGATCGAGCTCGGCTCAGGCCAAGCGATCAGGTCAAGCCAAAGCGATCGGGTCCGGCCAGACGACCGGCCGGACCCAGTGGCCGAGTGAGGGACGAGATGACGGAGGCACACGTGTCGGTTCAGGGCGAGACCATTCCCACGACGGGCCCGCTGACCACGGAGTCCGGAGCTCCGGTCGCGGACAACCAGAACAGTGAGACCGCGGGTGTCGGCGGTCCCGTCCTGATCCAGGACCAGTCGCTGCTGGAGAAGCTCGCGCACTTCAACCGCGAGCGGATCCCGGAGCGCGTGGTGCACGCCCGCGGCGCCGGTGCCTACGGCACGTTCACCGTCACCGCCGACGTCTCGCGGTACACCCGGGCGAAGTTCCTGTCCCAGGTGGGCAAGGAGACCGAGACGTTCCTGCGGTTCTCCACCGTCGCCGGCAGCCTCGGCTCCGCCGACACGGTGCGCGACCCCCGCGGCTTCGCCCTGAAGTTCTACACCGAGGAGGGCAATTACGACCTCGTCGGCAACAACACCCCGGTGTTCTTCATCAAGGACGCCATCAAGTTCCCCGACTTCATCCACACCCAGAAGCGCGACCCGTACACGGGCTCGCAGGAGGCGGACAACGTCTGGGACTTCTGGGGGCTTTCGCCCGAGGCCACCCACCAGGTGACCTGGCTCTTCGGCGACCGCGGCATCCCCGCCTCGTACCGCCACATGAACGGCTACGGCTCGCACACCTACCAGTGGCAGAACGAGGCCGGCGAGGTCTTCTGGGTCAAGTACCACTTCAAGACCGACCAGGGCATCAAGAACCTCACCCAGGACGAGGGCAACCGCATCGCCGGCGAGGACCCCGACTTCCACCAGCGCGACCTGCGCGAGGCCATCGAGCGCGGCGAGTTCCCCACCTGGACCCTGCAGGTGCAGATCATGCCGGCGGACGAGGCGGCCCAGTACCGCTTCAACCCCTTCGACCTCACCCGCGTGTGGCCGCACGAGGACTACCCGCCGATCGAGATCGGCAAGCTGGAGCTCAACCGCAACCCCGACAACGTCTTCGCCGAGGTCGAGCAGTCCGCCTTCTCGCCGGCGCACTTCGTGCCGGGCATCGGCCCCTCCCCGGACAAGATGCTGCAGGGCCGGCTCTTCGCCTACGGCGACGCCCACCGCTACCGCGTCGGCATCAACGCCGACCACCTGCCGGTGAACCGCCCGCGCGCCACCGTGGCGAACACCTACGGCCGTGACGGCTACGCCTACGACGGCCGCCACGGCCGGTCCAAGAACTACGAGCCCAACAGCTTCGGCGGCCCCCGGGAGACCGGGCAGCCGCTGTGGGGCTCCACCTCCGTCAACGGCGGCACCGGCAACCACGCGGTGGTCTCGCACGCCGAGGACGACGACTTCGTCCAGGCGGGCAACCTCTACCGGCTGATGTCGGAGGAGGAGAAGGAGCGCCTGATCGCCAACCTCGCGGGCTTCATCGCGAAGGTGTCGCGCGCCGACATCGCCGAGCGGGCCATCAACAACTTCCGCCAGGCGGACGCGGACTACGGCAAGCGACTGGAGGCCGCCGTCCAGGCCCTGCGCGGCTGAGTGGCCGCTTGCCGTACGAGAACCGGGGAGGCCGGACGCCAATGGGCTCCGGCCTTCCCGGCTGCCCGGAAGCCCTCAGCCCGCCAGCGCCCCGGCCGCCGCGTCCTCGCGGGCCCCGTGCGCGCCCGTCCGCAGCCAGCAGCGGACGATGTCGCGCACCGACACCACGCCGACCGGCCCCTCGCCGTCGAGGACGATCAGGTGGCGGAATCCGCCGCGCGACATGGCGTTCGCGGCCTCGTCCAGCGTCCACTCGGGCGCCGCGAAGACGACGTCCGTCGTGGTGTGCGCGTGGGCGGTCTCCCGGTCCGGGTCCTGCCCGGCGCCGACGGAGTTGAGGATGTCCCGCTCGGTGAGGATGCCGAGACCGCTCGTATCGGGGTCGAGGACGACCGCCGCGCCTATCCTGCGCGCGGACATCAGCCTGGCCGCCTGTCGGAGGGTGTGGGCGGGGCCGATGGTGAGGACCACCGTGCTCATGGCGTCGCGGACGAGCATGGCTGGAGCCACCTCCTTGGTGGACCGCGAACCCCCTGCCGGGATTCACAAGTTCACAAGCGTGGGGCCCTCATCGTCACACGGCACGGCGTGCCCAACAAGAGGCGCGCAGGGCCGTAACCGCGCTCGGCGGCACTCCCGGATCCGCCCGGGCGCGCTACGTGCGCAGGTAGCCCAGGAGCTCGTCGTGGAGCAGGCCGTTGGACGCCGCGGCGTCGCCGCTGTGCGGGCCCGGCCGGCCGTCCAGCCCGGTGAAGCGGCCGCCGGCCTCCTCCACGATGACCACGTTCGCCGCCATGTCCCACAGGGACAGCTCCGGCTCGGCGCAGATGTCCACCGACCCCTCGGCGACCATCATGTACGGCCAGAAGTCGCCGTAGCCCCGGGTGCGCCAGCAGTCGCGCGTGAGGTCGAGGAAGCCCGGCAGCAGGCCGCGCTCCTCCCAGCCGCTGAGCGAGGAGTAGGCGAACGAGGCGTCCTCGATACGGCCCACGCGGGACGCCTGCAGGCGGGTCGCCGACGTCAGGCTGCGGCCGGTGTACGCACCGGATCCCCGGGCCGCCCACCACCGGCGGCCCAGCGCCGGTGCCGACACCACGCCCACGACGGGCTCCCAGCTGATCGAGCCCGCGTACTCGGTCTGCACCATGAGGGAGATCAGCGTGGCCCAGACCGGCACCCCGCGCACGTAGTTCTTGGTGCCGTCGATCGGGTCGATCACCCAGCGGCGCGGGCCCGTGCCCTCGCTGCCGAACTCCTCGCCCAGCACCGCGTCGCGCGGACGCGCGCGCTGCAGGTGACCGCGGATCAGCTCCTCGGCGGCCTTGTCCGCCTCGCTCACCGGGGTCATGTCCGGTTTGGTCTCGACCTTCAGGTCGAGGGCCTTGAACCGGTCCATGGTGGCCGCGTCGGCGGCATCCGCGAGGACATGGGCCAGCCGCAGATCATCGTGGTAGTCGGACATGGCTGAACAGTACCCGTGGCCGCCGCTCCGGCACTCGCGGCCCGCCCACGGCTCTTGACACCGTATGGCGGCACGTCAATTCTGTGCCCACAGTCGTGGTGCGGCCGGACGGCCGGGGAGGCGACGATGCCCGCGGCACGAGAGCTCTTGCTGGACGCGGCCTTCGCGGCGCTTCGCACCCGGCCCTGGAACGGGGTCCGGATGGTCGACGTCGCGGCCGCGGCCGGGGTCTCCCGGCAGACGCTCTACAACGAGTTCGGCAGCAAGGACGGCCTCGCCCGCGCCCTGGTCCGCCGGGAGGCGGAGGCCTTCCTCGCCGGTGTCGAGCGGGCCCTGGCGGCCGCGCCCGCCGGCGCCGCCGCGGACGCCGGGGAGCGCTGTGCGGCCGCCGCCTGCTGGATCCTGCGCACGGCCCGGGCCAACCCCCTCGTCCGGGCCGCGCTCACGGGGTGCCGCGGGGAGCGGCTCCCGGCCGCCGCGGCACCCGCCCCGCCGGGCCCGCGCGGGCCGTTCGCCCCGCCCCGGGGGCGCTCCGGGCCGGGCGCCGCGGCCCTCGCCGAGGCCGTCCGCGACCGCACCGTCCGGGCGGTCTCCGGCACGGCCGCCGACCGGGCGCCGGAGGTCACGCGGTGGGCCTGCGAGGCGGCCGTACGGCTGACGTTGTCCTACGTCGTCGTCCCGGGCGCGTCGGACGAGGAGGCCGCCGGCCACGTCGCCCGTCTGGTCCGCACCCTGGTGGGCGAGCGGGCGACGGAAGCACCCCGTCCGGAGCAGTGACCGGCCGGGGCGGCGGGCATTTCAGGCGGCGCTTCAGCCGGCGCTTCGGCGGCCGCTTCAGGGATTACCTGATTACTCCAGGAGTTACTCCAGGAGTTGCTTCAGGGGTTACTTCAGCCATCCGATCCGGACGCTGTTCTCGTCGCCCAGCCCCGGCGCTCCGGTGTTGGCCAGGCCCTTGCGGATCGCGATGATCTGGGGCCGCTGGTAGAGCGGCACCGAGTGACCGAGCTCCCAGACCTTGGCGTCCGCCTCGTTGTACAGCGCGACCTGCTTCGCGGCGTCCGTGGTCCGGGACGCCTCCACCATCAGCCTGTCCACCTCGGGGGACGAGACCCGGCCGTAGTTGGTGAAGGCGTTGTCGCCGTCCGGCTGCCGGTAGTCCTGGTAGGAGCTGGAGCGGTAGATCCGGTCGACCTGGCGGAACTGCGTGAGGTCGTAGTTGCCCCGGTGGACGTACCGGTCGAAGTAGTCGTCGCCCGGGACCTTGCGCAGGTCGACCTTGATCCCGATCTCGCCGAGCATCTGCTGGGTGAGCTTGGCCTGGTCCTCGGCGAGCCCGACCGCGTCGGCGGGCATCACGTACTCCAGGGCGAGCGGCTTGCCGTCCTTGCTGCGCGGCTTGCCGGCGCCCTCCTCCTTCCAGCCCGCCTCGTCCAGCAGCTTCTTCGCCCGGGCGACGTCCCGCTTGCCGAAGGAGCCGGCGTTGTCCCGGTAGCCCTCCTGGTTCGGCATGAAGAAGTGGTTGTTGACGACCTTGGGCCGGAAGGGCAGGTCCTTGCCCGCCACCTTCGCCAGCGCCTCGCGGTCCACGCCCAGGGCCACGGCCTGGCGCGCCTTGACGTCCTGGAGCGGCCCCCGGGCGCCGTTCATGCTGAGCGTGACCTGGTCCCAGCGCGCGCCGATGCGTATGTCGGTGCCCTGGTCGCCCTTGAGGCGCTGGTACGCCTCGGGAGTGGAGGCCGGGGCCTCGTCGAGCTCCTTGTTGAGGTAGGCGTCGGTGCGGGCCTTGCTGTCCATGGCCCAGAAGATGTACTTGTCCAGCTTCGGCTTCTCGCCCCACCAGGCGGGGTCCGGGACCAGGGTGATGGTCTTCGCCGTCCTGTCGTACCGGCCGACCTTCCAGGCGTTGCCGGTGACCGGCACCTGACCCGCCCAGCTCTTGTTGAAGCTGTCCGGGTTCGCGTTGAGGGAGGCCGGGAGCAGCGGGTCGAAGAGCATCTGCCAGTCGGCGAAGGGGGTCGCGAAGGTGACCCGCACCTCGTGCTCGTCCTTGCCCTGCTCGACCTTGGCGATCTGGTCGTAGCCGCTGGTGGAGGCGACCTGGAAGCCCTTGTCCTTGCCGCTGAGCGCCTTCCACTGGGCCTCGAAGTCGGCGACGCCCAGCGGCTTTCCGTCCGACCACCTGGCCTTGGGGTTGAGCTCGTACGACACCACCTGCGGGTCGGTGGAGACGACCTTCGCGGAGGCCAGGTAGTCCGGGTTGGAGTGCGGGACGCCCTTCGCGTCGAAGGTGAACAGGTCGGGCTCCACCAGGGCGGTGATCGCCGCGGCGTCGCCCTGGGTGCCGTCCGTCTGGTTGGGGTTGTACTGGTTGATCCACTGCTGGATCGAGACCTTGTGGACGCCGCCCTGCTTCAGGTCCTCCGCCGGGTGCGGGTTGAGGTCCTGGGCGCCGGCCGCCGGTGCCGCCTGGCCCTGCGCGCCGTCGTCCGTGGACTTCCCCGAGCCGCTGCCGCAGGCGGTGACCACCAGCGCGGCGGAGACGGCCGCGGCCGCGAGGGCGGTGGCTCTGACGGGCCTGATCATGGCGGGTTTCCTCTCATGGGGGACGGGCGGCCCGGCCACCGTAAGCACGTCACTGCCGCCTCAACAGGCCCATACGGTCAAGCGTTTACAGCATTTATCGCGCACGAAACACATCCGAAACAGAAAGAAACCGAACGGTAGGTTCCGCCGGATAGTGTCACTCACCGTGCTCGCCTATCTGACGAAACGACTCGGCTACTATGCGCTGCTTTTGGCCGTGGCCGTCTTCCTGTCGTACGTGCTGTCGTCGCTGGCGCTCTCCCCGCGCGGGTACTTCGAAGGCCGCCAACCGCCGCCCCCCGCCGAGTCGGTGGAGGCGCAGCTGACCGCGCTCGGGATCAACGACCACACGCCTCTGCTGGAACGATTCGGCACCTGGGCCTCGCACGCGGTGCGCGGGGACTTCGGGCGGACCATCGACAGCAGCAGCGTGGGCGAGGAGTTCGGCCGCCGCGTCGGCGTCAGCCTGCGGCTGCTGCTCGCGGGCACCCTGCTCGGCACCGTGGCCGGGATCCTCGCGGGTGCCTGGGGCGCGCTCCGGCAGTACCGGTTCTCCGACCGCGCCGTCACCGTCCTCGCCTTCCTGCTGCTGTCCACGCCCACCTTCCTCCTCGCCGTCCTGCTCAAGATCGGGGCCATGAAGGTCAACCAGGCCGCCGGCGCCGAACTGATCTCCTTCACCGGCGAGAAGACCCCGGGCCTCACCGGCTCGGCGGGCACGCTCCTCGGCGACCGCGCCGCCCACCTGCTGCTGCCCACGCTCTCCATCGCGCTCGGCACCGCCGCCGCCTACAGCCGCTACCAGCGCGGCACCATGCTCGACGTCCTCGGCTCGGACTTCCTGCGCACCGCGCGCGCCAAGGGGCTCACCCATCGCAGGGCCGTCCTCACCCACGGCCTGCGCACCGCGCTCGTGCCCATGTCCACGTTCTTCGCCTACGGGTTCCTCGCCCTGTTCACCGGCGCCGCCTTCACCGAGAAGATCTTCGGATGGCACGGCATGGGCTCGTGGTTCATCGACGCCATCGGCAAGAGCGACGTCAACTCCGTCGTCGCGGTCAACGTGTTCGCCGCCGTCATGGTGCTGCTCTCCGGCTTCCTGGCCGACGTCCTCCACGCCGCGCTCGACCCGCGCGTCCGCACCAGCTGAGCGAGGCACACGACCGTGACCACCACCGCCACCGTCCCCACCGCCGGCCCCGCCGCGGCGCCGCCTCCCGCAGCCCGCGGGCGGGGCCGCACCGCGCTGCGCCGCTTCGCCGCCAACCGCAACGCCGTCACCGGCGCCGGCGTCCTCCTGCTGCTGTTCCTGCTCGCCTTCGCCGGCCCCCACCTCACTCCCTGGAGCCACACGGACATCGACTACAGCGCGCTCCGCGAAGCGCCCTCCGCCGACCACTGGTGGGGCACCAACCGCATCGGCCAGGACGTGTACGCGCAAGTCCTCCACGGGCTGCAGAAATCGCTGCTGATCGGCCTGCTCACAGCCCTCACCTCGACCGTGCTGGCCTCCGTCGTCGGCGCCTGCGCGGGCTACTTCGGCGGCTGGGCCGACCGGGCCGTCACCTTCTTCATCGACCTCCTCCTCGTCTTCCCCGCCTTCCTGATCATCGCCATCGTCTCGCCCCGGCTCCGCGACAGCGGCTGGATCGTCTTCGTCGGACTCCTCGCCGTCTTCGGCTGGATGATCACCGCGCGGGTGGTGCGATCCATGACCCGCTCCCTCAAGGAGCGCGAATTCGTACGCGCCGCCCAGCTCATGGGGGTGCACCCGCTGCGCATCATCGTGCGCCACATCCTCCCCAACATCTCCTCCTTCCTCATCGTCGACGCCACCATCGCCGTCGGCGGCGCCGTGATGAGCGAGACCGGCCTGTCGTACTTCGGCTTCGGCGTGCAGCCCCCCGACGTCTCCCTCGGCACCCTCATCGCCGACGGCTCCGACGCCGCCCTCACCTACCCCTGGATGTTCTTCTTCGCCGCGGGACTGCTCGTCGTCTTCGTCCTCGCGGTCAACTTCCTCGGCGACGGCCTGCGCGACGCCCTCGACCCCACCTCGGGCCACCACCGCACCAGGCGCCGCCCGCGCCGGAAGGGAACCACCCATGACCGCGCCGCCCGCTGACGCGGTGACCCCGGCCCGCACGGCCGCCCTGGCCGTACGGGACCTGCACGTCGACTTCGACGGGCCCGGCGGCCCGGTCCCCGCCGTCCGCGGCGTCGGCCTCACCCTCCACCGCGGCGAAGTCCTCGGCCTCGTCGGCGAGTCGGGATCCGGCAAGTCCACCGTCGCCCTCGCCGCCATGGGGCTGCTGCCCCGCACCGCACGCGTCCGCGGCTCCGTCCTGGCCGGCGGCACCGAGATGCTCGGCGCGGGGGAGAAGGCGCTGTCCCGGCTGCGCGGCAGCCGCGTCGCCATGGTCTTCCAGGACCCGCTCTCCGCCCTCACCCCCGTCCACCGCATCGGCGACCAGATCGCCGAAGCCGTCCGCATCCACCAGGACGTCACCCGCGACAAGGCCCGGCGCCGCGCCGTCGAACTCCTGGACCTCGTCGGCATCCCCGACCCCGCCCGGCGCGCCCGCGCCTACCCGCACGAGTTCTCCGGCGGCATGCGCCAGCGCGCGATGATCGCCATGGCCGTCGCCAACGACCCCGACGTCATCCTCGCCGACGAGCCCACCACCGCCCTCGACGTCACCGTCCAGGCCCAGATCCTCGACGTCCTGCGCACCGCCCGGCGCGAGACCGGCGCCGCGCTGCTCCTCGTCAGCCACGACCTCGGCGTGATCGCCGGCATGGCCGACCGCGTCGCCGTGATGTACGCGGGCCGCGTCGTGGAGAGCGCACCCGTGGACGAGCTGTTCGCCGCGCCGCGCATGCCGTACACCATCGGGCTCCTCGGCGCCGTGCCCCGCCCGGACGCCGGCGGGCGCCCGCTCACCCCCGTCCCCGGCTCACCGCCCGACCCGCGGAAAATATCCGGCGGCTGCCCCTTCGCCCCCCGCTGCCCGCTCGCCGACGACGCCTGCGCCGACGAACCCGCGCTCGCAGGGTCCGGCGACCACCTCGCGGCCTGCGTGAAGACACCCGGCCCCGGCCTCTACCCGGTGCCCGGCCTCCCGCCCGTGCGCGCCGCCGCCGACGCGCCGCGCGGTGAACTGCCCGCTGTGCTACGGGTCCAGGGGCTGGCCAAGACCTTCCCGGTGTTCAAGGGTGCCGCCTTCCGCCGCCGCGTCGGCAGCGTGTACGCCGTCGACGGGGTCGACCTCGACATCCGGCGGGGCGAGACCCTGGGACTCGTCGGCGAGTCCGGCTCCGGCAAGTCCACCGCCCTGATGGAGATCCTGCGGCTGGCCGCCCCCGAGTCCGGGGAGGTCGAGATCCTCGGCCGCTCCGCCGCCGCGCTGACCAAGCGCCAGGCGCACGCCCTGCGCGGCTCCGTACAGATCGTCTTCCAGGACCCCATGGCGAGCCTGGACCCGCGGATGCCGGTCGGCGACATCGTCGCCGAGCCGCTGCGCGCCCAGGGCCACGGGCGCGCGGCCGCCGCCGGCCGCGTCCCCGGACTGCTGGAGCTCGTCGGCCTGGAGGCCGGCCACGCGGACCGCTTCCCGCACGAGTTCTCCGGCGGGCAGCGGCAGCGGATCGGCATCGCGCGGGCGCTCGCCGTCGAGCCGGAGCTGCTCGTCCTCGACGAACCGGTGTCCGCGCTGGACGTCTCCGTGCAGGCCGGCGTGCTCAACCTGCTGCAGCGCCTCAAGCGCGAACTGGGCCTCGCCTACCTCTTCGTCTCGCACGACCTGGCCGTCGTGCGGCACGTCGCGGACCGCGTCAGCGTCATGTACCTCGGCCGCACCGTGGAGTCCGGGCCGGTCGAGGAGGTCTTCGCCCGGCCGCGGCACCCGTACACGCAGGCGCTGCTGTCGGCCGTACCGGTGCCCGACCCCGCGCGGGAGCGCTCCCGCGAACGGATCCTGCTGGCGGGCGATCCGCCCAGCCCCGAGGTACGGGACGAGGGGTGCCGGTTCCGCGGGCGGTGCGGGCTGTACGCGGGGCTGGGGGACGCGGACCGGGCGCGGTGCGAGGGGGTGCGGCCGGTGCCGCGGTCGTTCGGCGGTGAGCAGGTGGCGGCCTGTCACTTCGCCGGCGCGTAGCGGGTCCGGGCGGGCCTCAGTGCGCCGAGCCCGACAGCTGAAGGCCCATCACTCCCAGGATCACCAGGCCGATCGACACCAGCTTCAGCGTCGAGACCAGGTCGCCGAGGAAGACCATGCCGTAGATCGCCGTGCCGGCCGCGCCGATGCCCGTCCACACCGCGTAGGCCGGGCCCACGTCGAGCTTCTTGAGGGAGAGTGTCAGCAGGCCGAAGCTGCCGAGCGCGAAGCACGCGAACGCGATCGTCGGCCACAGCCGGGTGAAACCGTGGGAGAGCTTGAGACAGACCGCGAAGCCGGTTTCCAGCAGTCCGGCGACCACGACCAGCAGCCACGCCATCAGTTTGCCTCCCGTGTCTCGGTGACCGCCGTCCGTCCCGGTGTGCTTGATGCCCTTGCCACTGGCGGTCACTCGCAAACGTAGGCGATCAGTCGCCTTCGCGTCGCTCCCGCGTGGAAAGCAGTCGGCGCAGCGAGTAGAGGCGCTGCGGATCGGCGTGGCCGTCGGTCACCCACGCGTCCAGCGCGCAGTCCGGCTCGTCGTGGCTGCAGGCCCGCGGGCAGCCCTCCGTGCCCGGTTCCAGGTCGGGGAAGGCGTGGATGACGCGGGACGGATCGATGTGGTTGAGGCCGAACGACCGCACGCCCGGGGTGTCGATGACCCAGCCCGAACCCCCGGGCAGCGGCAGGGCCAGCGCGGAGGTCGTGGTGTGCCGGCCGCGGCCGGTGACCGCGTTCACGTGGCCGGTGGCCCGCTGCCGGTCCGGGACGAGCGCGTTGACCAGGGTCGTCTTGCCGACGCCGGAGTGGCCGACGAACGCGGTGACCCGGCCCTCCAGCCGCTCGCGGACCCGGTCCGCGGCGCCGCCGTCCGCGAGCTCCTCGCGGCTGGTGACCACGTACTGCACGCCCAGCGAGCCGTAGGACTCCAGGAGCTTGTCCGGCGAGGCCAGGTCCGACTTCGTCAGGACGAGCAGCGGCTCCAGCCCCGCGTCGAACGCGGCGACCAGACAGCGGTCGATGAGCCGGGGCCGCGGCTCGGGGTCCGCGAGGGCGGTGACGATCGCGAGCTGGTCGGCGTTGGCCACCACCACGCGCTCGAAGGGGTCGTCGTCGTCCGCCGTGCGGCGCAGCACCGACGAGCGCTCCTCGACCCGCACGATGCGCGCGAGGGTGTCCTTCGCGCCGGAAAGATCCCCGACGACCGCGACCCGGTCACCGACCACGACGCCCTTGCGGCCCAGCTCGCGGGCCTTCATCGTCATCACGATCCGGTCCTCGACCAGACAGGTCAGCCGGCCGCGGTCGACGGTCAGGACGAAGCCCTCGGCGGCGTCCTCGTGCTTGGGGCGGATGTTGGTGCGGGGGCGGTTGCCCTTGCGGTTGGGGCGGACGCGGACGTCGTCCTCGTCGGGGTTCTTGCCGTAGCGGCGCATTGCTGGCTTTCCTGGATCTCTCAGACTCTCGGCGCCGTCGCCGCCCCCGCGACGGTTCCGAGCATCCCGGTCCACAGCTCCGGGAAGTCGGGCAGGGTCTTGGCGGTGGTGGCCACGTTCTCCACCTGGACGCCGTCGACCGCGAGGCCGATGACGGCGGCCGCGGTGGCGAGCCGGTGGTCCTCGTAGGTGTGGAAGACGCCGCCGTGCAGCGGGCGCGGGCGGATGTGCAGCCCGTCCTCGGTCTCGGTGACGTCGCCGCCGAGCTCGTTGATCTCCTTGGCCAGGGCGGCCAGCCGGTCCGTCTCGTGCAGCCGCAGGTGGGCGATGCCGCGCAGGGTGGACTCGGAGTCGGCGAGCGCCGCGACGGCGGCGATCACCGGGGTCAGCTCGCCGACCTCGTGCAGGTCGGCGTCGATGCCGATGATGCGGCCGGTGCCGGTGAAGGTCAGGCCGGCCTCGGTCAGCTCGCAGGAGCCGCCCATCGCGGTGAAGATCTCCCGCAGGGCGTCGCCGGGCTGGGTGGTGCGCTCGGGCCAGTCGGGGACGGTGACGCGGCCGCCGGTGACCAGGGCGGCGGCCAGGAACGGCGCAGCGTTGGACAGGTCCGGCTCGATCACGACGTCGCGGCCGAGCAGGGCGCTGGGGGAGACCCGCCACACGTTCGGCTCGCCGCCGGACTCGGGGGTGTCCACCTGCGCACCGGCCTGGCGGAGCATGTCGACGGTCATCCGGATGTGCGGCATCGAGGGCAGCACGGAGCCCACGTGCCGGACCTCGACGCCCTGGTTGAAGCGCGGGCCGGACAGCAGCAGCGCGCTCACGAACTGCGACGAGGAGGAGGCGTCGATCTCGACGGTGCCGCCCTCCAGGGCGCCGCCGCCGTGCACGGTCAGGGGCAGGGCGCCGCGCTCGTTGTCGTCTATGCGGGCGCCCAGGGCGCGCAGCGCGTCGATCACGCCGTGCAGGGGGCGCTCGTAGCTGCGCGGGTCGCCGTCGAAGCGGATCGGGCCGTCGGCCAGGCTCGCCACGGGCGGCAGGAAGCGCATCACGGTGCCGGCGTTGCCGACGTCCACGGTGGCGGGGCCGCGCAGCCGCGCGGGGATCACTCGCCACGCCTCGCCGGAGCCCGCCGGGCCGTCCGCGTCGCCGGAGCTGGAGGAGACGGTCTCCTCGATGCCGACGCCCATGGCGCGCAGCGCCTCGGCCATCAGCAGGGTGTCGCGGGAGCGCAGGGGGCGGCGCAGCCAGCCGGGCTCGGAGGCGAGCGCGGCCAGCACCAGGGCGCGGTTGGTGACCGACTTCGAACCGGGCACGGTGACGGTCGCGTCGACCGCTCCCGTGGCGAGGGGGGCGGGCCAGAGGTCGGTGTGCGCGGGGTTCTCGGTCATGCCTTTACCTTACTGACGTTCGCCGCGTGGTTCGGTCCCCGAAGTCCTATGGCCTGAGGTTCCCGGCCCGGGCGGCGGCCGCCGGTGCCCCGTGTGCGCCCCGTACGCGCCCCTCCCGGATCACAGCCCCAGCAGCCAGCGGCCCCCGCCGGTCAGCGCGCACAGCGAGATCACATGGAAGAAAACCAGCCACACCGTGGCGGGCAGGTGGGTGAGCCGCGCGAGCTGGTCCGCGTCCGAGTCGGGAGCCCCTCCGTAGCGGCGCTTGCTCTGCAGCTCGAAGGCCGGGCGGACGCCGCCGAGCAGCAGGAACCACACCACCCCGTACGCGAACAGGGCCTGCACGGCCGGCCCCGCCAGCCAGGAGACCAGCACGAACAGGGAGCCCGAGAGCACCACCGTCAGCACCCCGTACGCGTTGCGGATCATCAGCAGCATCGCGGCGAGCAGCGCCGTCGCGACCCACAGCAGCGCCGTGATGTGACCGGCGGAGAGCAGCCACGCGCCGCCGAGCCCCAGCAGCGAGGCGGCCGGGTAGCCCGCGGCGGCGGTGAGGATCATGCCGAGGCCGGTCGGCTTGCCGCGCGAGACGGTCAGGCCCGAGGTGTCCGAGTGCAGCCGGATGCCCTCCAGCCGCCGCCCGGCGAGCAGGGCCACCAGCCCGTGGCCGCCCTCGTGGGCGATGGTGACGGCGTTGCGGGTCACCAGCCATATGCCGCGCGGGGCCACCGCCGCGAGGGCGACGAGCCCCGTGGCGGCCACCAGCCACACGGAGGGCGCGGGCTGGGTCCCCACCACGCGGTCCCACAGGGCGGTGGCTTCGGTGCTGTCCATTTGTGCGCGGCTCCTCGTGGGTCCGTGGCAGGGTTGGCGAACATGTGCGGTCGATATGCGGCGAGCCGGGAGCCCGAGGATCTCGTGGGGCTCTTCGGCATCGGGAAGTGGGAGCCGGCGGAGGCCCTCGCTCCGGACTGGAACGTGGCCCCGACGAAGAGCGTCCACGCGGTGCTCGAACGTCCTCTGAAAGACGCAGCCGACCGGCGTCCGGTTCGCCAGCTGCGCCCGCTGCGCTGGGGGCTGGTCCCGCCGTGGGCGAAGTCGCCCGAGGGCGCCGCGAAGATGATCAACGCCCGGTCCGAGACCGTCCACGAGAAGCCGTCCTACCGGCAGGCCTTCGAGAGGCGCCGCTGTCTGATACCCGCCGACGGATACTACGAGTGGGTCACCGGTGCGGCCGAGCGGGAGCTGGAGGAGCAGGGCCGTAGGAAGAGGACCCGGAAGCAGCCCTACTTCGTCACCTCGGCCGACGGCTCGGTCATGGCGATGGCCGGGCTGTACGAGTTCTGGCGCGACCCGGCGCTGCCGCCCGACCACCCCCATGCCTGGTGGGCCACCTGCACGGTGATCACGACGGAGGCCGAGCCCGCGCCGTTCGCCTCCGCGGAGGGGGACGCGGCCCCGGACGGCGGCGGGCCCCGCTCCCTGGCCGAGATCCACCCCCGGATGCCGCTGGTGCTGCCGCCCGACCGGTGGGACGCCTGGCTGGACCCGGCGTGCACGGACGTGGAGGAGCTGCGCGCCCTGCTCGCCCCGCCGCCCGCGGGATCCGTCCGCGCCTACCCGGTCGCGACCGCGGTCAGCGACGTCCGCAAGAACGGCCCCGAGCTCCTGAAGGAACTGGACGCGCCGGAGGAAGCGACGCTGTTCTGAGGGATCGTCCGGGGGATCGAGCGCTGCACGGGGTTCCGGGGCCGAGGGGTTTCCGGGCGCGGTGGACGAAGATGGACGGGTGATCGAGACCGTTCCCACCCCCGCGGGCGACGCCCGGATCCACTGGTACCCCGCCCCGCAGGCGCGCCTCGTGCTCGCCCTCGGCCACGGCGCCGGCGGTGGCGTCGAGGCCCGCGACCTGCAGGCCCTCGCCGCCGCGCTGCCCGCCCGCGGCGTCACCGTCGCCCTGGTGGAGCAGCCCTGGCGCGTCGCCGGCAAGAAGGTCGCCCCGGCGCCGAAGACGCTGGACGCCGCCTGGACGGCCTTGTGGCCGGCGCTGCGGAAGCCCGGGCACCCGGTCGTGGCCGGCGGCCGCAGCGCGGGCGCCCGCGTCGCCTGCCGCACCGCGGCCGGCCTCGGTGCCGTCGCCGTGCTCGCCCTGAGCTTCCCGCTCCACCCGCCGGGCAAGCCGGAGAAGTCCCGCGCGGACGAGCTGACCGGCGCCGGCCTGCCCACCCTCGTCGTCCAGGGCGCCAAGGACCCGTTCGGCCGCCCCGAGGAGTTCCCGGCCGGCACCCGCCCGGTCCCCGTGCCGCACGGGGACCACGGCTTCGCCGTGCCGAAGAAGGCGGACGTCGGGCAGGAGGAGGCCCTGGCCGGCCTCACGGAGGCCGTGGCCGGCTGGCTGGAGGGCGTCGGCGCCGGCGCCGACGGCTGAAGCCGCCGGCGCGGCAGCCGGATCCGCCGGGCCCGCAAGGAAGCCGGATCCGCCGGGCCCGTAAGGCAGCCGGATCCGCCGGGCCCGTAAGGCAGCCGGATCCGCCGGAGCCCGTAAGGAAGCCGGGCCCCGCGATACATCCGCCGTCTCTCCGGAATTCCGCATTCCGAAAGAGCCGTTGAATTCCGGAGGATTCCGGGAATGCCCCGCGCCCGGGCGCTGTTGTGCCAGTCGTCATCAGCTACTGGACCGGTGGCCACTGGCCGACCGAGGAATAGGAGCTCGCCGCATGGGTTCGACCGCCTGCCTGTCCCGCCCGCAGACCGCTGACCTGGGGTGGGCGGCACTGCATGTGGCGCAGCCCGCCCCGGCTGGAGCGGCGGACGGGCGGGATCGTCGTCTATTCTCCGATTCGAGCGGGTCCGCATCCGGTCCTGCCGTCGTGTTGGAGGAGGTGGGTCCGGTCACTGGGACCGACGAGGGGACCGAAGACACCGGGGCCACGGGCATGAAGAGCGCCACCGAGAACGCCGCCGCCACGGGCGGGGCCGCCGGCGCGGAGAGCGCCGCCGAGCGCAACGCCCGGTTCGAGCGCGACGCCCTCACCTTCCTCGACCAGATGTACTCCGCGGCCCTGCGCATGACGCGCAACCCGGCGGACGCGGAGGACCTGGTGCAGGAGACCTATGCCAAGGCGTACGCGTCCTTCCACCAGTTCCGCGACGGCACGAACCTCAAGGCGTGGCTGTACCGCATCCTGACCAACACCTTCATCAACTCCTACCGCAAGAAGCAGCGCGAGCCGCTGCGCAGCGCGTCGGAGGAGATCGAGGACTGGCAGCTGGCCCGTGCCGAGTCGCACATGTCGACCGGCCTGCGCTCCGCCGAGTCCCAGGCGCTGGACCACCTTCCGGACTCCGATGTCAAGGAGGCCCTCCAGGCCATCCCCGAGGAATTCCGGATAGCGGTCTACCTCGCGGACGTCGAGGGCTTTGCGTACAAGGAGATCGCGGACATCATGGGTACGCCCATCGGCACGGTCATGTCCCGGCTCCACCGGGGCCGCCGCCAGCTGCGCGGAATGCTGGAGGACTACGCCCGTGAGCGGGGTCTCGTCCCGGCCGGGGCGGCCCCCGCGCCGAACGGCTCCGACGAGTCGCACAACCGGAAAGGCTCGGACTCATGAGCTGCGGAGACCCGCACGAGACGGACTGCTCCGAGGTCCTCGACCACCTCTACGAGTTCCTCGACCACGAGATGCCCGACGGGGACTGCGCCAAGTTCGAGGTGCACATCGACGAGTGCTCCCCGTGCCTGGAGAAATACGGCCTGGAACAGGCGGTGAAGAAGCTGGTCAAGCGCTGCTGCGGGCATGACGACGTGCCCGCCGACCTGCGCTCGAAGGTGATGGGCCGGATCGAGCTGATCCGCGCCGGGCAGTCCGTGCCCGACCAGGACGTCGTGGCCGAGGCCAGGGCGGCGGAGGCCGCCGCCCTGACGCAGGGCGACCGGAGCGACCGGGGCGTCCGCAGCGCGTCGGGCGGCTCCGCCGGTGCGGGCCCCCTGGGCGCCACGGCACAGGAGTAGAAGCGGGCGCGGTAGACGCGGGCGCGGTGCCCGCACCGCGCGGTCCGCGTCCGTTCGCGTAGTTCCTCCGCGTCCCTCTGCGTAGCCCTTCCGGGCCTGATGCGCGTAGCCCTTCCGGGCCTGATGCGGCCCGGGCCCGGCATGCCGCCCGGCGGGGATTATCACCCGAAGGTGTGCATCTGGTCGGTTCGCGTGGGGCAATCCCCGAATGCGCCGTTCCCCGGCCGCGCCGAACCCTATTCTCCCCTTCCTGACGGCAAGCATGCCGGCACCTCAGGGACGGGAGGACGCACCATGGGGGCACTTCCGGCGGCAGCGCGCGCCTGTGTCCTGTGCGCCGCCCTCGCCGCCGCCCTGTGCGCAGCCCCCGCCCTGCGGTCCGCCCACGGCGTCCCCTGGGGCGCGGTGGCCCTCCTGGCCGCGGTCTGCGCCGTCTGCGAGCGCCTGCCGCGCCGCACCCTGACCCTGCCCGTCCTGCTCGCCGGGGCGTTCCTGCTGCCGCCCGCCGCCGCGGGGCTCGTGGCCGTCCCGGGCGCGCTCGCCGGCCGCGTCGAGCAGCGCCCGGCGTGGGTCCGGCGGCTGTGGCACGCCGCCCAGCTCTCGCTGGCCACCTGCGCGGCCTCCCACGTCTTCGCCCTCACGGCCCCGGCCACGGCGCCGCCCGCCGCTCCGGGAGCGGGCTTCCCCCCGGTGGCCCCCGCGGACTTCCCCTCCGCCCTGCCGCCCGCCCTCGCCGCGGCCCTCGTCCTCTCGCTCGTCGCCGCAGCCCTCGACGGCGCCGTCCGCGTGGCCGCCGAGCGCCGCCGCCCGCGCGCCGCGTGGAGCGGGCTCCTGCTGCCCGGCCCGCTGCTGCCGGCCCTCGTGCACGGCCCCATCGGGCTGCTGACCGCGGCCCTCTGGCACAGCGCCTACGGCCCGGCCACGGCGCTGCTCATCCTGCTGCCGATGTCCGTCTCATCCTGGTTCCTGGACCGCTGCGAGCGCGAGCGGGCCGCCCACCAGGCGACCATCCGCGCGCTCGTCCAGGCCGTCGACCTCAAGGACCAGTACACCCGCGGCCACAGCGAGCGCGTGGGGCGCGCCTCGGTGCTCATCGGCCGCGAGCTCGGCATGGCCGGGGAGCGGCTGGAGGCGCTGCGCTTCGCGGGCATCCTGCACGACGTCGGCAAGCTCGGCGTCCCCACCCGCCTGCTGCGCAAGGACGGGCCGCTCACCCCGGAGGAGCGGCGCGTCATCGAGCTGCACCCGGAGTACGGGCACGAGATGGTGCGCGGCATCGGCTTCCTGGACGAGGCGCGGGCCGCGATCCTGCACCACCACGAGCGCCTGGACGGCAGCGGCTATCCCTACGGTCTGATGGGCCCTCAGATCCCCTTGTTCGCCCGCATCGTGGCCGTCGCCGACGCGTTCGACGCCATGACCTCCACGCGCAGTTACAGCCGGGCCCGTCCCGTACCGGCCGCCCTCGCCGAGCTCCACCGCTGCGCGGGAAGCCAGTTCGACCCTCGTATGGTCGCGGCCCTGTCCGCGGCCCTCGACCGTCACGGATGGCATTCGACAGTGACCTCGGAGGCTACGGAGAGTGCAACTCCGCCCAGCGGAAACGTCCCTTCTTCCCGCCGGCCGGTCACCGGGGCCGGCCACCCGGGAGGTGAGGGGTGACGGGACGCGGTGACCCGATGCTGATACGGAGCGTGCACGCCGCGGCCGTGGCGCTCTCCCTGGCCGCCCTGGCCCGCACCGCCTGGCACGGCGTCGCCCAGCCGCGGGTCGCCCTCGCCTACGCCCTCCTGATCGCCGTCGGCGAGGCCGCCCGGCGCCGCCGCCCCACGACCGGCCCCGGCGACCGCCAGACCGCCCCCGTCGGCGCCGCCGGAGCCCTCTCCTACGCCCTGCTCGGGGAGATCGGCGGCCGGCCCACCGCGCACTGCGCCCCGCAGGTCGTCGCCGTCGTGCTCGCCGCGACCCTCGCCGGGGCGGTCGGCCGCCCGCCCACCCGCGACCACCTCGCCCGCCGCCTGCTCACCACCGGCTTCGCCGCCCTCTGCTTCCAGCCCCTGCACCACTCCGGCGTCCTCGACCGCTGGCCCGGCCACGGCCCCGCCTACGCCTTCGTCCTGCTCCTCGTCCTCGCGCTGACCACCCTCTTCGACGCCGTGCTCGCCGCGGTCCTCACCCGCGCCCGCACCGGCGACCCCTACGGGCCCGTCCTCCGCGACGAGCTGCGCGCCCTCGCCGGCATCGGCACCGCGATCTGCGCCACCGGCGCCGTCATGGCCCTCGCCGTGGGCGTCGCCGGACTGTGGGCCCTGCCGGTCTTCTGCCTGCCCCTGCTGCTCACCCAGCTCTCCTTCCACCGCTACACCGCCGTACGGGCCACGTACCACCAGACCATCGCCTCCCTCGCCCGCTCCACGGAGATCGCCGGCCACACCCCGGCCGGGCACGCCCGCCGCGTCGCCGCCCTCAGCAGAGCCGCGGGACGCGAGCTCGGCCTGTCCGAGACGGACCTCACCGTTCTGGAGTACGCGGCGCTGATGCACGACATCGGCCAGCTCTCCCTCCTCGACCCCGTCCCGGCCGGGGCCACGGAGCCGCTGCCCCCCGAGCAGCGCCGCCGCATCGCCCTCCTGGGCGGGGCCGTGGTCCGCCAGACCGGGGTGCCCTCCGACGTCGCCGTCGTCGTGGAGCGGCAGGCGGACCCCTACCGCGAGCAGCCGCTCGCCGCCCGCGTCGTCCGCACCGTCAACGCCTTCGAGGACCACGTGGGCCGGACCGGCTGCGGGCCCCTGTGCGCCCTGGAGCGGCTGCGCCTCGACACCGCCCGCGAACACGACCCGCAGGTCGTGGCGGCCCTGGCCAGGGTGCTCGCGCGCGGGGGCGGCGGCGGGGGAGCGGAGCCGGGGCGCGGCGGGGGTGGACCGGGGCCGGACCAGGGGTAAGAGTCCGGTCAAAGCGGGAGTACCGCGGTGAACCCACGGGTAATGAGCGGGCGTCCAAAGGGGCATGGTTGGATGCGAAGAGGAGAAGACGACAGAGAAAGACGGGGAAACCACGGAGACGACGGGGGGGCGTCGGGCGCGCCGCCTCCGGCACGGAGGCGGATCGGTCGCGACTTCCCGGAGCGAGTGAGATGTGGCAGGTTGTCGTCAGGGAGGACGGCGGCCTTCACCTGGGTCATCCGGCGTGGTCGCACGCAGAAACCGGCAGGCGGGAATCGTGAGGATCTTCGGCAAGGTACGGCACCGGCCTTCCGCCTCGTGGCGGCAGGCCACCGACCGTGCCTTCACGCTCATCGGCGACGGCCGGTACGAGGACGCGGGCGCGTTGCTGACGCGCGCGGCGGACATGGAGCCGTGGCTCTCGGAGTCGTGGTTCAACCTGGCGCTGCTGCACAAGTTCCGCCACGACTGGGAGCAGGCCCGCGCCGCGGGGCTGCGCGCCGTGGCGCTCCTGGACCGCGAGGCCGGCGCCCCGGACTGGTGGAACGTGGGCATCGCCGCCACCGCCCTGCAGGACTGGCCCCTGGCCCGCCGCGCCTGGCAGGCGTACGGCCTGCGGGTCCCCGGCGAGGGCACCCCGGCCGGCGAGCCCGTCGGCATGGAGCTGGGCAGCGCGGCCGTCAGACTCTCGCCCGAGGGCGAGGCGGAGGTCGTCTGGGGCCGCAGGCTCGACCCGGCCCGCATGGAGGTCCTCTCCATCCCGCTGCCCTCCTCGGGGCGCCGCTGGGGCGAGGTCGTGCTGCACGACGGCGTCCCGCACGGCGAGCGCGTCACCGCCGCCGGGCCCTCCTATCCCGTCTTCGACGAGATCGAACTGTGGGCACCCTCGCCCGTGCCGACGTGGGTCGTGCTGCTGGAGGCCGCCACGGAGGCCGACCGGGACGCCCTGGAGCGCCTCGCGGCCGACGCCGGCTTCGCCGCCGAGGACTGGTCCTCGTCCGTGCGCCTGCTGTGCCGCACGTGCTCCGAGAGCCGCATGCCCAGCGACGAGGGCAACGGCGAGCACCTCGACCCGCACGACCACAGCGAGCCCGGCCACCCCGGCCCCCTCGGGCACCGCACGGCCGGCTCCGGCTCCCTGTGGGTGCCCGAGCGCGAGTGCGGCATCGCCGCCCCCGCCGGGCTGGTGCGGGGCCTGCTGGACGGCTGGGTCGCGGACAGCCCCGACACACGCGAGTGGCGTGATCTGGAAGAGGTCTGCTGACGCCCCCGAGGGGGCCCCTTACCCTGTATAGGCATCCTTTTGGGTTTTGAGAGAGGCATAACGGCGGACATGTCGCAGTCGCAGCAGTCGCAGCAAGAGACCGACCAGCCGGTGGACGACGAGTTCATCGTGGACACCGAGGACTGCGAGGAGCGCGAGCTCGCGCACCGCGAGCGCGGCACGTCCCGCCCGATCACCGTGGTCGGCAACCCCGTCCTGCACCGCGAGTGCAAGGACGTCACCTCGTTCGACGCCGAGCTCGCGCAGCTGATCGACGACATGTTCGCGAGCCAGCGCACCGCGGAGGGCGTGGGCCTCGCCGCCAACCAGATCGGCGTCGACCTCAAGGTCTTCGTCTACGACTGCATGGACGACGAGGGCGTCCGCCACGTGGGCACCGTGTGCAACCCCGTCCTGGAGGACCTCCCGGCCGACCGCCGGATCCTGGACGACTCCAACGAGGGCTGCCTCTCCGTCCCCACCGCCTACGCCTCCCTCGCCCGCCCCGACTACGCGGTCGTCAGCGGCCAGGACGCCCAGGGCAACCCCATCCGCGTCCAGGGCACGGGCTACTTCGCACGCTGCCTGCAGCACGAGACCGACCACCTCTACGGCCGGCTCTACATCGACCGCCTCTCCAAGCGCGACCGCAAGGACGCCCTGAAGCAGATGGAAGAGGGCACGCCGCGCTACCCGGTCGTCGCCAACGACTGACCTCGCGCACGACGCACGTGTGGCGGGCGCCCCCCCCCCGCGGGGGGGGGG